>CAYTMO010000009.1:0-27301 GCA_964439045.1 uncultured Candidatus Saccharibacteria bacterium
CAATACTACTTCATATGTTATTGCACATATTTTCGGGGCAATTTTGGGGGCGGGAAGTGCTTTTTTGAGTGATGCTATGTTTTTCAGTTCCGTTAAAGATGGCTTGATAGAGAAAACTGAACTACGTTTTATGCAATTGGGTGGAATGTTTGTTTGGGTTGGAATTTTTATTTTATTTGTTTCTGGTGTGTTTTTAGTATCGACTAATCCTGATTATTACTTATCTTCTGCAAAATTTTTGGCCAAGATTTCTATTGTTGGATTGATAATAATAAATGGGATAATCTTTCATTTTGCTCATTTACCAAATATTAAAAAACATTTAGGTATAAAATTTAATGATGCTCCTTTGTTTATTAAAAATTCTTCTTTCTTAATGGCAAGTGGCGCATTATCAATGGTGTCCTGGGTGTTTACTGTTGTATTGGGTATGCTAAAAAATATACCTTATAGTTATATGCAAATAATGAGTGTTTATTTAACTTGTATAATTTTAGCAATAACTTTTGCATTACTTTCTAAGAAAAAGATATTAAAGATTTAACATTTTGGGTTTTAGTCAAAAGCCAAGAAGTAAGATGCCTAATTTTTGAAAATTTTTAGTGTTTATTCAAATCACTACTTAGCTCTCGTAATAGAAAGATGCTTACATCATCGCAAGTATCGTCTTTGCCTTTGCGGAAAGGCTTTTCCAATACATTTATTAATCGCATAGTATAAAGTAACAGATACGAAAGTAATCCAATTTCTATTATGCCGGTGTACAAGTCTGTGTTTGCAAACATAATCAGAAGAATTACAAACAATACGATAGATTCTACAAGTACAAATACTGACGGTACAAAGTTTGTTTTTTGAATTTGATATACCCGAAGGATAATTTTGCGGAGAGAGGATTGCTCAGATTTTATCCTTGTCATATAGTTAGGTGGTACACCGCGAGCTTCCATATCGTCGAAGACTAAGTCAAATTCTTTTAACACTGCTAATGCGTGCTCCATATGGCTGTGATTGTTTACATCGCTCAATCCTTCTTCGAATTCTCCAATGAATTTTTGTACGATTATTTTTATTTTTTTATTATCAAAATTCGCATCTTTTCTTTTTAAAGCATTTCCTTCGCCCAGGATACTTTCAAGAGAAGATCGCATTTCTGCTGGGATTTTCTCTACTTCTTTGTAATCAGAGAAGACTCCAGCAAGCAAAAACCCAGTAATAAATACGGAGCTTGCTATAACGCTACTTATAAGAGTGTTTAATTCTATGAATTCGAGTCCATATTTGTGGACCAAAAATTTGCCTATCATTAGTATTGTTGCTGTTAGCCCGACAGTTAAAGCTATGTATGTTTTGCCCATTCTTTGTTTGAAAGTTTTTTGCATAGACCTATTATAATACTTTTGTGTATTTATTGTAATTTTTCATTTATGAAAAAAAGCATCCCGTCTTGCATAAATTGTGCCAAGCCTTGTGCTACATCTTCATAATTTTTCTTAAACCTTTCGTCCGCTACATACATTGTTGCGAGGCCTCTGTATATTTCAATAGTTGGCTCGTAAAATGCTCTTAAACCATCGTAATGTTTTGCTATAAGTTTCTGCACCTCTGTGCTCTCTGGTGCCAAGCCTTTTTTCATTGCATAGGCAATTTCCATAGTAAGCTTGCCGGATTCTTCTAATACTTTGTTTAATCCGTCTTTACCCATTTTCTTCACACGCTCGGTAGATTGCTTGTAAGCCTGTGTATTGCCCCACTTTTCTTTCGCTTCTTCTTGATACTTTTCCATTTCTTCTTTTGTAAAGCCTCCATATAATTCTTCGTCTTTCATATTTTTTTTATTAGTTACTTTATTAATTGTTTTATCTATTGTTTTTAATAATTCATCTAAACGCTTCCTCTTTAAAAGAATCATTTGTTTATGATCTTTGAGTGCATTTGCAATATCGAACTTTGGATTTTCTAAAATCTTTTTTATATCTTCGAGTTTAAAATCTAGCTCTCGAAAAAATAAAATTTGCTGTAATTTTAGTAAATCTTTTTCTTCATAAATCCTGTATTGATTCTTGATATTCCGAGAAGAGGTGAGTAGTCCAATATTATCATAATGATGCAATGTTCGAACACTCACTTCTGCTATCTTTGCTAATTGGTTTATGTTGTAGGGCATAGATTTATTGTATATTTCCGTGGCTTCGACCACTGCCACCATACTAGCATAAACTATCACGTTGCGTCAGAGTCAAGTTACTTATTTTATAGTAAACATATCTTATTGAGCTCTGTGACTAATTAATTTTAATTTGATATTATATTTATATGAAAAAACAAATAGGTAAATATGTGGATGGTTTTGTGCTAGTAGTTCCGAAAAATAAAATTTCGGACTACAAAAAAATGGCAGAGCTAGGCAAGAAGATTTGGATGAAGCACGGGGCATTGGATTATATGGAATGTATGATGGAAGATGGGAAGCCAGAACACGTGGCTCTACCATTTGCAAAAATGATCCAAGCAAAGCCAAGTGAAACAGTGTGGTTTTCTTATATTGTTTTCAAATCTCGAGCACACAGAGACCAAGTAAACAAAAAGGTTATGAAAGACGAATCAATGAACGACCCAAAATATAAAGATATGCCGATGCCTATGGATATGAAACGCTTCGCATACGGAGGATTCCAAGTTGTTGTTTCGGGGTAGATTTATTTTGTTAATATAGATATATGGAAAGGAATAATTTTAATAAAAATTCTAAAAAAGCTTTTGGGCCAGAAGCTATTTCGGAGCTTGCTAATCAAAGGTTAATAGACGAAGAAGAGCGTTTACAAGAAGAAAACAGGGGTGTTTTGGATGCAGGAGACAAGAAAAAAAGAAAACCCCTTAGTTTAAACTTTTTATACAAACTCATTAAATCAAACGATACTCCTGCTCAGTAAAAGTTATTAATTTGTATGGTATAGCTTTTATAAAAATTAATTTTTAGTAATATAAGCCCAGCTCACGCGTCTTTATATATGAAAAATAATTTAAATTTAATTGTAGGAATAGTTATTGTCATAATTTTTGGTGTTTTAATTTATTTTATAGCTACGAAAGAAAAAGCCCAGATTGATAATGTGCCAGAAGTTTTAGTTCAAGATTCTATTTTAGGTTGTTATGTGGCAAAGCTTAGCAAAGATGTTTATGTATTAAATATCCAATCTGAAACGAATGGTGTTGTGTCTGGAATGCTCGCTTTTAATAATTACGAGAAGGACAGCTCTTCAGGGAGCTTCGAAGGAGAATATGCAGATGGAATTCTTTTAGGTAATTATCGTTTCAGTTCTGAAGGAGTGGATTCCGATATGCAAGTGATATTCAAAAAAGAAGGGGACACTTTCGTGCGAGGGTATGGAGATGTAAATACAGAAGGGGACAAGGTTACTTTCAAAAATCTAGCCGATATTACTTATGATTCAAATTCCACTTTTATAAAATCAGGAGATTGTATGGAAGAGTTTAATGAAGTTAATAATAAATTTACTTTTGAATATAATTCTTTTTTTAAAGTTTACCAACCCGATCCAGCTCAAAATACTCCATCTACAGACTGGAGACTGAATGCAAAACAAAAAGGAATGCTTTTGGCGCGTGTTTTTATTCCGAAAATATATATGCCAAATACAAATTTCTCTAATGCATACCTTACTATTGGAGCTTCAACTGATCCAAAAGAGATAAGTGCTTGTAGTAGAGATATGACCAATGGGGAAGTATTAAGTGGTACTAAAAATATTAGTGGTTATCCATTTACAAAGTTTGTGCTAGGGGACGCAGGTGCAGGTAATTTGTACGAAACTACAAGTTATCGAGGATTGCTCGATGGGGATTGTTATGTGATTGAGTACACTATACATTCTACAAACATCAGCAATTATTCTACTGAGCAAGGAATAAAAGAATTTGATAAAACTAAAGTTCAGAATGAATTCGAGACAATAATCCAAAGCTTTAAGTTTTTGATAAATAGTGATTAGCCCTTAAAGCAACTTTTCTTAGTTTCTGTTATACTCTAACGAATGAAACGAATTAAAGAAAGAGTAAAAAAGGAATATAAAATTTTTAGAAAAACTAAGTATTTTTGGTTTTCTGTGGTTTTGTTATTTTTGGCTTTTTGTTTATTTTTTATTGCACCTGTAACTGTAGGTAATATTTCTTATGAAAAAAGGGAGAAGATAAAAGAAGAGCAAAGCATATTGGGTAAAATTTTAGGAGAAGACTCTACCCCTGTTTTGCCAGTATTAGATATTGTAGCTTACGATAAAAAGATGGTTGAAATAGCAAACAATCCTCCACAGCCAGCCCCTATAATAAAAAAGATAACCAATCCAGACGGCACTATTACTGAGCAAGTGATAGAGCCTACTCCTAGAATCGATAAATGGCCTGTGAAGACAGCATATCCCAAAGTTGGTGCAATACTACCTTTCAATAGAATCGTAGCGTACTATGGGAATTTGTATTCTAAAAAAATGGGAGTTTTAGGAGAATATGATGAAAAGTTAATGCTTAAGAAATTAAATTCTGAAGTTAGAAAATGGGAAGTTGCAGACCCAGAGACTCCAGTTATTCCAGCACTTCACTACATCGCAGTAGTAGCGCAAGGCTCGGCAGGAAGTGATGGAAAATATAGATTTCGTATGCCAGATACGGAAATTCAAAAAGTTTTAGAAATGGCAAAAAAGATTGATGCAATAGTTTTCCTCGATATACAAGTTGCACTTTCTGATATACAAACAGAATTACCTCATTTAAAAAAGTATTTAGAATTACCAAATGTGCATTTAGGAATTGACCCAGAGTTTTCTATGAAGACAGGTGCGAAGCCTGGAAAAGTAGTAGGTACGATGGATGGAGAAATAGATATAAATTACACAATAAATTATCTATCAAAAATAGTAGAAGAGAATAACTTACCACCAAAAGTATTAGTAGTACATAGATACACTCAAAAGATGGTTACAAATTATTCCAAAATAAAACCTACCCCCGAAGTGCAGGTGGTTATGCATATGGATGGGTGGGGAGGGCAACAACATAAAATAAGCACTTACAAATCTTATGTCTACAAAGAGCCCGTACAATTTACTGGTTTTAAAATTTTTTATAAAAATGATATTAAACAGCCGAATACAAAAATATTTGAACCAGAACAATTGTTAAAATTAAGTCCTCAGCCTGTCTACATACAGTACCAATAATTTTATATAAATTCTATTACATCTTTGAAGTCTCTCCTGACTTTCGGTCTAGTACTTGCTGGATCCTCTCCTCTATAGCCTAAAGCGAGCATTGTGACTGATTTTAAATTCTTTTCTTTAAGACCCAGTATCTCATCTACTTTTCTTGCATCAAATCCTTCCATCGGCCCATTGTCTATACCTAAAAGGGAAGAAGTCTCTATCATTATCCCCAGTGGAATATATGCTTGTGCACGCACCCAAGATTCTAAATCTTTGTTTTGTATTTTTTGGTTGATGCCATCTTCTAGCATCTTTTTTAAACCTGCCAATTCTTCGATTTTTTGTTTTTGCGTTTCAGCTGTTCTTTCTAATCGTTCTTTTGTAATATTTTCTGCTACATCTGTTCGGTAGGTTATAATAATAAGATGAGATGCGTCTAATACTTTTGGTTGTTTACTTGCTTCAAATATCTGAGCTCTAATATTTTCATCTTTTATGACTAAGAACTTCCAAGCTTCTATGCCGATAGAGCTAGGGGATAATCGAGCGGATTCTAGTATTGTGTATAAGTCTTCCTCGTTTATTTTTTTATTTTTGTCAAAAACTTTCGTAGCATAACGCCAATTTAATGCTGTAGTTATCTGCTCTCTTATTTCTTTGTTGTTTTTATTTTCCATATTTTTTAATTATTTTAATAAACTTGACTTGTTAATGTTATGGGTATATATTCATAATATAACAGGTCGTTATTAAAAGCAAATTAATTTTAAAATGGTTAGACCAAAGTGTGAGAAAAAAATGGGCATTTGCCCAAAATATAATGAATTTAAACCAGAGGGTTGTAGTAAAACAATCCAGAATGTAGAAATTGAAAGAGAAGAAGCAGAAGCTCTTCGACTTAAAAATATACTCGGTTTAGATCAAAAAGATGCTGCTATACAAATGGGCATTTCGCAAAGTACTTTTCAGAGGATACTTTCTTCTGCTTATAAAAAAGTGTCTGTTGCATTAATAGAAGGTAAAATTATTAAATTAAATAAAAAGTAAAAAATATGGATAATACAAAAATGTTAGTAGAGGATTTAGCAAAGATGATAAGTGAAGGCAAGATAATGGAGGCTTTTGAAAAATATTATGCAGATGATGTTGTAATGCAAGAGAATGAAGACGCCCCAAGAGTAGGCAAGGATGCGTGCCGTGCTTACGAGGAAGCTTTTGTAAACGGCGTTGTAGAAATTCATTCATCAAAAATATTAGGCACAGCTTCTAATGAAAATTATTCTATGATTGAATCTTCTATGGATGTAACTCATAAGGATTGGGGACGCATATCTCGTACTCAAGTTGCTGTTGAACATTGGAAAGACGGTAAGGTTGTATCAGAAAAGTTTTACTACAATACAGCAAAATAAATAACTAAAACAAAATCCTGACTAAGTCAGGATTTTGTTTTTTGGCTATGGTATTATATATATAATGAATAAAGAGAAGAAAAGGTTTTCTATTATAGCTCGTGTGCGTAGCGCCAACCACGCTTGGCGAGGATTGGGTATCGTCATTAAGACTACTCACAATATCTGGGGTCATATATTCTTTGGCTTGCTTGCTACATATCTGGGATATGTTTTAGAGATTTCTACTACAGAATGGTTATTTCTAGTTTTTGCTATTGGATTTGTCTTGGTTACAGAGGCTATGAATACAGCATTTGAAATAGACATAGATCTGACTTCTCCAGAGTACCATCCATATGCACGTGATACGAAAGATGTGGCTGCTGGGGCGGTATTATTATCTGTATTTATGGCTATTATTGTAGGGCTAGTTATTTTTGTACCAAAGATTATTATGCTATAATATTTTTACTATGCAAAAACAACAAAAAGTAATATTTTTCTCAGTTATTGGTATTTTAATAGTAGGGGTTATAGGAGCTGCAATATTTCAATCCAATAAAGAACCCGAAGGACCAGGCAAATACGATGCATTCGCTATGTGTTTGAAAGAAAAAGGTGCGACGTTTTATGGAGCTTTTTGGTGCCCACATTGCCAAGCTCAGAAAAAGCTTTTTGGTAGTTCACAAAAATTACTTCCTTATATAGAATGTTCTACTGCAAACGCACAAGACACTACTCAAATATGTAAAGACAACAATATAACCGGTTATCCTACTTGGGAATTTGCTGATGGAGAAAGATTAAATGGAGAAGTTCCTCTAGCACAGCTTGCAGAAAAGACCGGTTGCGTATTACCAGAATAAAATAAATTAAAAAAATGAATCCAGAAAATGTGCATTACTTAAACTTGTTTCTTGGGTCGGGGGCTATACTCGTACAGATCCTTTCTGTTGTTGCTCTGTTCTTGCTTTTTATTGGTCCGAAAAATAATGCGTATTTAAACTTTATTGATAAGCATTACCTCAAGCTAGGATTTTTGCTTTCTCTTGCGGCAACATTATTCGTGCTTGTATACTCCGAAATAATAGGTTTTGTGCCTTGTTATCTTTGTTGGTATCAGAGAGTCTTTATGTTTCCTTTAGTACTTATTTTTGGTGTAGCAATATGGGCTAAAGACAGAAAGGTGGTGAAATATACATTACCTCTCTTGCTCGCAGGTTTCTTGGTGTCTGTGTATCAAAACTTTATGTATTACTTTGCAGATACAGGAAACTTGCCTTGTGATGCATCCGGAGTATCTTGCTACCAACAGCTCATCTATGAATTTGGAGGATATATATCTATCCCAATGCTTGCCCTTACTGGATTCTTGGGACTTCTTACTATTGTACTCGTAGCGCACTTTTATAAAAAAGAAGATTAATTTTCGAAATTTATGGATCAAGATTTAAAAACAAAGCTAGAAGAACAAAGTGTCAAAATAGATGCAATATATAAATCCGTAGAAAAGATGCGGAAATACTTTCTTATTATGACTTGGGTTACTGTCATCGTAATTGTACTACCTATCATTGGACTCGTATTCGCTATACCATTTTTTATGAATAGTTATGTTGATACTTTAAGTGGATTCGGTATATAATATATGTGTAGGATATTATTAATTTAATAAAAAAATAAAATGGCAAAAGGAACAGGTATGCGAAAAGAGGTAAAGAAACCTAAAAAAGCAAAAAAGAAATAAAGACAAAAAATCCCACGCAATTCGTGGGATTTTTTGTTATACTGAATTATGCAAAAAAGAAACTTTTCTTCGGTACGAAATTTTTGAAGCTTAAAAATTTCTGAAGTTTGCTCGCCATCGCTCGCAAAACCCCTTCGAAAAATCTCTTTTTTGCAAGCTAGAAATATATGAATGATTTTACTAAAAAAGAAATACATTTTTTTAAGAAGTTGAATACCCCAGCAAAGGTGCAGGACTTTCTGGATACTTTCCGTTTTAACTTTGAAGAAGATGGGCAGACTATCAAGTCTCCACTTTTTTCCTTTCGAACCAAGAGCATTCATTGCCTTGAGGGTGCGATGCTCGGGGCATACATACTTTCATTCCAAGGTTTTAAACCTTTGATACTGCACCTAGAAGCAGACAAAAAGTCAGGGGATTGGGATCATATAATCACATTATTCCAAATAGACGGCCTGTGGGGCGCATTGTCCAAGACCAATCATTATACTCTCCGGTACCGCGAGCCAGTTTATAAAAGTGTGCGAGAGCTAGTAATGTCTTACTTTCACGAATATTTTTTAAATAGTAATGGCAAGAAAACCTTGCGCAGGTATTCTGTACCTTTAAATCTTGATACTTTAAAGATAAATTGGATAACAAATCAAGAAGATTTATGGGTAGTGGATGATAAGCTGGATGAGATCAAACATTACGAAGTAATTTCTAAAAAAGCTATTAAAAGTCTCCGCAAAGCAGACAAAATAGAACGCCAAGCAGGGGAGATAGTGGAATACAAAGGGTTAAATAAGGTTTTATAATTTGTAACCGTCATACTTTATTTGGTGGTAGTAAAAGTACTTTTAATGTATAATAAATTCTGTGAAAAATTCTATTGAGATACCACAAACAATCAAGCACGTCGAGCAACACAAACCTGAAAGTGCTAACTTGTTTGAAATGTCTCCTGAGCAAATTTTAAAATTAGAGAAACGAGTTTTAGATTCTAAGGGTATAATACGAATATTCATACATCCTTATTATAGTGAATTACCAGATGACCCTCCAACAAAAGTAACACCTTCACGTGATCATAAAGCGCAGTACAATACTATGTTGAGTGGTTTTGAAAAATTACTGGTATCAGATTCAAAAAATGTCCCTCCTATATTTGTTTTTGAAGAAACTGTAAAGATGAAATCTACGATTTCAAAGATTAAAGATTTTGCTCACCAGGATGTGTATTATGTACCTACAGCAGAAGAAGCAGCTGCACCATTAATTCCAGAAGATAAAAAACCACAACTTCAAATAGAATATGGATATGTGCCACAAGGGTGGAGATACACAACTGATCTTTTAAAAAAGATAGGAGTTACTGATATTGTATTAGGAGGAAGAAATTTTAACTTAAGTCCATATAAACAAGGTACTCTTATGTCTCTTGATTCTTGTGTTGGCAATGCGTATTCAATCCTACAACTTGATTTTAGAATTAAATTTTCTATGTTTACTTATCCTAATAGGATTAAAGATCATAAGAGAACTATATAAACTAGAATACTGAAGAATAAAATAATCTTTTATCGGGATTAGATTTGTTTTCCACTAATTGGTCATAACATTTTTTTATTATTTTTTGTAGAAGTTTTAGCGACTATTTACATCACAACTCTAGTATTGTGTTTGACAAATCGAGTTCAATAGAGTATTATATGAACAAATTTAAAAAACTTAGCACTTTGCTAGGTTTTATGTTGTTTGTAATAAACTATTTTTTTCACATAATAAACCTTTTTGACTATGAAAAGTTTTATCTTGGCATGTTTTCTGCTTGCCACAGGGAGTTTTATTCAAGCTCAAACCTTGTTTCAGGGGAGAGACTCTCTTACCCAAGAATTAAAGGAGTTTGTAAAAGTGATGAAAAAAATGCCGGTGGAGGACGGGATATATACCTTCTCTCCTAATGACAATATTTACATTACCTACGAGACTGATTGGAATTTGGAAGAAATAGCCATTTACTATGCAACAAGTGACGGGAAAAACTACGAAGATATTTTTTTTGCCTTGCCTTTAAATGTGCCTATTTTAAACGGGTATTGTTTGATTGGATTTGGTAGCCCTCCTCAACCAATAAAACCAAGCGATTTACGAAAAGTTTTTAATAGTATAGTTGTCAAGAAAAAGGCAAAAAAGTAACCCCTAAGGTTAAGTTAAAAAGTATTTTTCAACCTAAAATTTTTCAGCATGAAAAATCGAATTATTTTTTTTCTGGCGATGAGCCTGTTCGCCACTTTAGCTCCTATTCAAGCCCAACAAGGCAACCCCAACCCCAAAGAGCCTCAAATATGGGAACTCTTAATTGCTCGTCAAAACCCAGATTATCGTTGGGGGTTTGATGTTGTAAAAGAAGGGGAAGAGCTGGGAGTCTATTTCCCCCATCCCTGGGATACGAAGGCAAGGGTCCAATTTTCTTACACACCCCCCGGTTGGGGTGATACCCCAACAATAATATGGGTCACTTTTTGGATTGATAAGCAGGGGACAGTAACGGATGAATTTTGGATAAATGAAAATCAAAACTATTATGGGGAAACTCTACCCACGGAGATCTTTCTTGTGATAAAGGAAATTTTAAAAAACAAATAAACCAATAAACCAAATGTAAACAACGCCGAAAGGGGACGCGGAAGCAACCCCATTCGGCGTTTTCCTATTTCTGGGAGATTTTTAAATTATTCTTCTTTAGGTTTCTCTTCTTCTTTTTTATGACCGTGAGCGTCTACTTCATAAGAAGTGTTTTGTTGTTCGAAAAAGTTCACGAGTTCGAATACATCTGTAGCTGTAGACATCCATTTTGCAGGATTGGTAACATTGAAGTGAGGTTCTAGTCCTAGCTCTTCGAGTCTTCTGTCTGCTACATATTGCACATATTGGTTTACATAGTCGGCATTGAGTCCAAGGATCCCTTTAGGGAATAAGTCTTTATTGTAATCAGATTCTAGATTTACTCCATCTATTATTATATTTCTTATCTCTGCTGCGAAGTCTTCTGTCAGAAGCTCTGCATTTTCTTCTAGGATAGTATGGATAAGCTGTATGCCAAACTTCAAGTGCAAAGACTCATCTCGAAGCACCCAGTTGATCATAGAACCGAAGTTGCGTAGCTGGTTTCTCTGGCGGAAGGAAAGAGCCACCATAAACCCAGAATAAAACCAGATACCCTCCATCACTATATTAGTAGCTACTAAATTTCTTAAAAAGTCTTTCTTGCCCTCTACGGACTCTATGTCTAGAGTCTCGTCCATCATTCTGGTTAAATATTTATTTATGAAAGCTTCCTTCTTCTGCATAGAAGGGAGTTCTAGGTGAGTTTGGTACACCTTGCTTCTGTCAAAAGGAAATGTTTCAAGTACATACTCGAATGCTACACAGTGGTTTGCCTCTTCGAACATTTGCTTTGCAAGGTAGAGATGGCATTCTGGGGACTTGAGATATGGGTACACACCTAAGGCAAGCACGCGATTGACTATGAGCTCTCCAGGATTAAAGAATGACATTAAGAATTCGACTGCGTGCCTTTCGTCTTCGGTCATTTTTTTCCAGTCTGTTAAGTCTTCACCTAATGGTATTTCGTGAGGGAACCAGCTGTTTCTGACTGCTTGGTTGTACAATTCATAAGCCCATTTGTATTTCATTGGGTGCAAATTCATATCTGTTGGTGATGCTTTTCCTAATATCATATATATTACCGTCGAATGTATTTTTCTGAATGGTCTGGGGATTTTTTCCGAGGACCTAAAAAACACACATTCGGCTTTATTTAAATTAATAATTACTGGCAACTTTCACACAAAAATTTTTCTTGCGGGTCTTCGTTTATGTCTTCTGTTATTTCTTTGTTTATTACAGGTGCAACTTTTACCAATTCTTCTGTTTTGACTTGAGAGGCTGGAGAAATATTTACTACAGAGTTCTCTATCTCAATTTCTATTGTATTGTTATTGTTATCTCCTATGGTGATTTGTTTTTCACGAATAGCTGCGAAACCTTTTTTACCTAATGCTTGAGCTTTGTTTACTGTTGTTGTGGATTGTTCAGCGGTATGTCTAGGTTTCATATGTAAGTAATATGTAGTTTTAAGTCCTTTATCCCAAGCAGTGGTGTAGATATTCATAATCTCATCTATATCGCGTACTTCAAGGTACATATTGCGGGAGATTCCCATATCTACCCATTTTTGAGCACGAGCTGCGACTTCTACATATGCATAAGGAGAGACAGAGAATGAAGTTTTATATATTTTTTTAATATGATCTGGTATCTCTGGAATGTTCTCTATGTCTCCGTGATTCTCTAATATTTTATTGCGTGTAATTTCCCAGATGTTTTCTTTAATTAAAGCTTCTACTAGATTGTGATTGATTTCCAAGTATTTACCGGAAATTTTATTTCGAGAGAACATTTGAGCAAATCTAGGATCAATACCAGGGCTTGTTCCTGCCACGAGTCCAATATTTGCATTTGGTGCTATAGCGAGTAAGGTAGCATTTCGCATTCCTTTTTTTACTTTTGCTCTTAAGCTTTCCCAGTCAAGCAGAGGGAGTAATTTTGCAGATTCTTTTTTAACAGTTAATACTCTTTCTCTATCAGCCTCTAATTTTGCTATGGTGTCTATTGGTACTGCACCCTTGGACCATTCTGAGCCTTTGAAGTTTTTGTATGCACCACGTTCTTGCGCTAAGTTTGCAGATTCGTCTATTGCCATATAAGAAATAAATTCAAATACTTGGTCTGCAAAGTCATATGCTTCGTTGTCTTCATATGAGTAGCCAAGTTTTTCTATCGAATCTGCAAAGCCCATAAGTCCTAGTCCTACAGCTCTGTTTTCATTGTCAGCTTTTCTTGCCTCAGGAATTGGAAGGGAATTAATATCTACTAAGTTGTCGAGCTGGCGAATTGCAAGTCTGGTTGATTCTTCTAATTTGTGCCAATCAATTTGATTTTTTTCTTTACCTAATACTATGTGTCGAGACATATTGATAGATACTAGGTTACAAACTGCTACATTTTCTTTGTCTGTAGGGAGGGTTACTTCGGTGCAAAGGTTTGAACAGTGTATTGTGCCTGTGTTGTTGTTGAGTGCTCGTAGATTGATAGAGTCTTTCCAAGTAAGCCAAGGGTGGGACGTGGTTTCGAGTGATACTAGAATATTTTTGTATTGTTGGCGAGCAGGCATTACACTAAACATCTTCATTTTGCCTTTTTTTGCAAGCTCTACGTATTCATTGTATCTTTTTGCAAATTCTTTTCCGTAAAGTTCATTTAAATCTTTTACTTCATTTGGGTCAAAAAGATACCATTCATCATTCTCGATCACTCTTTTCATAAATTCATCTGATATAAATACAGCAGTATTTGCAGTTCTAGTTCTTCTGTAGTCATCACCGTTATTTTGTTTAAGATCTAAGAAATCTTGGAAGTTTAAGTGCCAGTTCTCCATATAGAAACAAAGTGCACCCTTTTTCTTGCCACCTCTTTGTACTGCTCGTACTGCAGAGTCGATGATATGCATAAATGGTACCGGGCCGGACGAAATAGTATTGTTAGATTTTAGTATAGAGCCTTCAGCACGCAATTTTGTAACAGAGAGTCCGATACCTCCCGTTGCTTTAGATAACAAAAGTACATCAGAAACAGTTTTGCCTATGTGTTCCATTTCATCGTGAATTTCCATTAAGAAACAGTTTGAAAGTTTTGGATTCGGGGTACCCGCACCGATGTTTGAGCTACCTGCTGAGAGATATTCCAATGCAGACATTTTGTCATAGAAATTTTTTGCCCATTTTGTAGGCTCTTTTTCGTTTAAAGACATTCCCATAGCTACACGCATCCAGAAATATTGAGGAGTCTCTAATGGGTATTGCTTTGCATCTTTGACTAAATATCTGTTTTGCATAGTAGAGAGGCCTGAATATTTGTATAATTCGTCATTTTCTGGGTTAAGGTGATTTGCTAGCTCATCAAGATCAAAAAGAGTAGCCATTCTTTTGTCTAATAGACCTGTTTCTGTAGCTTTTAGGATATATTTTTTGAATTGTTCGGCGTGAAGTTTTTTAAACTCTTCTTTTGATACTACTTTATTGTCATCTGGATCGTAATCTCCGATAACTTTCTTGTAAATCACTTTTAGAAGCAATCGAGTAGCTATTTTGTCGAATTCTATACCAAATTGAGCGTTTTGGAGAGCTGCATTGATAGTAGCGAGGTCTAATTCTTCTGTAGTTATGCCATCATAGAGTGTTAAACGAGTTTCTGTGGCTATTTGAATAACTTTAGAGATGGGATCACTGATTCCGTAACAAGCTCTTTCAATAGATTTATTAATTCTATCAGCATCAAATGGTGCTTTGGACCCGTCTCTTTTTGTTATTGTTGTTGTCATAGTATGAATTATACTATCCGTAGAAATGGGGGGCAAGTATTGCATCATAAAATGTTATAATAGGAGTAATGTCAAATTTAAAAAATAAAAATGTAGTAAAAATAATGCTCTTTGGGACTTTTGATGGAGCTCATAAAGGGTATCTCCGTTTTTTTAAACAAGTAAAAAAGATATCCACAAATTGATCTTAATTTTTTTGATTAAGCTTGCTAAGAAAAAGCGCTTGATTATAATAATAGTATTAATAGTTATATTTTTTATTTGATTTTTTAAAAAATGCAAGACACAACTACAACAAATTCAATAAAAAAGTTTATTTTAAAAAATATTTTCTTATTTAAGGTATTCTTAACAAGTTTATTGGCTTTTTTGATAGTATTTTCTATCGGATTAGGAATAATTTGGAATTACAGAGGAGAGGTTTTTTCTTATTTTGCTAAAGAGTATGCAAAAGAAATCCAGAGTCAAGATAAGGTAGCCTTAAACGAAATCAGTGTACCCATAATAGACGAAAATGGACTACTTGCTCCAATAGTAGTAGAAAAACCAGAACCACAAAACCAAGAATCTCTCGTAGTCAGTGCTGTAAAAAAGGCGAATCCCGCAGTAGTGTCTATTGTTATATATAAAGAAGTACCAACTTATGAAATTTATAACGATCCAAACCAACAGGATCCATTTGGTGGAATGTTTCCAGGATTTTTCTTCAATGTTCCACAGTACAAACAAAATGGTACAGAGAAAAAAGAAGTGGGTGGTGGAAGTGGATTTTTTGTCACCAGTGATGGGTTAATAGTAACCAATAGGCACGTAGTGGAAGCGACCGATGTAGAGTACACAGTATTTACAAATGACGGGAAGAAGCATACTGCCACAGTCGTCGCTCGTGATCCTGTGCTTGATATTGCTTTGATAAAAGTTTCTGGAAATAATTTCCCATATCTCGCTCTTGGAGATTCTGATACTTTAGAAGTGGGGGCAAGTGTGATCGCGATAGGAAATGCTCTTGCGGAATTTAGAAATACTGTTTCGATTGGTGTTATCTCTGGATTGTCTAGGTCTATTACAGCGGGAGATAATTCTGGCAAGACGGAGCTCCTAGACCATGTGATTCAAACTGACGCAGCTATCAATCCAGGGAATTCTGGTGGACCACTTTTGGACTTGTATGGAAGAGTCGTGGGTGTGAATGTGGCAGTAGCGCAAGGATCTCAGAGTATCGGTTTCGCTCTACCTATAAATAGTGTAAAAGGTGCGATAGAATCTGTTAAAAAAACTGGTAAAATTATCCGTCCATATTTAGGAGTGCGCTATATTGCTGTTGATTCTGCTTTGAAAACTAAAAATAATCTAAGTGTGGACTATGGTGTATTGGTTAAAGCTGGTAGCACAGTGAGCGAGCTTGCTGTATTGCCGGGAAGTCCTGCTGACAAAGCTGGGATAGTGGAGAACGATATAATTTTAGAAGTTGACGGGGTAAAAATAGACGAAGATTCTAACCTAGCATCTATCATAAGACAAAAGAAAGTAGGTGATAGAATAACTCTAAAAGTTTTAAGTAAAGGTGTACAAAAAAGTGTCTCCGTCACCCTCGAAGCCGCGAAGGATAATTAGAAAAATTACTTTACATCCTTGATTCGGAGAGTTATATAAAGCCCAGTGAGGAGTATTGTGCTTAGAATAAAGAATATATATTGGAAATGTGGCACAAAGAAAAGTATTGGAAGCGCTACAAGGGGAGCAATGATATAAGAAAGCGAATTTGTATTTCGGAAGAAGCTTATTACATCAGCATCTTCTTCTTTTACCATTTTGAAAAAGTAACTTTCGCTCATTATTTCTATTGTTGCTGCACCTACGCGTGTAGCAAAAAGTATTCCTGCCCATACCCAGAAGACTGGTTCTTTTATGAAAGGGATTAAAAGTGTAGCAAATGCGCTAATTGCAAATCCAATAAGGAGCATTTTCTTCTCACCTATTTTGTCAGATAACCTGCCAAGCGGGTAAGTAAGGATTACAAAAGGCAGGAGCATTATAGTAAATATGAGTCCGATTTTATCCCAACCAAATCCCATATCGCGATTAAGGTATATAGGAGTATAAATAACCATCCAGACAAAAAAGAATTTTAGAATAAAATTAACAAGATAAATTTTAAGTATGTTTTTATTTTTCTTGAAATATTTGATCGTTTTCAAGACCGGAACTTTTTTATAAATAGGATCTTTGAAGTCTTTTAAAGAATATATAAATATAAGAGAGACCAGTATCATAAAGAACGCACTAAAAAGATAAATTCCTGTAAAAGAACTCTTGGCTATAATAGAACCCGAAACAACTTGAGATATTACCCAAGCAAGGTTCAATATTGTGAGATACATACCTCTGAGCTTGCCTACGGAAGCATTTTTAGAAAAGTCTTCTATGAATATGTCGAGAGTCGCGATAAGAAAATTAAGCGAACTAAAATAAATAATAAAAGCAGCTATAACAAAAAATATATTATCTATAAATGCTAGCATTAACAAAGAAGCCAAAGAAGATACAGCTAAACAAAAGCTAGTACGCCTGTTACCAAGTCTGGTTAAAACTTTTGGCATCGCAAGTAAGCCTAAAATCGTAATTACAGATGAAACAATATATAAAATACTAACTTCATAATCAGTCAGATATTTTTCTAAGAAACTAGAGTTAATATAAGAAGTAAGTGCAAGAGGGATAGAGAATAAAAATCCGGTTAAAAATATTATTGATCTATTTTTTAGCATAGGCTTATCATATATTTAAGACTACAGGGATCACAAGAGGTCTCTTGGAGGTTTTTTGATATAAGTATTTTGATACGGTTTCACCTAAGCCTGCTTTGATGCGGTCTATGTCAATTGGATTACTAGGGCCAGTGTTAATAGTTATATCTTCTATACTTTTTTTAATAATGATTCTAACCTGACGCAAGAGTTCTTGATTTTCTTTCAAGTAAACAAATCCACGGGAAATCAAGTCAGGAGACTTTTTTAATTTTCCTGTCATTTGATCTACTACTGCAATAATTACAAACATTCCATCTTGAGCGAGCATTTGTCTGTCTTTTATTACAACATCAGTAGTGTCTCCTACAGACATACCGTCCACCATCATAATTCCTGACGGTGCTTTTTCTTTTCGTAATACTATTTTTTCTCCGTCTGGTGATATTTCGATAATAGATCCATTGTCCGGTACTATTACATTTTCTTCTGGCATTCCTAAGTCTACTGCAAGCTCCTTGTGTAACACTAATCGATAATGATTGCCGTGAATAGGAATAAAGAATTTTGGATGAGTTTTGCGATGTAGCCATCGTACATCTTCTTTATTTCCGTGTCCTGTCGCGTGCACGAAGTCTTCTCCAGCTGTACGATAACTGATGACCTTTACTCCTTGGCGAGCTAAACCGTCTTTCATTCGTTCTACCGCTCTTTCATTTCCTGGTACAACAGAAGCTGAGAGAATGATAGTGTCTCCTTTATGTAATGTAAATTTTGCGTGAGATTTATTGGCGGCACGATTAAGTGCGGCAAACTCTTCTCCTTGTGCACCTGTCATTAGAATTATAACTTTATTTGGTGGGTACTTGTCTGCATCTTCTATTGGGATGATAGTACCCTTTTTAGGTACAAAATAATTTGCTTCTATTGCTACTTCGATATTAGTCTTCATACTTCTTCCATCTAAGGCTACCTTTTTGCCCAAGTTCTCAGCTACTTTTACAATATGAGCAAGACGAGTTATGTGCGAAGCGAATGCCGCAATGATGAGTCTGCCACTTACTTTTTTTATCAAATTTTCTAGTCCTTGGTGTACTTTTATTTCTGGGAGAGAGTATCCTTCGTTCTCTATGTTAGTAGAATCAGTTAAAAGAAGTAAAACTTTCATTTTGTCGAAAATGGAATATTCTTCTTCTTCTGATTTACTTACAACTCCATCTATATGGTCGAGTTTATAATCTCCTGGGGTGACAATGTTGCCGTGAGGGGTCTCTATAATGAGTCCCATAGAGTCCGGGATGGTGTGTGTCACTCCAAAGAATCTAACACGGATATTTCCACAAGTTATCACATTGTCTTTCTCTACAATATTTTCTTTGATGGGTTCTAGGTGGGGGAATTCAGCTTGGCGTTTCTTCATCATTAAGATCGAAAGGTTTCTAGAATATACGGGTGGATTGCCAATACGAGAAAGTACAAGAGGGATACCTCCTATGTGATCCAAGTGCCCGTGCGTAACGAAAAGTCCACGGATTTTGCTTTTCCTTTCTTCTAGGTATGTAGTGTTCGGTATAACATAATCAACTCCTGGAGTTTCTTCGTTTGAGAAGTACATTCCTGCGTCTATTACGATGATATCATCACCGATTTCTATAGCGGTCATATTCTTGCCTATTTCTTCCACTCCTCCTAACGGAATAATGCGTATTACACCAGGCTCTGGTGGGGGTATTTTTTGATCACCTAATTTATTGAATTGGTTTTTGTTACCAAAGCTTTTTGCTCCACCACGTCCACCGCTTTTACCAAATTTTGAATATTGATAAGTAGAGCTTTTGGTTGTTTTTTTTCTGTCTTGTGTCCCTTGTGTGGCCCTGTGGACGGGTCTGTTTGAATGAGCATGATGTGGAGCTTGTTTTGTATCACTAGTTGGTTGGTTTGCTGAATCGGTGATCTGTTTGTTTTCTTTTTCAATACTGAAAGCACTGAAAGGTAGTCTGTTTTTTTTCATAATTCTGTTTTATTTTTTTCTTGTTCTTGCGAACAAATATTAATTTGTATAATAATTATTTTTAATTTTTTTGTTAGTTTTGTTTAGAGAATATTTTCCAAACACTGTCTGTCTTAATATACCATAAATATGAGTTTACTAATCTATCACGAGGGGACACTATGTGATCAATAGACAGATTTTTTATTTTTGGTGATACGGCATATATAAAGTCAGGGCTATAAAGGAATACTGCAGGCATATCCTTTTTTATCTCTTCTTCAAACTGTGCATATTTCTTTATTCTAGATGTTTCGTCTACGGTAACGAAAGCGTCTTCTAATATTTTATCTACTTTTGCATTTGTATACATTGCTACGTTGAGTCCTGGATCTTTTCTTTGTGTTGAATGCCAGAATGCATAAAGGTCTGATTCATTATTTATAATTTGCCCAAAGAGTAATGCATCATACTTTCTTGGTCGTATAACTAATTGATTTAAATTTCCTGTTTCAAAAGTTTTTATTTCTACTTTTATTCCTATAGCACCCAAGTCTTGTTTTATTATTTCAGCTGTTTTTGAGAGCTCTGGTGCATTACTAGTCGATATAGAAAATTCCAAGTTACTAGTAGTCTTTTTGTTTTTCTCTGTAGTGGTTTTTGTTAAAAATCCATCTTCACCTTGCACCCATCCATCTTTTGCTAATATGTTTTTTGCTTTAGTTAATTTTTCTTCATAAGAAATAGTGGTACCGGATTCCAATTTTTGATAATTTATCATATTTGGTGGGATTGGTGTATCTATCGTTTCTCCATAGCCTGATAGTACTTCTCTTACTATTTTTTCTTTATCGATTGCTAGATTTATAGCAGTTACAATATTTTTATTTGTGAAAATCTGATTTTGATTTTGATTAAAGAAAAGACCAAATACGCGAGGAAGCACCGATGACTTTACATTGTAACCTTCTTTTTCTAGCTTCAGTGCGTTTTGTGGAGATAGTGAACTTGCTTGCTCTATCTCTTTTTTATTTAATGCATTAATTAAATCTTCCTCGTTTTGGTAAAATCTAAAGGTTATTTTTTTTATATACGGCTTATTTAAATTAAATTTTTTGAAATAAGAAAGTTCATAAGAATTTATAGTTCCTTCGGTTTCTTTTTGTACACTTTTTATTTCATAAGGACCAGAGCCTACAGGACTTGTGTTAGCTGTGTTTAGTTCTATTGGGGAGCCGTCCCAAATGTGCTTTGGCATTATACCTAATGTAGTGTTTTCTAAAAATGAAGCGTAAGGTTGTTTCAAAATAAACTTTATTATTCTGTCATCTACTTTTTCTACAGTTATGCTATCCCAGTTTGATTTCAAAGGACTTTGGATTATTCCATCCTTTATACTATTTATAGTGAATAATATGTCATCTGTAGTAACCTTTGTGTTGTTGTGAAAAGAAACATAATCTTTTAATGTGAATGTATACACAAGCCCATCTTTTGATATTTCTACTGTCTCTGCCAAGTCTGGTATGAGTGCTCCATTAGAATCTTTTCGCATCAATCCTCCATATACAAGAGAGACTAAATCTTTGTCTGCATCGGTAGTTGCCAAGATTGGGTTTATAAATCTTGGTGTACCTACTACACCTTCTACGATAGATCCTCCTTGTATTGGTATGTCTACCATAAAAGATTTATTTATGCTTTGAAGTATTCCAAAAGTACTGACTATTAGCACTAGCATAAGCACAAGAAAAACATACCATTCGGTTTTTGAAAAGTGTGCTAAGGCTTGTTTTATCTTGGTGGGTAGTTTTAAATCAGTGATTAAATCCTTAATATAAGTATATATATTTTTCATAGTAAAGATAGTAAAAATTTTAAACCTCTATTTTATAGAAGTTTTAGCTTTGTGCTTTTATTATTATAGCTAGAAGTGCTGACAAAGTAAAAAGAATTGCACAAACAATAGACAAAATAAAGAGAAACTTCTCAAAACCTCGGCGTGTGCTGTGAAAACTGCCTGTATCTCCACCTCCTAGTGCGCCACCTGCGCCTGCACCGGATTGTTGGAGTAATATAGACATAGTCAATATAACTGAAAGTATTATCTGCGCATATGGCAGAATATTCGCTACGAAACTCATAGGGCTTATTATTTCATAATTGTGCCCAAAATGCAAATTTCAGACAAAGATAATGTATACTAGCAGAATGTACGAAAAGATAATTAAAGACATAGAAAGGCATAGGAACATAGACAAGGGGGCAGTATTAGGTAGATTTTTCAAGACGGGTAAAGGGCAGTATGGAGAAGGGGATATTTTCTGGGGGCTCGATGTGCCTACTTCAAGAAAGATTTCTGAAAGATATAAATATATTTCCAAGAAAGATGTTTTGAAGCTTTTGCAATATAAAGTACACGAAGTGAGGCTCGTAGCACTACTGATACTAGTTGCTCAATACAAAGAGGCTGCTCAAATAGGAAAGCAAGAAGAAAAAGAAAGTATCGTAAAGTTTTATTTAGCTAATACAAAATACATAAATAACTGGGACCTCGTAGACACTTCTGCGCATCAAATACTTGGAGATTTTTTGCTGGATAAGACAGAAGAAGAAAAAAGAATTCTACTCACACTTTCGCATTCCAAGGATTTATGGGAGAAGCGTATTGCCGTAGTTGCGACTTTTGCATTCATTAGAAAAGGGGAGTTGGATTGGGTTTATAAAATAGTAGACACTCTTACTCGCCACCAGCACGACTTGATACACAAAGCCTGTGGTTGGATGCTCCGCGAAGCAGGTAAAAAGGATGAAAAAAGGTTGAGAGAATATTTGGACAAAAATGCCACCATCCTCCCTCGCACAATGCTCCGATATGCGATAGAAAAGTTTCCAGAAAAAGTAAGAAAAGAATATTTAGAGAAAAAATAAAATATTGACTTTTGGGTAGAGATAGAGTAGTTTTAGGAAAATTCTTTAAAGATGGGGAAAATATCTAAAGGATTCCTACAAGGGGTCCTTGCGACTATAGTAGTCGCACTCTTACTTTTGCTCAGCGGTGGTTGCTGAGCAAAAACCCCGAACAGATTAGATAACCTAGCCTCAAATAAGTGGGCAGAAGGGTTATAAACGTTGCGGGGGAAAATCAAAGGGTCGAATGTTGCAAAACATCGACCTTTTTCTTTTTATGTTAAAATTTGTTTATGAAATACTGGCTTATAAAATCTGAAGCGGTTACTACAATATGCTATAGAAAAATTTTCTGAAAAAGTAAGAAAAGAATATTTAGAGAAAAAATAAAATATTGACTTTTAGGTATGTAGAGAGTACTTTTAGGAAAAACTTATTCTTTAATCTAAAATCATGAAGTATGGAAACTTGGGTTTATTGGGTTGGGGGCTTTTTTGTTTTTTGGTTTGGAACTGGCTTTTTTGGGTTCATGTTCCAGATCTTTTTTCTTAGAGACGAGGAAGTATCCTTTTGGGGGTGCCTCATAAGAGGCCCTTTCTCTATTGGAAAGACAATACCACCACCATAACTCTTGCGGGGAAAAATCAAAGGGTCGAATGTTGCAAAGCATCGGCCTTTTTCTTTTTATGTTAAAATTTGTTTATGAAATACTGGCTTATAAAATCCGAAGCGGATTGTTATGGTATTGATGATTTAAAAAAGGATAAAAAAGTTGCTTGGGAAGGGGTTCGCAATTTTCAGGCACGGAACTTTATGCGTGATGATATGCGGGTAGGGGACTTGTGTCTTTTTCATCATTCCAATGGAACCAAAGAGCATCCGACGGGTGTGTACGGTATAGCAAAAGTAGTAAGCAAGGCGCATCCTGATAAAACTCAATTTGATAAAAATGGAGAGTATTTTGATACTAGAGCGACCAGAGAAAAGCCGGTGTGGTTTTGTGTAGATATGGGCTTTGTAAAAAAGTTTCAAACTCCTATAACCCTAGCTCAAATAAAATTCGACCCAAAATTAAAAAATATGGTAGTAGTCCAAAAAGGTAGTAGGCTCTCAATTATGCCTGTGTCGGAGAAAGATTTTGAGTATATAGAAAAGTTAAGTTCACAAAGCTAAATGAAAAAGAATTTCAAAATTGAAGCGAAAGTTTGGAAATGGCCAGGGGATGCGCCTTGGCATTTTGTGAATGTTGA
This sequence comes from uncultured Candidatus Saccharibacteria bacterium, assembly GCA_964439045.1. Taxonomy (GTDB): domain Bacteria; phylum Patescibacteriota; class Minisyncoccia; order Phycocordibacterales; family UBA9973; genus UBA9973. The sequence continues at coordinate 23,685 of CAYTMO010000009.1, forward strand.
TAAAAAGATTTCTGAAGAAATTAGAAATACCTACAAAAAAGGATTCGTATATATCACTGCGAAGATAGGCAAGACAAGCTGGGATACTGCACTTTTTCCTCACAAGCTCTCCGGTGTTTATTTGTTGTCTGTCAAAGCATCAGTTCGCAAAAAAGAAGGTATCTGGGAAGGGGATGTGGTGAAGATAAGTTTTGTTTTAAAGCAATGAAATATTTTTTATATGTAATGTGCTATAATATGTAAGCTTATTAATTAACCAAATAAAAAATTATGATAGATCCAACTAAGGTGAATATGAACGATATACCAAAGAAGTTTTGTGATGGAGCTATAGGTTCTTTTGGACAAGATGTTTTTGCTTTTGCAATTACTTCTGGTAATACATTAGATTCTTTTGCTACCACTCCTCGCACAATGAAAAGTATAGCAATGTGGATGGGTGCACAAATAAAAAGCTACGAAGAAAAGTTTGGCGAGATAGATATGACCCCTCCTCAAATAGTTAGCCCTCTTCAAGTTTCTGATTTAGAAAATTAAGATAAATAGTATAAGTGTGCTACAATACCCTTGTGGTCGCTTTATACGACAATTAATTTAGATAAATTTTATGGATGAAGAAGAAACAAAAGTAGAAGGAGCAGAAGAGACTCCAGTAGAAGGTGTTGAAGAAGCACCAGAAGGTATGGAACCAGAAGCAGAAGAAAAAGAAGCTGAATAAGCCACTTTCAAAAAATCCCCGATTATGTCGGGGATTTTTTTGTGTATGATACAATATATGTATGACTAATAAAAAAATAACTGTATATATTGTGTCTGCTATTGCTTTGATAACAGTTTTATTTCTAGCCTTTAAATTTCAAAATGTTGCCGTTCAAAAACCTTTAATCACAAATTTTGAAGAATGTAAAAATGCAGGTTTCCCTGTGATGGAGAGCTATCCGGAACAATGTAGAGATGCAGATGGAAATCTTTTTGTGCAAATAATAGAAAATCCAAATGTGATAACAAATCCACCAATAGTATCCGTACCTAATCCGAGTACAAGCAATGCTATTTTTAACAAAGCTATTACATTCAAAATAAATGAAACTATTACTTTTCCTGATAATCTAAAAGTAGAGTTAAAAGAAATAAATGATTCACGATGTCCTAAGGATGTGCAATGCGTTTGGGCAGGAGAATTATCCGCATTGTTCTTGCTTTCTGGTGGGAAACTTTCTGCTCCCCAAGAATTGCGTCTAGGCACAACAAATAATAAAACTGGCATAGCCGAGGGTTATAATTTTGTTTTACAAAGTGCAACAGAAAATACCGCCACAATAATTGTCTCAAATAAAGCTTCAACTTCTTCCGCAAAGAAATGCTACATCGGAGGATGCAGCGCACAACTTTGCACTGATCAGAAAGATATGGCTTCTACTTGCGAATACCGCGAAGAGTATGCCTGCTTTAAAACTGCAAAATGTGAAGTACAAAAAAGTGGCGAGTGTGGCTGGACTGATAGTAGTGAGTTAGCATTGTGCCTTTCCAAAGCATCTACTCGATAAATTTTAAATGTATATAAAAGTAAATGTCATAGCCGGAGCTAAGAAAGAAATTTTTAAACAAAAATCCAAAGATCATTTTGATATATCTGTAAAAGAAAAAGCAGAGAGGAATATGGCGAATGCTCGAGTTATTGAGCTTGTGGCGGAGTATTTTAAAGTAACCAAAAACAAAGTTAGAATCATAAACGGGCATCATCATCCGAGTAAATTAATTTCATTAGAATTAAGTGCCTGATGTGGTTATTTCGTACCACTTGCTTTATAATAAATAGGTCTAATTTATAAGATATATAATTTTAAAGAAAAATAAATGCCCCCACAAGAACAAAATGAGAATGAGAATGAGAAAGAAAAACTTAAACTTTTAAGAAAATTAAAAACGAATTTTAATTTTGCTAAATTCCTTTTAATATTAACGATATTACCGGTTCTTGTTTTGATATTGTTATCTTGGTTTGATTCTTCTAGTTCATCTGAGGGTATGATGTATGTTTTTGTATTTTTATTGATTATTTATGCTACGTATGTTTTACCAGTACTGTGTTTTGTTTTGTTTATTTCTATAGTTCGAAGTATATTTTTGCATATAAAGTTAAAAAAGATAAATCAACCACATAAGTCATTTTCTTTTGGGTTAGTAATTTCTGTAGCAGTATTAGTAATTATATCTGTTATTTATATAGAATCATATTTACATAATGTTTCCCAGAAAAATGACATAAAAAATAATAAAGAAAATTCATCAATGGTATTTGATATTGAAAGTGGTGATTTTATGTCTATGTGCGAGAGTAAGGGTGGAGAGATATACACAGAAGGTCCTTTCACTAACAGTACTCAAATTTATGATAAATATTGTTTTTCAGAATCAGGCAATTTTAGGTTAGATTATCCTTCTTCAGAGAAGATCTTTGAAGAGCGTATGAAAAAATTACACCCCACCGCACAATAAATATTATTTAAAATGCAAAAAGAATTAGAAAAAACTTTTTACTATCACTACAAGCACGATCCAAGTGGTGAGGTGAATAACTATGCATATGAAGTTTTAAACATTGGGCATCACACAGAAATCTACCACGGAGAAGATGAGGGAGTTGATGAAAGTCTAATGGTGGTTTATCGTCCACTCTACGAAAGTGCGTTTGTATATAAAGCAGGTAAGCATTGGGATGTGCGCCCGCTTGCAATGTTTATAGAAGATATAAAAAAAGACGGTAAAACCTTTCCAAGATTCCAAAAAATAACTGATGAAAATGTATTAATTAAACTTGCAGAAATTAGAGATAGAATGTACGAATAAATACTTATAAAATATAGTATTTTTAGATTTAATGTTTCGCTTGACTTCTCTTTTTGCTTCATATATACTCTCCTTACGTCTTTATCAGTGTTGGTATAGGCGTTTTAGTTTGATTTACTTTGACAAGTGAATAGGTGGTCCAAATCTATACGTTCCGTATAGGTTTGGACAAAAATGAGAACCTCCCTTTAATTGAAGGGGAGGATGCAAGTCTCAAAATATTTTTTTGTCCCAGTTTTATAAAAATTGGGAAACAATAATTGTTAGAGCTAGGATTAAAGTTTAGATTTTCAAAATTAAAAACAATGCTGTTTTTTGTTTTGTTTCGTTCTATTAACTTTTAGTTAGAGTTTGATCCTAGCTCAGGATGAACGCTGGCGGCGTGGCTAAGGCATGCAAGTCGAACGGACTTCTTTGAATTGAGATTGAGATTATATCAAGGTCAATTTTCTCTAGAAGTTAGTGGCGAACGAGGTAGTAATACATAGGAACTTACCCCAAAGTCTTGAATAATTCATCGAAAGGTGGACTAATACAAGATGGTCTCGCAAGAGTAAAGTTTTAACGCTTTGGGAAAGGCCTGTGCGATATCAGCTAGTTGGTAGTGTAATGGACTACCAAGGCTATGACGTCTAGGGGAGGTGAGAGCCTGACCCCCACCGATGGAACTGAGACACGGTCCATACACCTACGGGTGGCTGCAGTCAAGAACCTTCCACAATGGACGAAAGTCTGATGGAGCGACGCCGCGTGATTGATGAAGTCCC
>CAYTMO010000010.1:0-27286 GCA_964439045.1 uncultured Candidatus Saccharibacteria bacterium
GGTGCCGGGCAGCAGCGCGCGCCCGCGCCGCGGCGGCGCCGGCGGCGGCGCGGCCAGGTCGAGCGGCGGGTGGGCGGGGTTGCGCCCGGGCACGGCCGTGCCTATATTCCCTTCGCGCGGGCGGAGCGCCGGAAAATCAGCTCCCGGGTGAGGGACTTCGGTCCCGAGATGATCAGGGGAATGGACGGATTTTGATCCGTCTGGTGTTGTCCCTGCCGCCCGCGCCCCAGTTTCCTCGCGGTATTTGCGCAGCGTCCTGTCGGGCATGACGTGGATCGAGACGATCTCGAGCCCGTCCTTGCCCGCCGCCAGCTCGAGCACGGCGACGTCGTGGCGCAGCTCCGGCCGGTTCGGGTCGCGCAGCTCGCGCGCGAACACGACGCTGTCGGGCCGGCCCGGGTTGCGGTTGGGCAGGATCTCGCTGGGCCGCTCGACCAGGTCGGCGAGCCGGCGCAGCAGCGCGTCGGCGATGTCGGGCCGCTGCTCGAACAGGTGCTTGATCGCGCGCGCGCTCAAGGTCACGCCCGCCGGCGCGTCGCCCAGCGCCGGCAGCCAGTGCGCGACGTGCAGCTGCGTCACCGCGTCGAGCGCGCCCATGTCGAAGCGCACGTCGGGAACGGTCTCGCCGGCGGGCCGGTCGCGCGCGTGGGCGGCCGCGAAGGCCGGCGCGTCGGCGAAAGGCCGCAGCTCGCCGTCGGCGAAGGTGACCGCGGGCGCTTCGTCTAGGCCCCGCGCCAGCGCGGTGTCGTTCAGCAGGCTTTCGCGGAAAAGGCTCGGCACGCGCGGATCGACGTCGATCGGCCGCCCGGCCTGCAGATCCGCCGCGGCCTGGACGATCTGCCGGCGCGCCGCCTCTGCCTCGGCCAGGCTCGGGATGCGCTCGCCGCGCAGCCGCGCGTAGATGCCGGCGGCGCCGCCGAGCGCTGCGCCGAGCGCCGCCCCCATCGCGATGTCGGTGATCACGCCGGCGGCCGTCACGTCGTCGCCGTAGCCCATGCGCGAAGGCGCGACGATCGTCTGCGACAGTGCAACGCCGGCGCCCGCGTTGAGCGCCATCTCCGCGGCCCGCCCGCCGATGCCGCCATAGCGCGCCAGCGCCTGCGCGCGGAAGGCCGGCCCCGCGAACGGGATGTAGTTGGACGGGTCGAGCGCGCCCCCGGCCATGCCGGCGACGAAGCCCGCGAAGCCGTCCACGATGCCGGCCTGGCGCTGCTGGATCAGCCAGCGCCGGTAGTCGTTCTCGTCCTTCACGCCGGCGATCGCCGCGGCCCGCCCCGGCGTCATCGCCGCGTCCCATTGCAGGCCTTCGCGCCAGTGCGGGCTGGCGCGCCATTCCTCCTGCGACATCGCGCCTTCGGGCCGCACCGGCTCGCCCATCACCACGCCCGACAGCGGATCGGTGATCGGCATGTCGAGCTGGCCGATGATCCGGCCCGTGCGCGCCTCGGCGGCCGCCTGGCCGGGCAGCCCCTGCCAGAACATCTCGCCCGCCTGCGCGCCGAGATATTCGCCGAGCGGCGTACGTCGGCGTTCCATCGCCGTGGCGAGGTCGAGCGGATCGAAATCGGGCAGGCGCGGCGCGTCGATCATTGGCCGTAATACCCGGGCTGCTCGAGCGGGATCGGATGCTCGCGTCCGAGCGCGACGATTTCGGCGAGCGACATCCGCGCGATCGCCGCGCCGGTCGCCGGCACGACCAGCGCCAGGCCGCGGCCCTCGTTGACCCAGGTCGCGGTGGTCGGCAGGTCGCGCGCCACGGCATCGAAGCGCCGCCGCGCCTGCGGCCCGGCGCTTTCCGGCGGCCGCCGCTCGGCGAAGCGCGCCGCCTCGCGCTCGCGCGCCGCCAGCAGGCCCGCGCGCAGCGCGTTCATGTCGGTCGCCGCCGGCACATAGACATGGGCGAAGTTGGTTTCGGACAGCGCGCGCAGATGGCCGAACATGTCGGCCTGCGCGCCGTCGACCGCCGCGGCGCCGCTGCCCGGCGCCAGGCGCGCGCGCGCGACCTGCGCGAGCGCGTCGCGATACTGCTCGCGCTGGCGTCCGTAATCGGCATTGCCGGTGACCGCGCGCTGGCGCTGCAGCACGCCGCCCATGCCCTCGCTGTCGTCGAAGGTCGAATTGATCTGGCTGTCGACGGCGGCGCGATCGCCCGGCTGCCAGGTCGTGGCGTCGCGCCCGGGAATGCGCAGCGCGCCGAGCACCGCCTCCGCCTGGCTGCGCCGGGCCGGGTCCTCGGCGATGTCGAGCACGAGCCCTATCTGGTCGGGGATGCGGTTGTCCGGCGGGCCTTGATTGCGCAGCTGCGCGATCACCCGCGCGCGCATGTCGGCGTCCGGCACGGCGGTCACCGACTGCAGCACCGCCAGCCGCTCGCGATCGGTCGCGGCGCCGGCGAAGCGTCCCGCGATCGACTGCACAATGTTCGAGGGCAGCGGCGCGATCGCCTCCGGCCGCACGCCGGCATTGCGCTGCCAGTCGATCGACTGCTGCATCGCCGCCTGCAGCGCCGCCGGCGCCGCGCCGTCGCCGGCCTGCGCCAGCGCGGTCCAGCGCTGGAAGCCCTGCGCGACCTCGGGCTGGCCGAGCGACGCGTCGGACGGATGCTGGTTGATCGTCGTCTCGTAGGCGTGCCGTTCGCGGCGGTAGATCTCCAGCGCCTGCGTGCGCGCGACCGTGCCCGCCGGCGCGCCGGTGCCGCGCGCCTGCGCCACGCCGCGCGCGATCACGTCCTCGCTGTCCGGCGGCAGGGTGTTCGGCCCGTTCTCGAACCGGGCCATCGCGCCGACCAGGCGGCGCATCGTCGCCGGGTCGGATGTGTCGATGCGGTCGGCGGCGCCGACGCCCATCGCCTGGGCGACGAACGCCGCGTAGCGCTGGGGATCGTTGTTGCCGTCGCCGCGCGGCGCCCAGGTCGACACGATGTCCTGCACCGTGTTGAGGCCGCGCTCGCGGTAGCGGTCGAGCTGCGCCGTCATCGCGGCGATGCCCTCCTCCGGCGTGTCGAACCGCCGGAAGCCGACCAGGCTGGCCGGCCGCAGATTGCCCCAGTTGTTCTGGCGGATGCCCACAGGCGCGCCGGCCGGCGGCGCCGGCCGCGGCGGCAGCGCCTCCGCCGCCGGACCTTGCGTGATCGCGGCGCTCAGCTCGCGCTCGCGCGCGTCGCGCTGCGCCGGCGACGAGCCCTGCAGCTCCTGGCGGTACTGCCAGCTCTGCTGCGCCACGCGGCGCGCCTCGATGTGCTGCTCGCCCTCGATGCCGGGAAACGCCGCGCGGATCTGCTCGTCGCTGGCGCGGAACGTCCCGCCCGGCCCGGCGCCGACGCCGCGCCCGGCGATCGCGCCCATGTCCTCGTGGAGCAACCCGCTCACCGTCGCGCGCAAAGCCGCCCCGTCGCGATTGGCCTCGGCGTGCATGCGCGACACGACGTGCTGCAGCAGCTCGGGGCGCATGATCGCCGCCTCGCGCTGCTGACGCTCGAAATCGCCGATCCATGTCGAGGCCGGCACGTCAGGCGGACGGTTGCGGAAATAGGCGAGCGTCGTCTCCACCGTCGCGACGTCGTGCAGCCGGCGCGTGCGCTCGTGCATCTGCTCGACGGTGAGCGCCTGCGCGCGGCCTTCGTCGGCGGGATACTGCACGCCGTCGAGGGTGAAGGCGATGCGCGGACCGAGCTGAACGATGCCCGTGCGCGCGCTGTCGACGTCGGCGAGCAGCGCGCGCTCGGCCGCCGCGTCGCCGGCAGCGGCGCCGGCGGCGTTGCGGCCGATCGAGGCGAGCGTCTGATCGTAGGCCGCGTCGGTCGTCGTCACCCGCCCCTGCGCGACCACGAGCTCCTGGTTGCGCGCCGCCTGGGTGACGTAGGGCCGCAGATGAAGCTGGAACGCGCTGCGCACCAGCGCGGCGCGATCGGGCGGCAGGTTCTGCACGATGCCGTCGCGATACTGGTTGCCCGCCGCTTCGATGGCGCCCGGATCGTTGGGATGCAGCCGCGCCTGCTCGTCGAGGAAATTGCGGATGCCGATCTCGGACTGGCGCACGCCGATTTCGGTCGCGCCCTGGTTGAAGGCGCGCGCGCGGATGCTGTCGCCCGGATCGCGCGCGCCCGGATCGGCCTCGCCGGCGATGCGGCCCGCGGCCAGGCCTTCGTCGCGGGCGATCAGCGCGTCGGTGTGCAGCCGGCTGGCGAGGTAGCTGTCGAGCCGGCCGTTCAGCGTGTCGAGATTGCGCGCGGTGCCCGTGGCGACCGGCGTCTCCGGCAGCAGGGTCGGCTCGACGCCCGACGGACGATAGTCGGGGGCGCGCGGCATCAGCCCCTGCCGATCGCGTTGGACCGCGTCTGGTAGTCGAGCAGCGACATGCCGCCGCGCGCGAAGCCGCCGAGGATCGCGCTCGAGGCGTCGCTCTGCAGGGCATCGGCGCCGGAACGGCGCGCATAGGCGCGCAGCAGCGTGTTGTTGCGGCTGGTGTCGAGCTCGCGATCGGCCTGCGCCGCCGTCGCTTCGGCAACGGTCAACGGCGACCCCGATCCGACATCGATGCCTGATGCGCCATAGGCGGCGTTCTGCGACGCGAGCGTGGCGATCAGGTTCTGGCGGATACGGTTGCTCTCCTCGGCGCCGCGGATGATCTCCTGGTTGGCCTGGAGCTCCTCGAGCCCGGAGCGCGTATTGAGCGCGCCGGCCTGCGAGAACCCGCCGAGGATCGACAGCCCGGCATTGGCGAGCGACAGCGCGGTGCCCCAGGTCAAGCCGGTGCCGGCCGCCGCGGCGATGCCCGTGCCGGCGGCGGCAGCAGCGGCGCCGCCCGCCGAAGCCGCGGCCGCCGTGCCGCCCGCCGCCGCGCTGCCTGCCAGCCAAAGTCCTACGGTTTCAACCATGGTCAGACACTCACCAGCATGGCCATCCCCAGCACGGTCAGCGGCAGCGGCGCGTCCTGCGTGATGTCGAAGGCGGGTGCCGCGCTCCAACCCTGGACGCCGTCGACCCGGAAATCCCCGGTCTGCGCCACGATCGGCTGGTCGAGCGGCCCGACGCCGGCGACGCCGACGCGGCGGAACGCCACGAGCTGGCCGTTGATCCGCACCGACTTCGACGCATAGAGCCGCCCGGTGAGCTGGACGATGCGCGCCTTGCGCCCCACCGACGTGCCATCAGGCAGGCGTCCCTCGATCGGCATGCCGGTGACGCGCAGCTCGTAGTCGAGCCCGGCCTCGACGTCGGTTTCCGCCGGCGGATCGAGCGCGATGGCGCCGCCGGCAACGACCTTGTCGGACTGCATGGCGCCGTCGACGATCACCTTGACCGTGCGGCCTTCGAGATGCGCGAGGCTCGCGAAATTCGCCAGCGGATAGGTGATGGCGACGACGTCGCCGGCGGCGGCGCCCACGGCGAGCGTGACGTTGCCCGACGTGCCGGGCAGGCCGGAGACGCTGTAGTCGGTGCCGAGATCCAGCGTGATGCCGTTCCTGCGCACCTTGACGGTGGAGACCGACGCCGTCGTCGACCACGCGAACACGGTCTGCCCCGCGGTCGCGGTCGCCGCCGTGGCCGCCGGCCTGGTCGCGCGCGCGCAGGCATCCGTCGTCGCCGCGTCGTTCCATTTCTCGAGGTAGTAGACCGTGCTGCCGTTGACGGTCCGCGTCACCAGGAAATAGACGATGCCGTCGACCACGGCGACGTGCTTGATCGCGCCGTCGGTGACGGCCTCGGTGAAAGCGGCGATCTCCTGCGCGCGCAGCGTGTTGAGCACCGCGGCGGTGCCGTCGGCGTTCGCGGCGATGACGTAGTCGGCATCGTCGAGCGAGTTGCCCTTGCGCACCGCGAGGTCGACCGGCGCCTTGATCAGGTGCGGCGCCAGCAGCGACATGATGTTCGCCTGGTAGGCGTTCTCGGCGACGGTGAACAGCAGCTCGCGCAGCGCCTTGCCGCCGCGCTGCACGAACATGAAGGCGCCGTCGACCTCGACCGGCGGTACGTATTGCGAGATGCCGCGGCGCGTCTGCTCGCTGATCGCCGCGTTCTTTGGCGTGATCGGCGGGTCGACGAGGATGCCGTTCTCCGACCCCGAGGTGAAGATCAGCAGGTTGCGGCCGGAGCGCAGCGCGAAGATCGCGTTGACCTGGTCGCTGTCGATCGTGATGTCGAGGCCTTCGTCGTCGAGCCCGGTGCCCTTGTTGAGGTCGAAGAACGACCCGACCTTCGAGCCGAGCATCGTCGCCGGCCGGCTCTTGAGCCCGCCGAGATAGAGCCGGCCCTGGTGGAAGGTGCCGCAGGCGGGCCAGCCGCGCGTCGCCGAGATCACCGCCTCGGCGCCCGATCCGAAATCGTAGGTCGGGATGTTCGAGAACGCGATGTTCGACAGGGTCCAGGTCGCGTCGTTGCCGCCGCGCACGAGCTTCTGCGGCTGCAGGTCGGGGTGGAAGATGATCAGCGTGTCGGCCGACTGCGTCCAGCTCATCTGCTCGACCTGCGGCCCGGTCATCGCCGTCGCCACGGTCGCCACGACGGAATCGGCCTTGAAGACGGTGATCGACCCGGCGACGAACACCATCTGATAGGTCTGGACGGTGTTGAAGGCGAAGGGGAGCTTGCGCCAGCCCGCGGCGGCGCCCGCGATCGCGGCGACGAACTCCTTGCCCGGCCGCCGGCGGAAGCCGCCCATCGGCAGCACGAGCACGTTCTTCATCCGCGCCGCGCCGTTGTAGTAGACCTTGGCGTCGCCGCGCGCGCGCAGCCGCGGGTCGAGCTCGCCCGACGTGAACGACGCCTGCAGGGTGCGCAGCCGCGGCATGTCAGCCGCCCGGGGGCGAACGGCGTTCGCCCCCTGCCCCGCGATGGCACGCCCGCGCGGTCATGACTGCCGCGCCGCGACCAGGGAAAAGTCGCTGAGCTGCTGCGGCGGCTGCTGCTGCGCGTCGAGGCTGCGGCAGGTGCGGAAATAGCCGCCGCGGCCGTCCTCGGCCGAGGTCCCGAACGCCTTGACGTTCCAGTACTGCGCCTTGCTGTCGCTTTCGACGATCGAGTGGGCGAAGTCGGCGGCGAGCGCGTATTGCAGCAGCAGCGTGAAATAGGGCGGGAACGCCGCCTCGCCCGGATTGGCCTGGAAGTCTGCCCACAACGACGCCGGATTGGCGAGGATCTGGCCGCTGAAGACCTCGTATTCGAGCAGCGGCGACGCGCCGATCGCCGGGCTGTCGAACACCGCGCGGAGCAGCATGCTCTCGGGCGGCACCGTGTAGGCGTAGCGCCATTCGTTCGCCGGCGGCGCGGTCAGCCGCGCGAGCTGCACCTTGCGCATGGTGAAGCGCCACGGATAGGCGACGAGCAGCGCATCGCGGACGCTCGGGTAGAGATTGCCCGCGACCGTCGCCTTGTCGGTGCCGTCGGCGAAGCTGCTGATCGTGCCGGCGCCGAGCAGCAGCAGCGCGTTCGAGCAGATCGAGACGTCGAGCGCGGGCATCAGCGGCCTCCGGGTTTGCGGCGCCGCCGGCGCTCGATCGGCCCGCCGCCGCTGTTCGCGGCCGCGCCGGGGATCGTCGCGTCGCCATTGAGCACACCGGCGCCGACGAGCGTTGCGGCCGCGCCGCGCTTCGCCGTGACGGCGCCGGCGATCGCGCCGGCGCCGACCAGGTTGGCGGCGGCGCCGCGGATCAACGTCGCGTTCGCGGTGAGCGTGCCGGCGCCGATCAGCCCGGCCAGGGCGCCGCGCGTGACCTTCGCGCCGACCGTCAGCACGCCGGCGCCGGCGATCGCCGAGGCGCCGGGGCGGAAGCGCTGCGCCGCCGCGGCGAGCACGCCGGCGGCGACCAACGATGCCACGGCGGCGGCATGGCGCTTCGCCGTGGCCGTGAGCACGCCGGCGCCCGCTATTGCCGCCGCTGCCTGGTGCGTGGTGGCGCCGCCGCCCCCCGCCGCCGGGCCTTCGTTGATCGCAAATTCAGAGATTGCGCTGTGGGCGAGCATGGCTAGAACTCGATCGTGATGATTTCGCCGCGCGCACCGTCGCCGCCGTCGCCGGAAGGCTGCCCGTTCTGCGACGAGCCGCCACCGCCACCGCCGCCGCCAGGCGTCCCGCCATCGCCGCCGGCGCCGCCAGGGCCAGACGTCGAAGACTTCCCGCCGCCGCCGCCACCGCCCATTGCCATGAGCGCGTCGATCGCGTCGGAGCCGTTGCCGCCGTTTGCGCCGTCGGTCGTTGCGCCAGCGCCGTCGAGGATGCCGGCGCCCGATGTCGACGCCTGACGAATGCCGTAGCCGATCGTTCCCGACCCACCGCTAATCGTCGCGTTGCCGGACGTGATGCCGCCGCCCGCCCCTCCGTTTCCACCAAACGATCCGACCGGCGTGCCGCCGTTGGCGGCACTAGAAGCTGTCGATTGGCCACCTCCCGTCGGATTGCCGACGAACGGGTTGACCGGCACCGCATGCGTCGTGTTTCCCAGGCCATTGCCATTGCCGGCACCGCCGCCGCGAGCGGTTAGAAGCGATCCGAAAGACGAGTCATTGCCGTTCGTGCCGTTTGCGCCGGCCGTGTCGTTTGTCGTCTGACCCGCAGGCCCCGGCTGCGCGGCGGCGACCGTGACGGATTGCGATGCGCCAATCTGATCGCGCGTAAACCATCCAATCTGAACGGCGCCACCCTGGCCACCGGCGCCAGCGTTGTTGTTCGCGGCGCCGGAAGCGCGCCGACTCCCAGCGGCGCCGGGAGCACCGCCGCCCTTGACGATGGCGCAAACCAAACGTGTCGACGGGCGCGGCGTGAAGGTGTTGGACGAAGTGAACTTCGTGACGATCGGCAGCGCCGCCTTGTCCGCCGGGAAGTCGAGAACGATGGTCGGCGCACTGGTGAAGTTGACCGCAGCGCCGCCGTTGCTCGACGCCAGGACGGCGGTGCGCGCGAGCGTGGTCAGACTGCCGCCGAGCGTGCTGAGCCCGACTTCCCAATCGCTGCCCTGCTCGGCGCGGTAGAACGCCGTATCGCCGTCGGCGGCGCCGGCGATGTCGTCGAAGCCAATGAAGCCCGCAACCGGAGTGCCCAGCGTCCAGGTTCCGGTGCCGGTCGTCGTCGCCGGTTGCTTGACGCGATCAGCCCATAGGTGTGCCATCAGGTCGCCCCGCGCGATGCGGCCTTGGCGTCGATTTCGTCCTTCGTGATCGCGCCCTTTTCGATCAACGCCGCCTCGAGAGCGTTAACGCGATCCAGCGCCTCGGCGAGCGGATCGGGCGGCGGCGGCGGTGGTTCGGGCGCGCGCGCAAATCCGTCTCGCTCCGTCCATGTCCCGCCGATCTCGGCGTCGCGCGTTGCGTCGACCAGCGTCGTACCTGCCGGTGGCTTCCAGCCGCCCGCCTCGCTGCTCGCGTCGTACGCGACGACGTTCAGCACCCGGCCATCGGCAATGCGGACGATCGCCTTGCGCATGCGATCACGTCAGCTGCGGCACCAGGGCCGCAGCGGCGAATTGCAGGCTGTCGCCGACCTGGACGGTCTTTGCAGCGGTGAGCGCGCCATAGATCAGGCAGTTGCCGCCGCTCACCGCATCCCAGATCGACACGTGCGTGACTGAGCCCCAATCCGATCCGGAGCAAGGTCCGAAGGTGAGCACGGCGTCGTTGTCGATCGTGCCGTCGCCGTTCGCGGTCATGGCGATCGAGCCCTGGCGGGCGTAGCCGCCGGCCCCGGTGAGCTCGCCGGTGGCGCCGGTCTCGCCGGGGTTCGCCGTGTGCAGCGCTACGTACCAGGCCGTAGGGCGGGTCGCCGCCGCGCTCGAGAACAGCCACTTCGAGACCAGGTCCTCGGCGAAGTTGGAGAGGGCCGTCATCGATCAGGCCCCCAGCTTCGCGCGCAGCGCTGCGAGGTCGGCCTGCACGGCCTCGAGCTCGGCGCGCCTTTCGGCGATCTCCGCGGCGAGATCGGCCACCTGGCGCTCGGTCGCCTCGCGCTCCGCCGCCACCGTCGTCTCCGCCTCAGCCTTCGCCACGGCGATGCGCGTCGCAGCATCCGCCTCCGCGTCGGCGATCGCGCGCGCCTGATCGGCGAGCCCGGCCTCCTTCGCGGCCGCGGCTGCGCGCGCCGCGGCGCGCGCCTGCTCGGCCGTGGCGTTGACCTCGGCGAGCTCGGCGCGCGCCGTAACAGTGGCCGCGCGCGCCTCAGCCGCCAGGCGTTCCTGCTCGGCGATCTGGCCTTCGAGGCCGGCCAGGTATTCGAGCAGCTCGGCCGTGCGCGCGACGCCGCGAAAGCTGCGCGCGAGCTGGCTGGTGAGCTCAAGCGCCTCGCTGGTCGGCATCTTCGTGGGGGCTGGACCGGCCATCAGCGCCTCCACGCGTTGGAATTCATCGTCGCGGTGAAGTTGGTCGCGCCGTCGCCCGCGGTGACGATCGGGGCGACCCACAGGACCGGGCCTTCCTCGACCTGCTCGCCGTTCGGGAAGGCGTTCTTGCTGATCGCGTTGCCCTGCGGGTCGGTGAGATCGAACCAATTGGTGACGATGTCGGCGTTCGGCGTCCACAGGCAGCAGCCGCGGAACTTGATGACGCCGCCGGTGCCGAGCGCGCCGGAGAACTGGATGACCTTGTCGCTGAGATGGGCGGCCCACAGCGGCTGGCCGACGTCGCCGTTGAGCAGGCCGGTCCATTCGTGGAACCAGGCGCTGCCGGCATTGCCGACGTCGCTGGGGTCCATGGGGACCGGCTTGCCGATGTAGTTGCGAACGGCCATCTGCTGCCCTCCGGAAGTGCGGGGCGGGGCCGCAGCCCCGCCCCTGGTCGCGATCAGTCGGTGTCGGTGATGGCCTCGGCCACGCCGTCGGTGACGTCGATGCCGACGGCGCCGGCGGCGGGCTTGTCCTTGACGCAGCAGCGGAAGACCGCCGACAGCGCCTCGTTGCTGAGCCCGAGGTTGGTCACGACGACGACGCGGATCTCGTCGCCGATCGACAGCAGGTTGCGCACCGCGTCGAAATAGCCGGCGACGCGGACGGTCGCCTGCGCGTCGGCGGTCTTGTACGACCACGCCGCCGGCGCGCCGCCGATGCCCTTGGTCGACTGGCCGCCGATCGGCCCGAAGTTCTTCTGGATGAACGCCACGAGTTTCTCCTTCGCCAGGCAGGGCGCGGGGCGAACGCCGTTCGCCCGCGCAGGGGTTACGGTTCGGTCGTCTGGACTTCCTGGATGCCGAGCGGGTCGACGACGGCGGCGCCGGCCGAGAACAGGCCGTTGGCGAGCCACGAGGTCTTCTCGGCGATGTAGTTGACCTCGGTGCGGAACTCGAGCCCGATCGCGAGGCCCAGCGCCATCTTGTGGTACGCGTAGTTGGTGCGCAGGCCGCCCGAGAACGGCAGGCCGCCCTCCGGCCGCGTCTCGATCATGATCCACTCGAAGCCGAGCCACTTGTTGCCGTTGATCTCGCCGGAGACCAGCGCCTTGACGGTGTTGTAGTCGCTGTTCGTGGCCTCGGTCGTGCCGAGCAGCTGCTCGAGCCCGGTCGCCGAATGGATGAAGAACCGGTCCTCGGCGGGCACGCCGTTGTCGTCGAGCAGCCGCTTGGCGCGGCGCGCCTTCGCGGTGTTGAGGCCGGTCGCGGTGCCGCCGACATTGGTGTCGACGGTGGGCGCGGCGTTGGCCGTGTCGGCCTGGTCGAGGAGGAGCTGATCCTCGCGGCGGCCGATGGCGCCGGCGATGTTGCCGGCGACGATCGGCTGCTCGGAGAAGTTCACCTTCTTTTCGTCGAACACGTCGGTGTATTCCGGCGCGTTCCAGTCGCTGAGCGTCGCGACGCCTTCCGCGTAGCCGGCATTCATCGGCACGACGTCGGTCTGCGGGACGCGCGGCGTGGCCATGCCCTTGTTGGCGCGGCGGAAGCGTTCGGTGGAGCCGACGACGCCGGTCTTGACGCGGGCGGTCCGGCGCAGCTTGCCGGACGTCTGGTAGGCGGCCTTCACCTGGGCGTCGAATTCGGTGAGCGCCATGGAGCTGAGTGCAACGGACATCAGGAACCTCCGCGATCGCAACGCGATCGCACGAATGAAGCGTTGGCTACATTCGCGGTTCGATAAGTCCGCTTGCGGGGTGACGGGTCCGGCGGGACCTCAGCGCGTGAGGGGGGCCGGTAAGTCCGTCGGACGTGGGCGGGTTCGCATCCGCTTGGGCGGTCCTGCCGCCCCTCCAGCCGGGATGGCCTTGCGGCCTGGGGACCCGGTGCCAGCCGTTCCCCCTTGCGAGGGATAGTGGCACCGGGACGCTAAACCCACCACGACTCGCGTGTCAAGCCCCCCCATGGTCAGCCAAGTTCAACGGCCGCGGACCCCGATGCCCAGCGGCGGCTGCGCCGGCAGCAGGCCGGATTTCTGCAGCGTCTCGAGCAGCCGCTTCGCCTTCGCGTGATCCTCCGGCGTCTTGGCGCTCGCGACCATCGCGTAGTAATCCTCGAGCGATCCGGTCTCGCCGGCGGCGGCCGCATCCATCGGGATCGCCTGCTCGCCCGAGAGATTGCGCAGCTTGGTGAGCATGCGCAGGCCCTCCGCCGTGCCGGCGGCGTAGCGGAACTCGTCGTACTCGGCCTTCGACAACACGCCGCGCTCGACCAGGCCCTTGCCCCAGGTCGCGATCGCCTTGACCTGGATTTCGGCGGTGCTGCCGAGCTTCGCCATCTCGCCCTTCACGAAGGCCTGCTCGGCTTCCTTGATCTGCTCGGGCGTCTGTTTCGGCGGCGCCTTGGCGAGCAGCTCGGCCGCCGCCGCGAGATACGGCTTCGCGATCGCGTCGAGCTGCGCCTGGCTGACGCCGGCGGCGTGCGCGGCGGTGCGGATCTCCGCGAGCAGCGGATCATCGGCCTTGATCAGGTCCGCCGGCGCGCCGTCGGGCAGCGGCAGCTTGTAGTCCTCCGGCTTCGCCGGCGGCTTGGCGGCGCCCTTGGTCAGCGCCGCCCGCGCGTCCTGCCACGCCTTGGCGTTCGACTGCAGGCGCTCGAGCGCTTCCTTCGGCAGCTTGCCGAATTCGGGATGCCAGAACTGCTCCGGCGCCCAGTCGGGACGCTTCGCCGCTTCGGCCGCGGCCGCGGCATCGGCCGCCGCCTTCTCCGCCTCGGTCTTCACCGGGGGCGGGTTGTCCTTTTCGGCGGGATGGCCGCCCGGCGCCTTCGCCACCTTGTCGTCGGCGACGCCGTCAATGAGGCTGGGCGTCGACGAAGCGTCGCCCTTCGCGGCGCCTGCGGCGGCGGCGCCGCCGGCGCCGCCATCGTCGGGCGCGTGTCTCGCGCGGATGAACATGGAACCTCCTAGGATTTCGGCTGGTTAGGACTTGGCCGGCTCAAGATTTGGGAAGCGCGACGCCCTGCTCGCGCACGACCTGGGTGATGCGCTCGAGCGTGTTGACGACGTCGAGCAGGCCGCCGGTCGCGCCGATCTTCGCCCAGTCGAGGATCACGGTGACCCCGCGCGCGCCGGGCGTGCCGCCGGCGGACACGGAGAACGCCGGCAGCCCGACGCCGGGCTTGAGGTCGCCGACGTCGGCGGTGATGGTGGTTGCCGTCATGGCCTAGCCTTCCTGCGGCGCGGCGGCCGCTTCGCTGTATCGCGCCTTGACCGGCGGCGCGTTGGCGATCGCGCGGTCGATCTCCGTGCCGAGCGCGATCAGGACATTGGGCGCGGGTTCCGGCCCGATGGCGTTGATCGCGTTGCGCACCTCGCCGAGCATCGCCCACACGCGGGCGGTCGACGAGGCCGGTTCGGGCGCAGACTGCATTGCGTCGTTCATCGTTCGCTGTCCTTGGTTGGGGATTGAAGCACCGGCGGCCCTTTCGCCGCCCGCCGGATGCGGCCCTCGATCTCGCGCACGATGCTGTTCTGCCCCTCGCGCGCGAAGCCGAAGCTGACGTCTTGGCCCGGCACGAAGGCCGGCTGTTCGATGGTGAGGCCGCGCAGATGCGCGAGCACCTGGCTGCCCTCGATCGTCGCGAAGGCGCGCGCGTAGAGCAGGTCGACGCGGTAGCGCTCCATCAGCGCCGCGTCGGGTGCGGGGCGAACGGCATTCGCCTCCTCCTCGAGGCCGGCCCAGCCCTCGGTGCTCATGCCGCCCTCGCGCCGTCATTCGCCGGCGCGGCCAGCGCCTTGGTGACGCCGCCGGCGATCTGCGCCGCGACCGGCGACGTCGCGAGCTGCGCGCTCGCCGCCGCCTGCTGCTCCGCCTGCGCGATCGCCGCGACCTCCTTTTCGGTCGGGATCAGCGAGGCCGGGACGCCGAGCTGTTCGGCGACATAGCGCGGCACGGCGTCGGTCTTGAGCCCGCGCGCCACCGCCGCCGGCCCGAAGCCCGCGAGCACCGACGCGGTGTTCGCGATCGTCTGGACGTTGTCGAGGTTCTGCGCCTTGGCGAGCGGCGACACCGCGTGGATCGCGATCTCGCGGCCGTTGACCTTGAGCGGCAGCGTGATCTCGCCCGCCTCGCCGAGGATGTCGAGCACGCGGATGATGTAGGGCACGATGAAGTTGGCGTTGAGCCGGCCGAACGGCGCGCCGATGTCCTGCTGCAGTTCCTTCATGCGCGCGACGATCTCCGTCGGGCTGCGCACCGGCCCGGCATCGGGCGGCAGCTGCGCGTCGAACAGGCCCTTCTTGATCGTCGCCTGCAGGTCGTTGATCACCAGCTCGGCGACCTGGAAATCGCCGGAGCGCGGCAGCGCCTGGATCGACGGCCCGCGCGTGCCGCCGTTCGAGCCGACCGGGATCATCGCGCCGGGCGTGATCCGCACCGTCGCCGGGTTGACGACGCCGTCGTCGACGACGGTGAAGGCGCCGGAGACCGCGAGGCTCGCGTTCTTGAGCACGAGCTCCTTGACCTTGTTGATCGTCTTGATGTCGCCGAGCACCTGGACGATCGGCCCGCGGCCCTCGAGCTCGCCCGGCGCGCGCAGCCAGGGCACGACGATCCAGGGATTGGTGCGATAGGTCCGGTGGACGATCCGCGCCTTGCCGGCTTCCCACAGCGCTTCGTAGCAGTAATTGTCCGCCTCGGGGTCGTAGACCGTGCAGCAGAGGATCTCGACCTCCTGCTCCGGCTTGTCCCTGACGATCGCCTGCAGGCCCTGCGGCAGCGTGCCGCCGTCGGGGAAGGTCCGCGCGACGTTCCGCGCCGGCGTCTTCAGCGTGTAGTACACGCCCTCGACCCTGCCGAACGGCCCTTCCTCCCACGCCGCGAGCGCGGACGGCACCGCGGTGTGGCGCAGCAGCGCGCCGTCGTTGCGGCCGGGGATGCGGCCCTCGACGAGCAGGAACCCGGTCGACGCCGCGAGGTCGTGGAACATCTCGTTGGACGCCGCGTCGAAATTGCTCGCGTGGATATGCGCGAACATCGTCGCGGTGTCCTTCTCGAGCAGTTCCGCGACCTGCTGCTTGGACGCCTCCGGGATTTCCGAGCCCGGCCGCAGCATCGCCCATTTCTGGAATGGCGGGCACATCACCGCCTGCAGGCGGTTGGCGAAGCGCGTCGCGCCGACCACGGCGGTGCTGTCGAAGATGTGCTGGTCGCGCCGCTGCCCCTCGGCATAGGTCGTGAACGCGTCGCGCTCCGGCATCGCGAAGCGGTAGCAGTCCTGCAGCAGGCTGCGGAACCGCTCCTTGCGCTCCTGCGCCTTCTTGGCGCGCGCGAGCAGGGCATCGACGGTGAGCTCGGGCATGGTCGGATCTCCTAGTTGAGGGGGCCGGTGCGCATGCCGCGCGCGAGCCGCATCGTCGCGACCGCCACGTGTGTCGCCGCGTGGCAGTAGTCGAGGAAGCGGTTGAACCCGTCCTCGTCGTCGACGTCGTCTTGGCATTCGACGAGGGCGAGGCCGGCGTACATCGCCGCCAGAAGCGCAGCCATCTGCCGCGGCGGGATCTGCGTGGCCTGGCCGAGATCGGCGATCGCATCGTTGAAGCGCAAGAACAGATGCTTCGCCGCCGCCGGCGCCGCCTGCATGAGCGCATGCGCCTGGCGGAGGTCGGCTTGCCATTGCTCGTCGCGCGACATGGTCAGGCCTCGCTGTCGCGTTTGGCGTAGTGCTCATCGAGCAGCCCCAGCGCCTTGCGCAGCACGTCGCGCAGGTCGCTCTTGCCCCAGAACGTGACGGCGCTGCTGTCGTCGTCGCCGGGCCGGTGGATGAATGGTGCCTGCAGGTGCTGCGCCTGCTGCAGATCGGCCGGTCGCGCAGGGATCACGAGGCCGCCGATCGGGTGGACGTGGTAGCTCGCCGGCAACTCGAGATAGATGCGGAGCCCCGTGAATGTTTGACCGTCGATCTGCTTCTCGATGATCTCGACGCGATCGGTCATTTCCTCGGCATAGACGTTGACGCGCATTTCAGCCTCCCAACGTCGTCTTGAGCTGGTCGCCGGTCACCCCGACCTCGCCGGCGGGGCCGAGCAGCGAGGCGCGGCCGGCCGAACGGCCGGCGATCGCGCGCTTGCGCGCGTCCTCCTGCGCGGTCAGCTCGGCCGAGCGTTTGTTGGCGTCGTCGATCTGCTGCTTCTGCGCGGCGAGGATCGCGGGATCGGGTCCGCCCGCGCCGCCGCCGCCGAAAAGCTGGCTGATCATCTGCGTCATGTCGTCGTCTCCGAAGCGCGGGTGGAGAGGACCGGCAGCGCGCCGCGCGCGCGCAGCCAGCGATAGAGCTGGTAGACGGTGAGGACGAAGGGCGAGCGCACGCCGACGACCGCCTTCACGACCTCGACGCAGGTCATCAGGCCCGGCCACATCATCCGCGCCATGATCTCGGTCTCGTAGGCGAGGAACCAGAAGCCCTCGGCCATCATCCGGCGCACGAGGCGGCCGAGCGGGATCTTGAGCCAGCGCAGCTCGAGGCGGTTCGACAGCGTCTGCACGACGAGCGTGCCCTCGCCCTCCTCCGACAGCGCGACGACGTGGCGGTAGCCGTCGCGGGTGAACAGGCGCGCCCAGTGCCAGGGGTCGCGCGGGTCGCCGTTGCCGAAGCCGACGAGCCAGACGCGGCGATGCGGGGGGATGACGACGACGCTCATGGCTTCCACAGCCGGCGGTCGTGGACGGGGAGCGAACGGCGTTCGCCCCCTTGGCGCCGGCGCTCCCATTCGGCGTGCCAGGTCACGACGACGCGGCTCGCTTCGGCCTGACTGAGGTCCGCGAAGGGCAGGCCGCGCATGATCCCGCTCTTGAGGCCGATGTCGGGGTTTCGGAAGTCCGGGTTGCGGACGAGATGGCGCCCGACGCCGTCCCACCACGCGCAGGCGAGCCGCACCGCCTCGCCGACTTCCATCCCCGAGGCGAAGCGCGCGTGCGGATCGTCGAGCGTCACGCCCGGCGGCAGGCCTGCGTCGGCGCGCGGGATCATCGGCCGGCTCATGACAGCGGGTTCCACGCGGTGTCGGCGATCGCCGTCGTCACGCGGCGGCCGGGCACGCGCGCATAGCGCAGCATCATCAGGCCGTAGCGCGTCGCCGACAGCAGATCGTCGCTGGTCTTGACGATCTTGCCGTTCTTGCGGTGGTAGGTCCGGTACTCGGCGAACCAGTCGTTGAGGTTCTCGAAGACCTTGAGCTTCCCGGTCTCCATCCGGCCGAGCATCATCGTGATCCCCGGCTCGACGTGGTAGCCGCCTTCCTCGAACTGCGCGTGCTCGTGCAGCATCTTGAGGCCGCGCGTCTCGTACTGCTTCGCGAGCTCGACGCCGGAGCCCTTTTCGGTGCCGTGGCCGTCATGCGGCCAGGCCCAGCGCAGGTCGGCGCCCCACGGCTTGATCGCGTCGACATGCGTCGCCGGCGTCGCGTGGCTCGCGCGGTAGGCGCGGCTGACGTAGGCGACGTCGGCGGCCTGGTCCCAGGCGACGTCGACGGCGGCGAAGGGATGGTCCCAGCCGAAATCCATCGCGCCGATGCGCGGCCAGTGCGCCGGGATCGCGAAGGGCGGCACGCTGATCAGCTTCTCGCTGACCGGGAAGATGGCGCCCGACCCGAGCATCGGCGTGCCGTTGGCGCGCGCCTCGCGCTCGTGCTCGGGATACTGCGCCAGGATCGCGGCGATCTTCTCCGGCGTGTAGTCCGGCCGATCGGCAATGCCCATCTGCGTCAGGCTGCGCGTCTCGCGGTCGGCGTCGCTGACGAAGCGGCACACGACGAGCGACATGCCGAGCAGCGGCGTGAAGGTGAGCCACACCGGCCCCAGCACCTCGTTGGTGCGCACCATGCCCTCGCTGTAGACCTCGAGCGGCGGCTCCTCGTCGAACCACGCCCAGTCGATCGTGTCGGACGCCCACGCCTTGCGGCCCGAGGCGTAGGTCTTGAACTTGACCTGCGACCAGCCGCCCGAGACGTGCAGGACCTTGACGTAGTCGAACAGGTCCGACGTGCCGCGGGCCGCCGCCTTGTCGCCGATCGCGTCGCCGGGCACCAGGCCGGTGCCGAGCTCGTCGGGCCGGCCGAACAGCACGCGCTGCGGCCCGTCGCGGCAGAGCTCGCCGGTGTCGGCGCCGACATAGCCGACGGTCGGGCGGTCGAAGCGGCGGCCGGTCCACCACGCCGGATAGCGGCCGGTCAGGTGGTAGACCGCCTCGGCGCCGCCCGACGTCGTCTTGCCGAGCTGGTTGCCGGCCATGAACAGCCGCTCGCGATAGCGCGCGCCGGCGCCATGGAAATCGCGCTGCGGCAGGAACGGCGCGTAGTACTCGATGCGGTTGTACTCGCGCCGCCGCTCGAGCTCGCGCAGGTCCGCCTCGACCTGGCAGCGCTCGTCGGCCGGCAGCGCCGCGATCGCCGCCTGCAGCTCGTCGGGCGGCATCGCCAGGAGCGCATCGAGCGCGGCATGCTCGGCGGCCGACCAGCTCATCGCTCGCCCCGCGCCAGGCGCCGCTGCGCGCCGCGGATCAGATCAGCGGCGAGGTTCAATGCGGCCATCGGCGACAGCTCGCCCACGATCGGCTTGGCGTCGGGATGCACGGCGATGATCGCCATCGGCCGATCGGCCGTGTCGTGCAGCACCACGCGCGCGCCGGCGAGCATGACCGCCTCCGCCGGCGGGCTGGCTGACGCGCGATCAGCTGCCGCGATGCCCGGATTTGCGCTGATTTCAGCCATTTTTCACCTGCTGTCCGACTGGCGACTGTCCGACTTCGACCGCCGCGCCGTCGATAAGCCGCTGATTTTCCACGGACTTGCTCCGCGCCTCGCGCACCGCCATCAGCCGCGCGAAAATGCCCTGCGCGACCTGCTCGTCGCTGCGCTGGTCGCGGACCTCGAGCGATCCGGCGACCGCGAGCGGCATCTTCGACGACACGAACGGCGCCAGGTTCTCCGCCGCGCGCAGTTGCAGGTTGAACGCCTCGGCCTCCTTGATGCCGAGCTCGGCCGCGAGCACCGCCACCGGCCGCGAGATCGTCTCCGCCCACATCACGCGCGGGTCGGTGTAGCCGCGCAGCTCCATGTAGCGGCTGAACTGGTCGTGATCCCACGAGCGCGCGCCCTTCGGCCGGCCCTTGCCCGACGCCGGCGCCGGCGCGTCGCCGCCGATCGCGGCCAGCGGCAGCTGCGGCCCGACAGCCGCGTGCTCCGCGATCACGCGCCGCTGCGCCGCCGCGTCCTTGAGCCGCTTCGCTACCCGCTTCGCAACGGCCGATCCGCGCCGGAAGGGCATTAGATCGTGCCTTTCCGATCCGCGATCGAGGCGATGCCCCGATCGAGCGTTGCACGCCGCGCATGGCGCGATGCCACCGCATGCTCAAGTGTGCCGCTCACCGCCCGCCCCCGATCGCGAGCCGGCGCTGCTGCCCGGCGCCCCTTGCGAGCATCCGGCTGGCGCGGTTGATCAGCTTCACCGCCGCCTTGTCGCCTTGCCGGAACTGTTCGATCAGCGTGTCGACGTGCTCGTGGTCGCCGCCGTGCACGCGCAGCAGCGCCGCCCGCACCTTGGCGAGCCAGGCTTCGCGCTTCGCCTCTTTCGCCGCGCGCGCGGGGATAGAACTGCTCTCTCCGGAAGAGAATAGTTCAATGGGGTGTTCTGCCGGACACAGCTGGTGTCCGCCCTCCCCTGACACCGGTGTCCGGGGTTGTGGATAACTCGCCCCGCGCGCAGGGGCGGACACCGGTGTCCGCCCCTCATGACTGTTGGGGCGGACACCGGTGTCCGCCCTCGGATCAAAAATGATGTGCCACCAGTTGCTCTGCCCGGCTCGTTCGTGGCGCTGCAGATGGCCGAGCTGCTCGAGCTCGCGCAGGGCGCGGCGCGCATGCCGTTCCGAGCACCGCGCCCGCGCGGCGACCGTCTCGACCGCCGGCCAGCACCACCCGTCGCGGTCGCCGTAGAGCGCCAGGACGTTGAGCACGCGCAAGCCGATATTCGACAGCGCCGGATCGTCGATCGCCCGTGCCGGCACGCAGCCCATGCGCTGGTTGCCGGCCTTCTGGTCAGGCCGCGCGCCCACTCCGCGACCGCGCGACGCCGTCACGAGGACCGCTCCGCGGCACGCAGCAGCGGCCCGAGCTCGCTCAATCGATCGTCGATCTCGACGATGCGCGACGCCACCTGGCCGCGCTTGAGCGGCAGATAGTCTGCGACATACGCGTCCAGCACCGCCGCCGTGGCAGGCTCGGCGCCGGCGCTGGGATGCCCGGCAACCTTCCTAAGCCTGCGAAGCCGGGAGATCTGCAGGGCGTGCGCCTTCGCGCTGGCCGAGCTGCGGCGCCTGGGCATCGATCAGGCGCCCGCCGCGAGCCGCTTGAGCTCGTTGGCGTCGCCGGTCTTGGCGATCGTGCCGCCCTTGCTGGGATCGGCCGCGCGGCCCTGCGCCACCACGCTGCGGATCAGCATTTCCGGCGTGACCCCGCGCAGCCGCGCGGCATTGCGCACCCATTCGGCCTCGCTGCGCTTGAGCGGCACCGTGAACGTGTCGCCGCCGATCGGGAACTGCAGGTCGCGCTTGAGCAGCATGTCGATCGTCGCATCGGGCGACGGCAGCCCGTGCCGTTCGGCCGCCTGCCGGAGCAGCTCGTGCGTCGCCGGCGCGAGCGCCACGACATGGACGTTTTCGTCGATGATCGGCCGCGGTGTTTCTTCATTGCCGCGCACGTCCTCGGTCGGGGATTTATCGCCCTTCGCCATCGTCAGCTCCCATCGTTGCAGCAGGTTGTTCCGGCGCCGGCGGACCATCATCGGCCTCGCCGTCCCAGTCGCCCCAGTCGGTTTCGAACGCCAGATCTTCGACCGCGCGCGCCACTTCGATCAGCACCGTCCCCAATTCCTCGGCGGTGCAGGCCTTGGCATCGACGGCGGCGAACATCCGCAGCTCCTCCGCCAGCCGCGTCTGATCGTTGGACCATTCACGCAGGATCGGCATCGCGGTCCCCCGCTGGCAGCGAGCGTTCGATGAAACTGTCCGCCGGCGGCGCGCGCAGCGGCGCCGGCGGCACGGCGGCCCGCCGCCGCTTCCGGCCCCAATGCCGCATGCGCCAGCGCGGCCCGTTGCGCGCGACCAGCGGCGCCACGTCGTGATGCGCGCACAGCACGCTCACCTCGCGCGCCGTCAGGCCCCAGCGCGCCGCCAGCTCGTCGATCGTCGCCTCGCCGTCGCGCGCCTCGACGATGAACGCGAAAACCCGCGCGCCGAGCTGCGGCACCCGCTCGCGCGCAAGGAAGCGCGAGGCGAGATCGCCTGCCCAGTCGTCGCTGCCCGTGGGCGCGAGCCACAGCGCGCCTTCCTGCTCGGCATCGGCGAATGCCGTTCGCCCCCGGTCCGGCATTGCGGTATCGGGCAGGACGGGATCGCTCATAGCGGGCTCGGCGGTTGCGGTTTCAGCGGCAGCGACGGCACCGGCGGCTTCGTGCGGTGGAAGCCGCCGCAGCGCGCCTCGATCACCAGGGCGACCAGGGCCGCCGCCAGCTGCGCCGCCGGCGGGTCGGCGGCGCCAGTGCATGCGACCGCCTCGCGCAGGATCGCCGCCGGATCGATCGCGCGCGTCGTCACGGCTGCACCGGCGGCGCGCGGTTCGCGCGCCAGGCCGCCCACCGCGCCTGCGCCGCCTTGCGCCCGGCGCTCGACGTCACCGCGAACGGCCGCCCCGCGCTGCCGCGCCGCCCGGCATGGACGGGGTCCGGTGCCGGACCCGGGCCGGGAGCCGGCGGGGTCGGGGCGGCCGGCGGATCGGCAGGGTTCGCGGCCCCGCCGTCCTCAGCCGTTACCGGCACCGGCTGCGCAGGTTCGCCCCCCGCGCCGCCGGCCGCCCCGGTTGCGTCGACCGGCGCGTCGAGCGCCGGCAGGTCATAGAAATCGTTGGGCTGCACCGCGCCGCCTGTCAGCACGTACAGCCGCACCATCGCGGCCGGATCGGGCAGCCGGTAGTCGCTGGCGCCGCGCGGCAGCTCGTAGCGACGGGTCACGTTCGGCGCCCGTTCGATCAGCCGGCCGACCGCAGAAATCGACAGTCCTTGCGCAACTCTCCAGGTCCGAAGCTGCACCGCTATATGCTGCGCCGGAAAGGCGCAGCCCCCTACTACATCCAGTGGCTTGCGCTATATACGCCGTATCGGCGTATATTGGCAAGATGATAACGCCGATGCAGCGGGAGACGACTTGCGCCGTTCTGGCGCAAATGCCGCTCATGGTGAAATCGCGCGGGCGCCCGCCCAAGAACCCGGCCCGGGCTTATCCCAACAACGTGAAGCTGTGGCGCGATCAGCGCCACCTCACCCAGGACCAGCTCGGGGCGCTCGCCGGCCTCGACGGCAAGCACATCGGCAAGATCGAGCGCGGCGACCAGAAGGCCGTCACGCTTGAGCGCCTGGTCAAGATCGCCCGCGCGCTCGAGGTCACGCTCGACAGCCTGGTCAGCGAGGACGCCGAGGTGTCGTTGCCGCTGCGCTGGACGGTGCGGTGGTTCGAGAGCGAAGGTCCGCCAGCGGAAATGCCGAAGCCGTGGCGCCGCCTGTCGGCGCCGCCCAATCTGCGCGACGGCGCGGACTGCGCGATCGCGCAGATCGCCGACGACAGCGCCGACCGCATGTACGAACCTGGGACCTTGCTCGTTGTGCGTCCGCTCGCGCGCCCGGCGCAGCTGCAGCTCGGGCCGCGCCCGCTCAAGGTCCTGGTGCGCCGCTTCGTCGACGCCCGCGATCAGGAGACGATGGAGATCCTGGTCGGCATCCTCCAGCGTGGCGCGCTCGGCGATCTCGAAGTGTCGCTGCGCACCAACAATCGCCAGCGCGGCGGCGCCGTCACCGTGCGCCGCTCCGGTATCAGCACCGGGCTGTCGGATCGTTACGCCGCCTTGACCGCGACGTCGTCGGCCACCGTCGACTACACGCCGCTCATGGGCGACGAGGCCGAGATCCTCGGCACCGTTGCGCTCGAAATAACGGTTCCCTGATCAGGCCCTGCGATCGTCGCGGCCGAGCTGCTCACGGGCGATGCGGGCAGCCGAATTCCATCGCACCGCATGACCGAAGTCCTGCTTTGAGAATGCCGCCTCCGAACGCTCGAGCGCAATCCTCGGCGCATCAGCGCCATGTTCGGCTATGAGCTGCAACGCGCGGTGCTCCGCCGATGGACCGTCCCGCTCGGCTTTTTTTCGGGCAGCCAAGGCGGCCGCCTCTTCCTCGTCCAAATCGCGCTGCCATGCGTCGGCGCGCCGTTTCCGATCCTCGAAGTGCATTCCGATCGCGATCACCACGACCAAGCCAGCGACGACGACGAGCATCGAGACGTTGTGTTCAATGATGAAGCTGAACACTCCGACGGCGGCGAGAAAGCCGCAGACCTTGATGCCGATCGCGTGGCTCCGCGCTTCGTCCCGTTGAGCCTGCTCTTGATGGTGTTTGAATTCGTTCACCGCCGTCTCCACGACCACGGCGGCAGGAACGTCGAACTCCACACGCCGCGCGCCGCCTCGCGCGCGTCGTCTTCGTCGCGAACATAAGCCCGGCTGATCGATCGGTACGCGAGCGCCCAACCGCCGGCAACCATCGCGCGATTGATCTCGATGCCCTCGACGCTGCATACGCCGACGATGCGCCGATAGCGGTCGTGGCCGCGCTCCGTGCAATTGACTGCACGGCCGTCGATCAGAGCGACGAGCACCGCCTTCGCGATCCGTCCGCAGCTCCACACGCCCTGCGGCCGCCAGCATTGCTGCCGGCTTTCCGGCGCATCGATCCCCGCCAGGCGCACCCGCGTTCCATCAACCACGATCGTGTCGCCGTCGACCACGCGCGCCGGGCCGGCAACATCGGCCGCCGCTGCCACCGGCTGCGCCGCAATCAGCATCAATCCGAATAAGGCGACCCGTGTGTCAACCATCAGTTGACACGGTATTTCGCGCGCCCCGCTGCGCATAGCGCCGTATAGGCGTAATTGCATGTTGAAACTCTGCATATATACGCCTATAAGGCGTAATCATCATTCCCCTTCGGAGGTGCCCGGTGTCCGACTACTACCCCGCCCACCCGTTCCTCACCCGCAACCGCGACGACGAGCTGATCCGCTGGGTCAACACCGCGTCCTTCGGCGCCCTGATCGTGGCGGCCGAAAGCACCGACCTGCGCTGGCTGCGCAAGGTCGCGGAGGCCTGCCGCGCCACCGCCGACCGCTTCGCCAAATACCCCGCCGAGCTCACCAACTCCGTGCAGCCGCTCGCGGTGGCGCTGCTGCGCGAGATCGCGGCGCGCGCCGACCACAACGCCAACCATCAGACGCGCACCGGCCGCCAGGTCGAATTGCGCGTCGTCGAGTACACCGCGGTGAAGCCGTGAGCGCGTCCGTGCAGCTCGCGCCCGACGGCCGCCTGGTGGCGCCGGCGGGCGAGGGCTTCCACCTCTGCGCCTGCGGCTGCCCCGCCTTCCACATCCTGGTGCCGGCGCGCGCCGGGGCTGAGCGCATGCCCAGCTTCCCCGCCGTCCCGATCGTGCGCGCGTCCTGCGTCAGGTGCGGCCGCGAAACCACACGGAGGCCTTCATGAAATCCGCCATGAACGGCGCGGCCCTGCCGCCCGGCCCGGTCACGACGCGGACGATGGTGCAACTCCTGCTCGGCCAGACCATGCAGTGGTGGTATCGGCACGGCCGGCAGCTGCGCGAGGAGCACGGCTTCCCCAAGCCCCTGCCCGGCTTCGGCCGCCGCAAATGGGACCCGCGCCACGTCGACGCCTGGCTGCTCGCCCGCATGCCGCTCGAGCTGCAGCCCGCGCCGGTCCCGCTCGATCCGCCCCCCGCGCCCAGCACGCCGCCGGACGCCACGTCCGATCCCGCCGCGCGCGCTCGCAAGCTGCAGGCGCGCATCGCCGCCGTCGTCGGCGCGAGCGCCGCGCCATGAGCGAGCAGGCGGCGCTCGCCATGCTGCACGACCACGGCCAGCTCGTGCGCCTGGTCACGCCCTGCGACGTCCACGGCGAGCACGTCGACTGGGTGATCTCGCCCGCCCGCCCCGCCGGCGTCGCCGACCGGCTCGTCCAGGATCTCGCCGCGCGCGGCCTGGTCGCGATCGACGGCGCGATCTGCCGGCTCTCGCCGGCGGGCCGCGCCGCGAGGCTTAATGCGCCGGCGCCGCCGCCCGCGCGCCCACCCCTGATCTTGTCGTAGAAACCCGGGCGAACGCCGTTCGCCCCCAACCCGGAGCGACCATGTACCCCGACGCCCTGCAGCACGCCGCCCGTTCAGGCGCCCCCGTTCCGCCGACCGCCGTGCAGGATATCCCCTGCACGCACATCCACCGCTCGCCGCTCAACCCGCGCAAGGAATTCGACGACGCGGCGATCGCCGAGCTCGCCGCCTCGATCGACGACAAGGGCCTGCTGCAGCCCGTCCTCGTGCGCCCGAGCAAGGATGCGATCGGCCACTACGAGCTGATCGCCGGCGAACGCCGTCACCGCGCCTTCTCCCTGCTGATCGCGCAGAAGAGGCGCCCCGCCACCGCGACCATGCCGGCTGTCGTCCGCAACGACGTCGACGACAAGGAGCTGCTGCTGCTCGCGACGACGGAGAACGTCGCGCGCGCGGACCTGACGCCGCTCGAGGAGGCGCGCGCCTACGCGGCCCTGCTCAAGGCCGGCGTCGTCAACGCCGAGATCGCGCGCCGCGTCGGCCGCAGCGAGCGCCACGTCGAACAGCGCCGCGCCCTGCTGACCCGCCTGGCGCCGGAGGCGCAGAAGGCCCTCGAGGCCGGGTCGCTGGATCTCGGCAAGGCGAAGGCCCTGATCCTGGCCCCGATCGCGCGCCAGGCGGCGATCCTCAAGGATGCCATTCCGCGCGGCGACGGCGAATACTGCGAGCTGCGCACCGCAGCGGACGTCGCCCGCCGCGCGCGCGGCAAGCAGGTCCTGGTCGCGTCGGCGCTGTTCGACCTCGCCGAATACAAGGGCGAGATCGCGACCGATCCAGACAAGCCCGCGCGCCGTTTCTTCGTCGACGCCGACCAGTTCAACAAGCTGCAGGCGGCCGCGATCCGCGCCAAGGTCGCCGAGCTCAAGGAGAAATGGCCGATCGTCGAGACGGTCCGCTCGTCGTGGTGGCGCGGCGACAGCGAGCCGCCGCATCCCTGGCGCAAGAGCAAGGCCGATGGTGCGGGCGCGATCATCGTCATCGACAGCTCGGGCGAGCGCAAGCCGAAGGTCATGACCGGTGTGACGAAGAAGCGCAACCAGGGTGTGGCACGCGCGCCCTCCGCGCCGCGCGATCTCGCCGCCGAGAAGGCGCGCGAGGAAGCGGCGAAGTTCCTGGGGATCTGCGAAGGCATCCAGGAAGCCGCAATCCGCGCCGCGCTGCGTAAGCAGCCGGAGCACATGCGGCGCCTCGCCCTGCTCATCAACCTCGGCCTCGAGCCGTTCGGCCTCGAAAGCTATTTCTCCGGCGATGACGCGCGCAAGGCGCTGGACGGCATCGTCCCGCCGGCGCTGCTGCGCGCCGCGGCGAAGCGCGACCTCGCGGGCGCATGGGCCGCCGCGCTCGGCATGACGGACCGGGCCGTCGGCGCGGCGATCGCCGCGCTGCTCGTTCAGGATGTCCGCTGGGGCATCGAAGGCAACGATGCGGATCTGGCGATCGCGCGCGCGATCGGCGTCGACCCGCTCGCGGGCTGGACGATGGACCACGCCTTCCTCGACGCCTGCCCCGACGACGTCAAGCGCCGCATCGCGGCCGACGTCGGCGCCGACGTCACGAAGCTCGCCAGCCCGAAGGCCTGGAATGCGACGATCCTTGCCTCGCCCAAGGCCAAGACCTACCGCCCGCCCTGGCTAGAGCTCGGAAACGCCCCCGACCTACAGGCCCCCCAAAAGCCCAACACGGCAAAAACGAAGGGCAAAGCCAAC
>CAYTMO010000011.1:0-26842 GCA_964439045.1 uncultured Candidatus Saccharibacteria bacterium
CTACCAATTAAAAGCTTATTTAAATCAAAGTAATTGTTTTCTCCTCGTACTCCGTCAAAATCTACCACATTCCAAAGAAAGTAACCTGCGGAATTTTTTGTAACTTTTGGTTTTGCTTTAATTAGCTCTTCTTTATTGGCCAAAATTAAATTATATATGTTTTTATAAATATTACCTTCGTAATCATTTTGAGAAATTTTATTTTCTAATTCACTTTTTGAAAGCGGTTTTACTGTATAAACATTACCATCATTAAAAACAACTTGGGCTTCCTTTACCCAGTTTTCTGTTTTGCCGTGAATAAGGGTTCTCTCTCCTGCAGAATTGTTTCCATACATTCCGCCTACTGCATTTATCATTTTAGATGCAGTAAAACAAGGAAGTATCATTCCTTTCTCCAAAGTAACCTTTTCGAAATCCCGATAAAACATTCCCGGCTGTACGACAATTTTATCTTTTTCTGTAAAATCTAATACCTTATTCATATGGCGAGTAAAGTCTAAGATAATAGACTCACCTATTGATCCACCTGACATACAAGTACCAGCACACCTTGCAGTAATGGCTAGATTTGGATATTTTGTTTTATTTTCATTTACCCATTTCACAAGATTCCTTACATCTTCGGTCTCTTTCGGAAAAAGCACGAGCTCAGGCCTGACTTCCAAAACACTCGCATCGTGCGAATACTTTGTAAGCACTTCATCAGTATCCTCTACCTCCCCCTTAAAAAATTTTTGTATTTCTTCTTTCATATGTTTATTTAAAAACCTTTCCATCCATTTTTACAAACATTAATAATATATGTCGCTGTTTCTTTTTCGTATCCATCTATTGAATTTGCAAAATCTTCTGCTTCTATAATTTTATCATTCAGAAGCAAGAACAAAAGCTTAGTTATTTTATTTGGATTCTTTGAATTATATGACTGATACTTTAAAGCTTCTTGCGCGTAATATTTTGCTTTTTCTATATCCTTTTTACCAATAGCACAACTAATAGCGTGATGACTCCAAAGCCATAAAATTTCATTTTTTGTTTCTTTTTCACCAATATACAGTCCCTCATCACTCGCATCTTCTAAAATACTTTTTACTTTATTTATAACAAGGTCAGGATTATTGTAATCCCAAATTCCATTTTTCATTAAAATTTGATCTTCATCTGTAAACTTTTTTAATAAATCTACTGCAGATCTAGCATTTAATAATAAATACGCATCTCTGAGAGGACTTTTTTCTATCTTATATAACATTTGCAATGTCTCTCGTGTCATAATTTTACAAAGTTTATTTAACTCAATTTATTAAAAAGCTTCAATCTTTCTTCTACTACTTTCTCTATAGCTTCAACTGCAGGAGTTAGAATCTTTGAAGGATTTATTTCTTCGGGCATATCTTTTAAAGACTTCTCTACTGCATTACGAAAAGCTAAGCGAATTTCGCTATTTATATGAACTATATTTATCCCTGCAGAAATCGCATTGGTAAAATCTTCATCTCGAAGTCCTGAACCTCCGTGAAGCACAAGTGGAGTATTGGTAATTTCTCTAATTTGTTTTACCAATTCTGCATCAATGTGTGGCTTGCCACTTTTTATTAATCCGTGGATACTCCCGACAGATGGCGCGAACAAGTCCACCCCCGTCTCCTCTACGAATTTCTTTGCATCTTCTGGCTTGGTCAGAACTCCTGCCCCTTCTGGAATTGATTCTTTGATGTCACTACCTGAGCCTATAAATCCGAGCTCCGCTTCGACTAAGACATCTTTGCCATTTTGCTTAGAAAATTCTCTAGCGTATTCTACGCACTCTTTGGTAACTTTTATATTATCTTCATTTGATCCTTTGGCACCATCAATAATAACCATATCAAATCCTGCATCTATGCAAGCTTTTACTGATTCAAAACTAGAGTGATGATCTGCATTTAAAAATATTGGATAATTGTCCCTCTCTCTTATTGTACGCACCAGTGCTACCACTTCTTCTCTTCCAATAAACTTCTCTTCTCCTTCTGATACGCCGATAATCACCGGTAGGTTGAGCTTCTTCGCTGCATTGTATATACCGTGCAAAGCTTCAATATTTGAAATATTAAAATGCCCTATCGCCACTCCTTTCTCACTTGCTTCTTGTATGTATTCTCGCAGACTTCTTATTTTAGTTTCCATAAATTTTATATTAGGCCAATAATTCTTTCAATAATTTTATAACTACTTGTGGATTCGCGGATCCGTTGGTTTCTTTGATTATTTTACCAACTAAAGACATTATTGCGTTTTCTTTACCACCTTTATAAGTAGCCACTACTTCAGAATTTTCATCAATTATTTTCTGTACTATAACTTTGAGTTCTCCTTCATCATTTTTTTGAAGTAAGTTTTTTTCTGTTGCTATCTTAAGAGGAGATTTATCTTTGCTATGATTTTTATTTGCAATCATAGCCAAAATATCCTTGGCAGCACGAGAAGAAATTTGATTTTCTGTAACCATATTCATAAGTTCAGCAAAGTTTTCTGCACTTGGAAGTTCTGCCTCAGGGTTAGCTTTTTTCAAACCAATAAAGTCTGAAGTAATATAGTTAGATGCAGTTTTAATTTTATCTTTATTTTCAAGAATTTTTGCCACACTCTCAAACCACACTGCCAATCCTGTATCATTTATATAAACTTCAATATCTTCATCTTTAATTCCAAAATCATTTTTATATCTAGCTCTTTTTTGAGTTGGCAATTCAGGCAGTTCACTTTTCATTTTTTCTAAATCAAAGGCCTCGTGCAATTTCATCTTTGGCAAATCTGGGTCTGGGAAATATCTATAATCCTCACTTGATTCCTTTTTTCTTTGGGAAAATGTTTTCTGTTTTGCCTCGTCCCAACCCCTTGTCTCTTTAACTATTTCATCTTGTTTGCCTTCCTCCCAAAGCTTGATCATTCTATCCACTTCGTATTTGATAGCCTTTTCTACGGTTCTAAAAGAATTTAAATTTTTAACTTCTACATACCCTTTCCAAAGTTTATCTTTATTTGGAGAGACTGAAACATTCGCTTCTACGCGCATTTCGCCTTTTTCCATATTTGCATCAGAACAATCCAAATACTGCAAAAGCAATTGATACTCTTTTGCAAAATTACTTGCAACTTTTGCAGCCTCTTCGGGAGTTTCAAAAGTATGTGCTTCTGTAACCAATTCCATTAAAGGCACTCCTGCGCGATTGAAGTCTATCAGAGAAAATCCCTCTTGATCGCCTGCCTGCGCAGACAGGTGCTTGTTGTTAGCGGTGTCTTCTTCTAAGTGTATTCTGGTCACTGCCATATCAGCCAGCTTGCCTCCTTTTACTATTGGATATTTAAATTGAGAAATCTGGTACCCCTTCGGTATATCTGGATAAAAGTAATTCTTGCGGTCAAACTCTGAAAAATCTGCAATCTCAGCATTAATAGCAAGGCCAACTTTTATTACATTTTCAATTGCTTTTTTATTAGCTACAGGAAGAGCTCCAGGATGCGCCATACATACAGGGCAGATGTTTACATTTGGTTTCGTTTCATCTGGGTCATTCTTGCAACTACAAAACATCTTTGTCTTTGTTTTAAGTTCCGCGTGTATTTCGAGTCCAATTGTTGTGTAGTATTTGTTCATAATTAAAAACATTATATCATTTTACTTTTGTTTAGAGAAATCCAATTTAAGAGATACTTTTTAAACCTTTTTAGCCCTTCTTGTATATCACCTTCGCTTCTACCAAAGCACAATCTAACGTATCCATCAAACTCATTGCCAAAAGCATTCCCTGGCACCAAAGCAACCTTTTCTTTTTCAATCATATCAAAACAAAATTTCTCGCTATCATCCAAACCTTTAATTTTTACAAAAAAATAATAACTTCCTTCTGGCCAAACAAAGTCTAAATGCTCGTTCAGAGTCGTTAAGAAATTACCCATAATATTTCGATGAGTAGCATAACTTGGAATAACATCTTTTAATATTTCTTTTTCAAATTCTAAAGCTGCAAGAGCAGCATATTGAGACACAACCGGAGCACAATTTACCAATGCATCATGGACAGCATAAATTGGTTTAAGTAAATCTTTCGAACCAAAAAGAAAACCGATCCTCCAACCCGATAAAGCAAAATCTTTTGAAAAACTTATTACTGTAATCAAGTTATTTTTAAAACTTAGATTTTCCCTTAAAGAATAAATACTATCATTTTCGTAATAGAAGTTTCGATAAACTTCGTCAGATACAATAATTAAATTATGTCTTAGAGCAATTTCTCCGATAAATTGCAATTCATTTTTATTAAAAATAATTCCAGTAGGATTATGTGGATTACACAATAAAATAATTTTGGTTTTTGAATTGATCTTAGATTCAAAGCTTTTCAAGTCTGGTCTCCAATTATTTTCTAAACTTAACTCTTCACAGACCAACTTAGCTCCTGAAACACTTATAGATTGAGCATAAGTACTATAAAATGGAGAAAAAGTCACGACCTCATCACCAATATCCAAAAATGACAAAAATACACTAGATATAGCTTCCATAGCCCCAGCAGTAATAATCACCTCTTCTTTTGAAGGATCTAAAAAAAACTTTTCACACACCTTGACTCGTAATTCTAGTAAGCCAGCAGATAAAGAATAATGGTCTACCTTGTCTGTCTCGATAGATTCTATAATCTTCTTTCTAATAATTTGATGTGAAGAAAAAGCGGGAACACCTTGAGCCAGCGAAACGACTCCTCCTACTTCAAACGCTCTATTTTCTATTCTTTTAATTGTTGAAAGCAACATAAAAATATCCCTATTTAAAGGGTACATTAAAATAAAGTTTTAGGCGGCTCTTAAAACCTTTATTAATTCGTCTGTAAATTCTTTGACTATCTTGTCATCAAACAAAGACAAGACGAAAACTTTTTTATCCAATTTCTCAAAAGCCTTTTTTGCTTTTTCTACAAGTTTCTTGTCTTCTACCATATCTACTTTGGTAAGAATTATTATTTCATCTTTTTTAGAAAGTCCATCTTCGGTCAAGCCTAAATCTTTATCATATTTTTGGAGTTCTTTCCTGATTTCTTTATATGTCTTCATCATATCTTCGTTTTCGAAAGAAATAAGATGTGCGAGCATCTTGGTGCGTCTAACGTGGCGCAAAAATTTGATTCCAAGACCCTTACCCTCGGAAGCCCCTTCTATAATTCCTGGAATATCTGCAATAATGAATTTATAAAACTCACCAAGATTCGGATCTAGCGTTGTGAAAGCATAATCCCCTACTTTTGCATTTGCATTTGTAAGTGAGTTCAAAAGAGAAGACTTGCCGGCATTCGGCTGACCAATAAGTCCAATATCTGCAAAAAGCTCAAGCTCAATTTCAAAGTTTCCTCTCTCACCTTCTGCTCCAGGATTTTGTTCTTGAGGGGTCGTGTTTGTCGAGCTTTTAAAATGCTCATTGCCGTAGCCACCGTAGCCACCCTTTAATAACAAAAACTTTTCTCCTTCTTTAGTTAGTTGCCATTTTTCTCCTGTGTCTACATTCGTAACAATAGAACCGATAGGAAGCTCTAAGACATAGTCATCTCCGTTTTTGCCGTGCAAGCTCTTGGCTCCACCGTCGCCTCCACGACCTGCAAAAAATTCTTTTTTGGATTTGTATTTAGAAAGTATGTGTACATCTCTTACCGCCAATACAAAAAAGTCTCCCCCGCGGCCACCATCGCCTCCTGCAGGACCACCCTTAGGGATAAACTTTTCTTGGCGCCACCTCACTACTCCGTCTCCTCCACGTCCTGCCTCTGCATATATTTTTAATTCATCTATAAAAGCCATATTATGATTCTACAGCAAGACGGGCAAACTTCATAGCATTTTCTTCTGTATCTAAATTAGCCAAGAATCCGCTCTGATGAGTAAACAGGACCCCCTCTGCATTAATAAACTTTTTTATTTCGTCTTGATTCTCTGATCCATTTACAAAACCTCTCCACTTCTCAGGGAAGCTCTTCCTACTTTCCATTGTGTTTTCATTTTTAGAAATTGCTTCTACTTTCCAAGATGGTCCGTGTGCGCTAGGATACACGAGGAAAAGTGGTTCCGGTAATTTACACAAAGTATTCTGGTACAAATAACGAGGCAATGAAACATTTAATTTTATTATCTGTTTATCTTCTGCTTCTTCATATGCTTTCATAATAATATTGAAACCTTCTCTATCATCTTTAGCTACTTTTATTTCTCTTTTTAAGAAGACGACAGCGGACTTAACTTGTTCTTTAAAAATATTATCAATATTGGAATCATTTTCTTTCCAAGTAGGAGAATTAATTAAGAAGTATTCTGCCAAAGAAGCAGGATTTATACCTGAAAATATATTGGAAGTTATGTCTATACCGTTATCTATTGCATCAAATGGACTTGCTAATTTCTTTTCTATGGATTCCCAAACATATTGATCATTTTCACACACAGCCATTCCAAAATGCTTCCAAACTAATCCAAATGCAGCATAAGGAATTCCGTTTTCTCTATTTCCTGCACCACCCTTCTGATGATGGTCAAACCTATTGATACTCGGGTCATAGATTCCTCCCACATCAAAGACATAATCTCCGTTTTTTACAGTATCTAAATCTCGAGTACGAAAAATCTCATAACTATCCCCTTCATTGTCTAGAAATATGCTTAAAGTAGCCGCTGCAAAAATATCATCAGCGTGAAAAGCACCATTATGAGTTATGAGTTTTAACTTTTTCATATTTTAAAATAAGCTATCTACTATGTCTTTCACCATCGCTCCATCAGCGCGACCCTTTAAATCCTTCATCACTGTAGACATAAGCAATCCTTTTTGAGAAATGTCATTGATGCCTAGCTCATTCTTTTTGTTTTCTATTATTTTTACTACTTCGTCTTGATCCATCATTTTCGGTAAATACTTGGAAAGCACTGCAAGCTCCTCTTCCTCTTCTTTTGCAAGGTCTTCCCTACCTCCTTTTTTAAATTGTTCTATAGAGTCTTTTCTTTGCTTCGCCAATCGAGTAATCACGGCAATGGTTTCTTCGTCCGTCAAGAATTCATCTGGCTTCTTGCCTTTTGCCATAACTTCATTCATAAAGGCTGCCACCATATTGCGAAGTGCTTTTAAAAGCACGGCATCCTTGGCCATCATCGCTTCTTTTATTCCACTTTTGATTTGTTCGTGTAACATAATAGTTTGATTATACCAGATATGTTAAAATAAAACTATGAAGAAAATAATATTTTTTGATACAGAGACAACAGGAAATACTGAAAAAGACTTCTTGTGCCAGATTGCTTACAAAGCAGGCGAAGAATCTTTTACAGGTATGTATAAACCCCCTTTCAAGATTCCACCTGAAGCATCCGCTGTGCATCACATCTCCAACAAAATGCTAGAAGACAAAAAATCTTTCGGGGAAACCGAAGATGCTAAAAAGATCAAAGAACTTTTTGAAAATCCAGATTCTGTAGTCGTGGCGCACAATGCTCCTTTTGATTTAATGATAATTAAAAAAGAAAATATTATCCCAAAAAACTTTATCTGCACTTTGCGAGTTGCACGATTCCTAGACCCAGAA
This sequence comes from uncultured Candidatus Saccharibacteria bacterium, assembly GCA_964439045.1. GTDB lineage: Bacteria > Patescibacteriota > Minisyncoccia > Phycocordibacterales > UBA9973 > UBA9973. The sequence continues at coordinate 7,605 of CAYTMO010000011.1, forward strand.
GAAAAAATAGAAAGATACAATCTTCAATATTTGAGATATTTATTAGAAATAGAAATAGAAGCTCAAGCACACGATGCACTGGGTGATGTATTGGTATTGGAGAAACTTTTTGAAAGATTGAAAAATAAAATAATGGAACACGACAGCTTGAGCGAAAAGGAAGCTATTGAAGAAATGATAAAAATCTCTTCTCATCCATCTCTTTTCAAGAAATTTAAATTCGGCAAACATAATGGCAAATTCATCGAAGAAGTAGCAAAAGTTGATAGAGGCTATCTAGAGTGGCTCTTGGCTCAAAAGCTCGACGGAGACGAAATAGACGAAGACTGGATTTATACGCTAAAGCATTACCTGGGAAAATAAAAAGCCCCTACTTAAAGAGGCTTATTACAAACTGGATTGCTCCTACAACCTTATAAACGAGAAACCATATCACATCTATCACTGCGACAGAAAAAAATAAAAATAGAGTCAGTGCTCCATACAGGAGCTTTTCAAGCAACTTATTCATAAGTTTTAATTTTAAGTTTAAGTGAGCAAATTCAACCTTATATAACTTTAAAAATGATTTTTTGTCAATAGCTTAGATTTTTTAGATTACTGTTAGAATACTATTATGCAAATAATAATTTATATTATTTTAGGTCTGATTTTAGGTGGCATCATTGCGTATTTTTTATTTCGCCAAAAGAAAGAAGAAAAACCTAAAGAAGATATTGGGCTTAATTTAATCCTCACTCAATTAAACGAGCTTTCGAGAACAGTAGACAACAAGCTCGGTGAGAGCCAAAAAGAAGTCCGCGAGAGTTTGCAATTTCATTCCACTCGTTCAAACGAAATCATTCGTGACGTCACAGAGAAGCTCACCAGACTCGACGAGACGAATAAGCAAGTCATATCCTTCGCAGACCAATTGCAAAGCTTGGAAAATATTTTAAAAAATCCAAAGCAAAGAGGTATCCTAGGCGAATATTATCTTGAAACAGTTTTAAAAAATGTCTTACCTCCCGGATCCTACCAAATGCAATACCCTTTCCCTGATGGCACGATAGTGGATGCAGTAGTATTTGTAAAAGATAAAATAATTCCAATAGACTCCAAGTTCTCCCTTGAGAATTACAACAAAATGATAGAAGCCGTAGATACGGGAGAGAAGAAAAGACTTGAGACGATTTTTGTAAATGATTTAAAAAACAGAATAGTAGAGACTGCAAAATATGTGCAACCAAATCAAAACACTACAGACTTCGCTTTTATGTTTATCCCGCACGAAGCAATATATTATGATTTGATTACAAACAAGATAGGTGTCCTCAAGGACGAAGAAAATGAAAACCTTATCCAGCGCGCTGCTGGCAAATACAAAGTCATTATCACCTCTCCTACTTCTTTCCTAGCATATTTACAAACTGTGCTTCAAGGGCTCAAGGCTCTCCAGATAGAAGAATCTGCAAAAGAAATTATCAAAAGAGTTGAAGAGCTAGGAAAGCATTTGAAATCTTATGACGAATACCACACCAAGCTCGGTAATTCCCTCTCTACCGTAGTAAATCATTACAATGCTGGAAATAAAGAATTAAAGAAAATAGACAAAGATGTATTGCGCATTACCAGCAATTCGCCAGAATTGAACCTGCTTGAAATAAACAAGCCAGAATTTGAGTAAAACCAATTAAATGTTATATTTGAGGATATGACAGAAAACACAGTAGCAACTATGATAAACTCTCTACAACAAAACCATCTTGAAAAAGAAAAAGAATTAGCCAACAAATACTGGCGTGATGAAAACCTCAAGATAACCTACCAAGGAGAAAAACTAACTTTAAAAGAAATTTACGACAGAGAAATTAAACACGCGAAAAAGCATTTTGAATCTGCAAAAGAAATAGCGAATAAAATACCTGATGGTAAGTTTGTTTTATTTGTAAATTCAGCGAAAAAAGGAACTACTCATTATGATGGTATTAATACCATAGACAAAGACAGATTAGAAAAAATGAACGAAGCTGAGACTGGGTACATAGATACTCCTCCAGATGATTTCCAAGCTGCTAATATGCGTTATTGTTTGGGCTTCGAAAAAGGAGACGAAAGATTCAAAACCATTAGCTCTTATGAAGAAGGTTCAGATAATATTGACCTTACAAATTGCGTAGGCATAGTTTATAGCGGTTCAGAAATTAATGTTTTAGATGAAGAAATCCCAGAAAGACAAGAAGCCACAGAAAGGGTAAGAAATATAATGCGAAAAGCAAAAGGCATACCTGAGCTTGGTATTTGTTTTGGAGGACAGTTAAAAGCAAATGAAAAGGGTGCATTAATACAGCTAGTTAGAGATGAAAAGGGAAATCCAGATAGAGTAGTCGGTACATCTACAATTAACTTTAATATACCAGAAAATGAGGCGAATCCAAATCCAATATTAATAAAATTAAAAGAAATTGGTAGCAAAACACCTGTTGCTCAAAATCACGGACAAGAAATGAACAAAGAAAGTGTAGAGAAAGCAGGTGGTAAGGTATTCGCTACAAATAACAAGGGTGCTGTAGAAGGAGCACTATTTGGTAAAACTATATGCATACAATTTCATCCAGAAGCTGGAGGCGCCAGGATAAGTGTTGCTCTTAGTGTCCTTGACCCACAATATGATCCAAATCATATATTTGAACAGGATATAAAACCAGCAAAAGGAGCAGTTATGCTAGGGTTTATGGAGATGGTGGTGGAGAATCTTCCACCAGAAAAAATAAAAGAGAATTAATTATAAATAATTTTTAAAAACATATGATAGAACTTATAGAAAATTTCAATAAGCAACTAGAAGAAGGTATAGCAATTGGAGAAAAAAGTAAATTAACCAAAAGCAAAAAAGCTTTTAAAAATATTATCATCTCTGGTATGGGTGGATCAGGCATAGCTGGTAGCATCGTGTCAGAAATAGCGTCAAAATATTCTACTGTTCCAATAATTCTAAACAAAGATTATGGTTTACCAAATTTTGCTGATTCTAATTCTTTAGTAATCATATCTTCTTATTCTGGTAATACCGAAGAAACAATATCTTCCCTACTCGAAGCCAGAAAGAAAAAAGCAAAAATAGTCTGCATAACCTCCGGTGGCAAAATTATTGATATAGCTAAAAAAGAAAAGATAGACCACATTATTGTACCTTCTGGTATGGCACCTCGAGCAACATTGGGCTATGGATTTGTGCAACAACTTTATGTCTTTAACTTTTTTGGTATTATTCCCAACACTTTTAAAAAAGATTTAAAAAATTCCATAAAGTTAATCGAAGAACAAAAGGAAAATATAAAAAAAGAAGCAAAAGAAGTGGCGCAATTTTTATATAACAAAACTCCAATTATATATACTTCCAAACCCTTTGAAGGAGTGGCAGTAAGGTTCAAACAACAACTTAATGAGAATTCCAAAGTCTCTGCTTGGTATGGGGTAATTCCTGAAATGAATCACAATGAGCTTCTAGGCTGGTCACTAGGCAAAGAATATATTGCTCCAATTTTCTTTCGCAATGACATAGAATCAATTCAAAACAAAAAGAGAGTAGAAGTATCAAAACAAGTAATATCAGAAAAAACTCAAATAAAAGAAATTTGGACAAAAGGAAAGTCCATAATAGAAAAAACAATTTACTTCATACACTTAGGCGACTTCGTGTCTGTATACTTAGCAGACTTAAACAAAGTAGACGCAGACGAAATGGAAGTGATAGAAAATTTGAAAAAGGTTTTGGTGAAGAAATAAAAATAATACTTATGTTTACTTTGCGGAGGTGGTGAGATTTGAACTCACGATACCTTTCAGTATGCCGCTTTTCGAGAGCGGTGGTTTCAACCACTCACCCACACCTCCTCGTGTTTATATTTATACCCACATCTCCTTATTTGCTCGTGCTCCTTTTATTTTGTATCAACAAATCTTATTAGTATTAAAATCCTCTGTCAGAATTATGCCCCTTACCTTCACTTTTACCATCATTACAAGAATGACAAATATCTTCTGGATTATTGTTAACATAACCCTTACCACCACAAACAGTACAAGCTCTTTTTTTTGATACTTTCTTGGAACTACGACTCCTACCACATCTGGTACAAGGGCTTTGATTATTTAACATAATCCCAGTATTGCCACATCTTGGACACACAGTCTCTAATCTTTTTATATTTTCCATAACAATTGGGCTATATTAATACCCTCATTATACACCCAAATTAATTTTACTTAATATAAAATCCACCAAATCGTCCTTATGTTCTGAAACATCTACTTTTAGATCAGCATATTTTTCGTACAATGGCTCCCTTTCTGCCAAGAGATTCTCGAAGGCATCTGGTCCTTCTTTCATCCCGACTAAATGGAATTTGCCTCTTTTTTCATATCTATCTTTTATTCTTGATACATTATCATAAAGATATACAACGAAACACTCATTTTTTAACAAGTTCATCGCCTCTGTAGAGTAAATAGCACTACCACCTGTGTCTATTACATTTTTTTCCCGACCAACAAGACCAAGGAGAGTCTTGTTTTCAAGTGCGATAAAGTCTGAATCTGACATAAGTATTTTTTTATCCATACCCGAAGCTCCTTGTGTCATTAAGTCGTCTGACCAAACATAATTATATCCTAGTCTTTCTGCTAGAATTTTTGAATTAAATGTCTTGCCGACACCCGCCATTCTAATAACTAAAATGTTGTTTTTCATAATGGGATGATTGTATCACGAGTTGGAATTAAAAACTGAGGAAAATTTTGTTAAAAAAACCACCAAATAGAATCAAATACAAAATTTAGCTTTACAGAAGCAATTTTTTGTGTTATTTTATTATAAAGTTTAAAGTTTTTTGATATCTGTTAAGAGTGACACGAGTGCATAAAATACAGTTTTGTGCCTTTATGTCACTCTTAAAATTAAATACAATGACTACGGAAAAGCAAGTTCAAGGGCTTAGATATTTGATTATCAACTCAAAAGACAGCTCAGAACTAACAAAAAGAATTTGTTTATTTTTGATTGATAGTTCAAAAGGACTTACTAAGTCCTTAGTGATATCAATCAACACCAAGAATGGTTTTAGCAAAAAGGAACTTGGAATAATTATGGACGAAGTTCACAATATGAAAAGTGCTAACGGCAGCACTTTTCTAAACGAAATCTGTACCGCGATGGGTACAAAATTTCGGTTGTCCTACTGTATGGGAACAGGAACCCCCCGAAAAAAGGTTATGACAAGCCGAACATTCTGGTGGTCACCAGAAAACTACGATCATAAAGCTCACAACATAGAAGTGAGCCGTAAGGAGATTGACAAAATTGAACTGAAATCTGGGCTGTACAAATCAGAGTAAACTCTCGATTGTAAACAAACCACTGAAAAAAGATGAACCACTCTTTTAGCAGTGGTTTTTCTTTTTTAGCACAACAGAATTGTTCTGGCAAAAATTACTTCAATTCAATTTTTATATAAATTTATTATAAGGAATAACTTTAGTTTTACTCCCTTTTGTGTAAATGATATTGCTTTTTCCTAATAAAATAGTCGCTCCAATTATCTTATCGAAATTTTTAAACATCCTTCTGAATTTCTCAAAAACTTCTTTTTGTTCTTTTTTAGAAGGTATTTTCCCAGAAATTTTAACAATTCCTTGATTAGGCAACTTTTTAAAATAATCTCCTTTTTTATCCTCGTGAAGATTTTTTGTTATAATAACAAAACCATTTGGAAAACTATTGTTTAAAGTATCACTTATCACAGCATCTTTTGTAGACAAAAGATTTAAATCAGAAACACTGAGTACTGTTTCTTTTTTATACAATATTTTCCAATTACTTTTATCGGGAGTGACACATTCATCAAGAATCCAAGTTACAGTATTACTTAGATTTTTTTCCTGCATAATGTTTCTCTAAAGTGCCTCCTAGAGTAGCAATAAGCTCTTTTGCATGATCGTGAGTCAAAATAATTTTTGAAACCATTACTCCTTGATCTGTATTTGGTTCAAAATAAGCAAAATTTAAACTAACTTCCCTATCTGTCACATTAATTTGTGCAACATTGGAATACAACGGGGCTTGAATTTTTTCTGGTACAATAATTTTTAACTCTTTTTTTTCTTTATCCATAATATTATTTGTTTTTAATTAAATTAATCATATAGAATAATTCGGCAACTTATCCTATGGTCTACCTAGCTATCATACTACAGGGAATCGCGAGTACGCTTTCGGTCACAAAATTCTAATCGGCACACTGCGTGCTCAAAAATAATGTGGTCACAAGTTACTAAATTTTTTACTTCTTAAAATCGTAAAAAATGTAAGTACTCGCGACCCCGGCTCGGCTATTCGTCTGCTGACGAATTATGCCTGCGCCTTCACAAATCGCCCGCAGACAAAGCAGTTTGTCTGCTTCTTGCGATTTGTGACCCTACAGGGAATCGAACCCTGATTACCGCCTTGAAAAGGCGATGTCCTAACCGTTAGACGATAGGGCCAAAATATTTAATTTTATTACCGCCTTAAAAAGGCGATGTCCTAACCGTTACCTGCCTGCCGGTAGGCAGGGACGATAGGGCCGTAAACTTCTATATATTATATTATTTCATTAAAAATGGCAAAATTAGCTGTTAAAAAATATCAGGTAAATCGGTATTCTTTGATTTGCTTATTTTTTTTTCTTATTCTTATATTTATCAGCAACAGGTAGTTTTTTTGTGGGGTCTATACCGTCTTCAAACCTTTCACCAGTAAAACCAGTCCCTGAACCACTTCCACCCTTTGGTGTATCTGCTAATTCGTCATTACTCAAATCCTGAGCTTGATTAAAAAGCAGATTTCTTAATTTATCTCGAAGAGACTTTTTTCTTATTTCATCACCCATTCCGCCTTCCATTCCTCCCATATATTTACTTTAAATTTAAATAATAAAAATAGCAAAAACTTAACTCTTCGGCTCTGGGTCACGGCCTTGCCAGAGGTTTTGCGTATTTAAGTGCTCGCTACCTGAAGCCTTGAGATACAGGAATAATTGCATTTTGTAAGCTACAAAACCTTCCAACACTAGCTGTAATATATATTCACTACGAGGACGCACCATTCCTGATTTCCAAAGATCGATTTCTTCATTCATTTCTTCTTCGGTCATATTTTCTAAAATTTCTTTTATCTCCTTCCCTTCTTTATCAATGGTTTCTTTGAAATTCTCTAAGGTGACTTTCCCCTGCTCCTCTGCTGAAGAAGCAAAAATAGAAGCATCGCCAGTCTTGACTACTTTAAGCGCTGTACTTGGTCCTATTGCCAAATATCCTAGAAGCTCTCTCACCGTCCTCTGCTTTTCTGTTGGCTTATAATTGATATTCTCGTCCGTGACTTTTTCTGACAAGTGTTTAATAATTTCAATCTCTCGCAATACATTCTCAATAAAAATTTGTTTTGTAATCATAATAAACCCATTATATAACGAAGGACTACTTTTGCATAATTCTCATTTTCTTAGAAAGACTACCTAAATAAAGCGCTCTTACAACTTTTTCAATAAAATACTTTTCCCTTCTGCTATTTTTGTATCTTGTACCGTTATGCCTTCTTTCACTTTTTCTAAATCTAGGTGATTACCTGGACAAGTTTTTGTCTTACTGGTAACGAGATTGAGCCCAGACGCTTGCACTACCTTTTTATTTACTTCATTGTGCTCAATGATATTTTTAGTTGGGATATGATATTCGGTTTTCAGAGAATCCATCAACTTTTGTAATGACTTTATCTGCGCTTCTGTAGGTTTGTTTTTATCAAAATTACCCAAAAGTACGATACCTAAAGAACGATAATCCGGGTCCATTTTTTTAGAATTTATATAATGTTCTATTTTTTTTGCTTTCTTTTTTGAATCTTTTTCTTCCCGGATACTCTTGGTCCCTAAGGGTAAATTTTTTTTAAGATAATTATCAGATTCTTTTGTGTGTCCAGCGTGATAAGAAAAGTGTGTAGTAGGAGCACATTCGAAAATCTGCCCATCTGACGTAATAGCAAAGTTGTAAGCAATGTCACCAAATTCACGAACCATTTGCGAATCTCGAAGAAACTCCATTTGTTTTATTGGATCATCTCCTACTAATGACGCTTCATCCATCTCAGTATGATGAACAATCATTCTGTTGTATATTTTTTCTTTACTTTCTAAATAACGGAAAGTTGTTACTTCTCTTGTTCTCTTTTTTTCAAGAATTTTACAAGTATAGAAATCACCTATTTCTTTGTCTTTATTATATCTATTTTTTATTCCGTCATACTCATCCTCCTCTCCAGCCCAAGCAGTATCCCAATCCTCTCTCTTTATAATATTTATCTCTTCTTGATTCTCAACATTATTTTCTTTTTCAGAATTAAGATTTGTTGGAAAAGCTAAACTAGCCCCAGCTACTGCCGTAGTTTTTAAAAACTCTCTTCTAGTAAAATGTTTTTCTCCTTCCATATATACATACTAGCACAACCTAATTAACACTTTCTTTTTTCCACAAAAGGAGTAAATTATATTAATGACAGAAAACACACAAAACCAAATAAAAGATGTGCAAATCATTATCCTTGCAGCCGGCAAAGGCACCAGAATGGAATCCGATGAGCCCAAGGCTCTCGCAATGCTAAAAGGCAAGCCGTTTTTGAAACACATTCTAGAAACTCTCTCAGCTTTAAATTTAGAACTAAAACCAATAATAGTTGTAGGGCATAAAAAAGAAAGAGTGATAGAAGTATTGGGAGATGGTCATTCTTATGCAGAACAAAAGGAACAATTAGGTACTGGGCACGCTGTAAGCTCTGCAAAAAGTTCTCTGCATCCAAATCATAAAACAATATTAGTCCTCTCTACCGACCAACCGCTAGTGTCTAAAGAAACAATAGAAAACATAATAAAAAATCACAACGAAAAAAAAGCAACCATCACACTAGCCACAGTAGTATTGCCAGATTTTGAAGAATGGAGAAGTGGTTTAAGGCACTTTGGCAGAATTATTAGAAATGAAAATGGAGTAGTGGAGAAAATAGTAGAGTTTAAAGATGCAAATGAAGAACAAAAAGAAATTAAAGAAGTGAATCCTGCTCTTTATGCTTTTGATGCAGACTGGCTGTGGCAAAATATTGATAATATCAAAAACGAAAATAATCAAAAAGAATATTATCTAACAGACCTTATAAAAATGGCATTTGAACAAAACAAAAAAGTAGAAGCTATACCAGTTACAAACATATTAGAAGGCCTCCAACCAAATTCAAAACAAGAGCTTGAAGTTTTAGAAAGTCTTACTATGTAATATTTACAATAAAATAGCTAATTTAAAACATATGAAAAACCCATACGAAAATGCAATAGAGCAATTAGAAAAAGTTACAAAAATAAAAAACTTCGATCCTAATTTCATAGAAAGATTAAAGCATCCAAACAGAGAAATACACATCAATATACCAGTAGTTATGGACGATGGAACTTTTCGTAACTTCGAAGGATACCGAGTAGAACACAACAACGCAATGGGACCATACAAAGGTGGAATAAGATACCATCAAGATACAGAGATAAATGAGGTCAAAGCATTGGCCTTTTGGATGACAATCAAATGCGCTGTAGCTGGCATACCTATGGGCGGAGGTAAAGGAGGTGTAACAGTAAACCCAAAAGAAATTTCTAAAACAGAATTAGAAAAGATTTCTCGTGGATGGGTACGAGGACTCTCTGACATATTGGGGCCCAAGAAAGATGTCCCCGCACCGGACGTGAACACCACCCCAGAGATAATGAGCTGGATGGCAGACGAATATGCAAAGATCACCGGAGACAACACAGGCGCAGTTATTACTGGTAAACCTTTAACAGGAAAAACAAATGGAGGATCTGAAGGCAGAGGCACAGCCACAGCTCAAGGGGGATTTTTTGTATTTGAAGCTCTCCGTGCAGAGGTGGGGCTTCCAGAAATGTGTAAAGTTGTAATACAAGGTTTTGGTAATGCTGGTATGTATGCAGCCTCAATCTGGAGCAAAGCAGGACACAGTGTTATGGCTGTTTCGGACTCTAAGGGTGGTGTATACAATCCAGATGGACTTAATATTGAAAAGTTGACTGAACATAAGAAAAATACTGGATCCCTATCTGGCTTTGAAAATACAAAGGAAATAACCAATGAAGAATTGTTGAAATTGGAATGTGACTTGCTCATACCGGCTGCATTTGAAAATCAAATTACAGAAATAAATGCAAACAATGTAAAAGCAAAAGTAATACTAGAACTTGCAAATGGTCCAACTACCCCAGACGCAGACGAAATACTTTTTAAAAAAGGAATACACATAATGCCGGATGTGTTGGCAAATGCTGGTGGAGTTGTAGTGTCTACTTTTGAATGGGAGCAAAATTTAAAAAACGAGCACTGGAGCGAAAAAGAAGTTTTTGAAAAGTTAGAACCAATGCTAGCAGACTCTGCAAAGAAAATTTGGAGTTTGAGCCAAGAACACAATACAGACTTAAGACGCAGTGCATTTATCCTAGCACTTGAAAGAATCCAAGCAAAAATGAAGTAATTGTATGGAGAATATAAGTCCTAATAAAATAACACAGATCTCAATCGAAAACTCAGAAAGAAAAGAAGAATTAAAAAAGAAATTTATAGAGATAGTAGCTAGGGCTATAGGCAAGTATCCACAAGCAGGAATGGGTACCTTTGAAATTTTTGAGGTCTTGCAAAGCATCTTACTAGAAATAAAAGACAAAGGAGAAGCAACTTTTGTTTTTACAGAAAAAAAATTATACGCTTGAAGACCATAAATACTTTCAAGAACGAAGTTTGAAAGTTTATAATGCTTACGAAAGACGTGGATTAAAGATACCAGAAATAGTAAAAACAGAAATAACGAAAGAAAATTTTTTGTTTCATAGAGTGCCTGGTCTTTTAAACTATTTTATAAACACAATAGGAATAAAGTTCTACCAATTTATTGACCTAGATACCAACACCTCTCTTGAAAAAATAGGTCAAACAATAAAACAAGTTTTTGAAATAAAGGGATTAAATAATAAAATTAAAAAACATATAGATTTTATCATTCAACTTCAAAACGAAAAAGAAAAAGAAGACCCTATGATTAAAATCGAAATAAGTAAAAAATCAAAAGAAATAGCTAGATTTGTTTTTGAAAAACTAAATAAGAAACTAAAAGAAATTGAAGATAAAACTGATAGAGCAAATGATAAGACAGAATTAACGAAAAGAATATATGAGATTATAATATCTGAATTTAAAAGTAGGTTTGAATTTAAGTAAATATTGTGTATTATTGTATTACATTATTAATTTAACTGTTTTGGTAGATAAAGAAAGAGTGTAGGCACGTTTATCTGTTTTGGTAGATAACGAAAGTGCTTGCGCGGTTAGCTCAGTTGGTAGAGCGACCCCTTGACGTGGGGTAGGCCAGGGGTTCGAATCCCTTATCGCGCACAATTAATTAAATTATTTTTTTGATTCAGGAAAATAAACATAAGCTTTTCTTATATCATTCAGCACGAAAGACTCATTATAGTGATTATTATCTTTTGCTACAGAACCAGGATGTTCTTTAATATAATTTTCTTGATTTGGATATTTAAACGATCCTTCAGAATCTTTTAAAATAGGTACCTCAATTTCAAAACTTACATTTTCTGTAGCTTTTTTTATAAAGATACAAGGAAAATCTACTTCCTCAAAAGCGCTGGCTTCTTTCAAAGAAAAAATTTTTGAATCAGATTCTTTGTATAAAACATAATAATCTTGTTTATTACTAATTAAATTAGCCTCTTCTTCTAAATCAAAGATTTCTGCTTTTTGCCCCAAGAGAATATCAATACAACCTTCATCAAAATAATCCTTAACTAAAGAACTAGCCTCTAACTTATTTTTTATCCTCTGACGACTTTCTTTTTTAATCTTATCTTCTGTGCTTGTGAGTACTTTTTCAAAATTGTTCATAATATCTATAATATAGCTAATAACATCCGTATTATACATCTAAAGTAAAAAATGTATAATACACACTATAAACTTATGAAAATATTAGCGATAGAAACAAGCTGCGATGAAACAGGGCTCACGATACTAAATGCCGAAAATAAGGCTGGGGGTTTTTCTTTTGAAGTTTTAGCCAATGTACTGGCCTCCCAAATCAAAATCCATCAACCTTATGGTGGAGTGTTCCCTATGCTTGCTAAAAGAGAGCATATCAGAAACCTACCAATTTTATACAAAAGAGTGTTGGAGAAAGCAAAAATCAAAGAAGATGAAATTGATGTTATTGCGGTAACTTCTGGACCAGGACTAGAGCCTGCGCTTTGGACAGGAATAGTCTTTGCAAAAGAATTGGCAGAGAAATTGAAAGTGCCCCTAGTGCCCACAAATCATATGGAAGGACATATCTTTTCTGTATTTGCCCAGAACAAAGGTGAGTTTACCATACCAAAAATACAATTCCCTGCCCTATCCCTACTTATTTCTGGCGGACATACAGAACTAGTCTTAATGAAAGACTTTTTAAAATATCAAATAGTAGGACAGACATTGGACGATGCCGTTGGCGAAGCATTCGACAAGGCAGCTCGAATGATGGATTTACCCTACCCTGGTGGAGTAGTGATTTCAAAATTAGCAAAAGAAGAAAGAAAATCAAAAAACAAAAATCCAAATGAGTTGATAAAGCTTCCTCGCCCGATGATGTATTCCAAAAATTTAGATTTCTCCTTTTCTGGGCTGAAGACCGCCACGCTTTACTTAATTAGAAAACTTGGCACACTGGATGAAGATTTAAAAAGACAAATATCTCTAGAATTCGAAGAAGCTGTGACAGAGACATTGGTCCACAAAACCCAAAAAGCTACAGAGAAATATGGGGTTAAAACCCTCATAGTAGGTGGAGGTGTATCTGCAAATAAATATATTAAAAAAGGAATAGAAAAAGCATTGGATAAAAAAATAAACATACTCTTCCCTGGTAAAGGGCTCTCTACTGACAACTCAATAATGATAGGCATAGCTGGATATTTACAATATATCAAAAAACCAACCAAGTTTACCTACAAGACAAAAATAAAAGCAAATGGGAATTTGAAGTTTTAATCAACTTTAAAAAAACTAATAAAAATGTTATATTTTCTGTATGGATCCTATTAAAGAAATAAACGAAAAGTTACTAAAACCATACAACTCAAAAGACACAGAAGACAAGATTTATAAGCTCTGGGAAGAGTCTGGTTTTTTTAACCCGGATGTATGCATAGAAAAAGGAATCACAGGTAAAGACGCAGAACACTTCTCTATGGTGCTTCCCCCACCGAATGTTACAGGAAGTCTCCACACAGGACACGCTTTGATGCTGGTCATCCAAGACATAATGGTCAGATACGCAAGAATGCAAGGCAAAAAGACTTTGTGGCTCCCAGGCACAGACCACGCAGCCATAGCGACTCAATCAAAGGTAGAAAAAATTTTATCTAAAGACGGAATAAGAAAAGTAGATTTAGGTAGAGAAGAATTTTTAAAAAGAGTAGAGAAGTTTGCAGAAGAATCTCACAGTACAATAGTAAACCAAGCAAAGAAAATGGGTGCATCTATGGATTGGTCTCGAGAGGCTTTTACATTGGATGAAAAAAGAAACAAAGCAGTTGTAACAGCTTTCAAAAAAATGTACGAGGATGGATTAATTTATCGCAAACCTCGAGTAGTAAATTGGGATCCAAAAGGTCAGACTGTAATATCTGACGATGAGATAGTAGGAGAAGAAAGAAAAGCAAAATTATATACCTTTAAATACAGCAAGAACTTCCCTATTTCTATTTCTACTACTCGCCCAGAAACTAAAGTAGGTGATGTAGCTGTAGCGGTGCACCCAGAAGACGAAAGATATTTGCAATTTATCGGTAAAGAATACGATGAAGTATTTTGTGGTGTGCCAATACATATCAAAATAATCGCTGATGAAAAAGTAGAAAAAGATTTTGGCACAGGAGCACTAGGGGTTACACCAGCACATAGCCAGATAGACTGGGAAATGGCACAAATGCATAATCTACCCGTAATACCAGTAATCAATGAATACGCAAAAATGACAGTAGGTGATGAAAATTTAATTGATAAAAAGACAACTGAAGCAAGAGAAATAATAGTAGAATGGCTTAAAACAGAAGGGCTATTAGAAAAAGAAGAAGAAATAAATCAAACAGTCCCCACAGCAGAAAGAACTGGTGGTGTAATAGAACCATTGCCAAAACTCCAATGGTTCATAGATGTAAATAAAAAGATTCCAGACAGAGATAATAAATCTCTAAAAGAATTAATGCTCGAACCTGTAAAACAAAACAAAATAGAAATATTGCCAGACCGGTTTGAAAAAGTTTATTTCAATTGGATAGAAAATCTGCGAGACTGGTGCATCTCCCGTCAAATCTGGTACGGGCACAGAATTCCTGTATGGTATAAAAATGGTGAAATATATTGCGACACAGAAGCACCTAAAGAAGACGGTTGGATTCAAGATGAAGACACATTGGATACTTGGTTCTCTTCTGGGCTTTGGACTTTTTCTACACTTGGCTGGCCAGAGAAAACAGAGGATTTACAAACTTACCATCCAACCACAGTAATAGAGACAGGTTATGATTTAATTTTTTTCTGGATAGCTCGTATGGTATTAATGTCTCAATACTTATTAGGAGATATTCCATTTAAGACAATTTACTTTCACGGTATGGTCCGCACAGCAGATGGTAAAAAAATGTCCAAATCTCTAGGAGAAAAAGCAATTGATCCACTAGACATAATAGAAAAGTACGGCAATGATGCACTGCGTTTAGCGATGATAATAGGTAATACACCAGGTAACGATTTGAAATTAAACGAAAACGATATTCGTGGTTACGCAAAATTTGCAAACAAAATCTGGAATGCATCTAGATTTGTATTAGAACAAACAAAAGATTTTGACATAAATACATCACCAGAATTTGATGAAGAAGATAAAAAATCATATGACGAATTAAATAACCTACTGAAAGAAATTCAAAAAGAAATGAAGGAATATAGATTCTCTATTGTAGCTGAAAAATTATATCACTATTTCTGGCACACCTTTGCAGATGTAATAATAGAAAGATCAAAAAAGAAAATTTTAGAAGGCAACAATATAGATTCAGCAAAAGCATTACTATTCACCCACCTCACTACCCTGCTCAAAGCCCTACACCCCTTTATACCGTTCGTCACCGAAGAAATATGGTCGATGATGCCTATACAGGATAAAAAATTACTTATGGTTGAAAAATGGCCCTTCGACAATACTCAAAACAAATAAACTATGATAACATCTGATCCAAAAGTTTTAGGACTGGCATTTTTGGGAGGGATTGTCCCCTCTCTTTTGTGGCTGTGGTTTTGGTTAAGACAAGAAGAAAAGAAACCAGAACCCAAAGGACTTCTCACTCTTATTTTTATTTTAGGAATGATAGCTGTGGTATTGGTGCTTCCTATCCAAAAATTCATTCAGTCTCATATGGCAAATGAACAATGGCATCTAGTTGCTTGGGCCGCAGCTGAAGAAATAATAAAATATTTGGCAGTAGTAATAATAATTACAAAAACTGCCCACGCCGACCAGCCAATAGACTGGCCAATATATCTCATAACTTCGGCACTCGGATTTGCTGCACTTGAAAATACTTTTTTTCTAATCAAGCCACTTTCATTAGGAGAAACGACAGTAAGTTTACTTACAGGACAATTAAGATTCTTGGGTTCTACTCTTTTACACACCATTTCAAGTGGAATTGTAGGCATTGCTATGGGTCTTTCTTTTTTTATGAATTCATTTGCAAAGAAAATATACATCTTAGTGGGGATAATTGTGGCAATAGCCTTGCATAGTGTCTTTAATTTTTTTATAATAAAGAATAACGGTACAGATTTTTTGAAAGTGTTTGCACTGCTATGGGTAGCTACAATTATCTTGATGCTACTTTTTGAAAAAATCAGAAGAATGAGTGGAGAAAATTAATAAATAATAAATCGTAATATTAATAATTTAACTGTTTTATAAAAAATATATGGCAACTGAAATAAACAAAAAAAGGAGTTTTTTTGAGAGAATAACAGGAAGTATTCGTGCTGAAGAAGAAGCCGAAAAAGAAGAAGAACAAGTTAAAGTTCCAGAGAAACAAACAAACTGGATGGAAGAAGAGAACGATGAAGCAGAACTTGCAGTAGATTTATACCAAACACCTACAGATATGTTCATACAAACTATGGTGGCTGGTGTCAGAATAGAAGATTTAGAAATAACTATTGGTCGCGAAATGGCTACAATCAGGGGTAAGCGTGAAGAAGATCAACATATAGATGATGAGAACTACTACACCAAAGAACTTTATTGGGGAAAGTTCTCCAGAACTATTATGCTCCCTCAAGAAGCAGAACCAGACCAAGTAGAAGCTACAGAGAAACACGGACTCCTTACAATCAAAATCCAAAAAGTAGACAAAGAAAGGAAAAATAATATCAAAGTAAAATCTATATAAATACATAACAAAAAACCTCTCAAGATCTTGAGAGGTTTTTTGTTATGGTGCCGAGACCCAGGGTCGAACTGGGGACCTATCCCTCTTCAGGGGAGCGCTCTACCAACTGAGCTATCTCGGCAATTATTTAATATTTCAAGAAGTGTTTTGTTTATACGACATTTGGCGTTATCAGCCAAAACAGCTATCTCGGCATAATATTAATTTTTCAATTTTACAACCTATCTCTTGCTAATTGCGTTATCAACCAAAACAGCTATCTCGGCGGGAAAATCTATCTCGGTAAAATGTTATCGATTTTATTTAAAGTTGCACCGGTACTTGTAACAAATTCTTTGACAAAATCAATATATGGTTGCAAAAAATAAAACGAACCAACTCCAATTATTATTACTACAAGCCACTTTAATCCACTAAAAATAGCTTCTCTTTTTTGGACACCACGAACCTTGCGGAGCATTTTATTGTTCTCTTCTGCTAGATTATAAGTATCCTCTAACAACTTTTTTGATTCTGGGTCCATTAATAAGATTCTATCATAACCTAGATAAAAATCCAGAAAATATTGTGGAATGAGCTTTTTGTATGTTAGATTATATGTATAGCCCTCATAGTTCAATGGATAGAACAGTTCCGTCCTAAGGAATAGATCCCCGTTCGATTCGGAGTGAGGGCACAACAGAGCTTAGAGCCCTAACAGCTTAACTATTACTGGTTTATTGAAACCAATAACCATATCGTCCCCTACAAATATTACAGGCACACCCATTTGACCAGATTTCTCCACCATTTCTGCGCGTTTTGTAGTGTCTGCTGCTACATCATAATCAGTAAAAGCAATATTTTTCTCTTTAAAAAAGTCCTTAGCCATATGACAGAAATGACAAGATGGAGTCGAATATATAGTTACATTTTGCATAAATTTAAATAAAATTATCTATTAATTACCATTATTATATCATAATAAAAATACTACACAAAACGTGCGGGATGGGGTAATCGAAACCCCGCCTAATCCTTGGGAAGGACTCATTCTACCACTAAACTAATCCCGCAAAAATTATAAACTATTTATTTTAATATCTTTTATATGGCTTTCCGCTTCTCTAATACCCTTTTCCATCATCATCACAGCCTCTAGTGGATAAGCCCCCATAGCTGTCTCATCAGAAAGCATAAGTGCATCTGCCCCGCTTATCACAGCATAAGCAATATCTGTCATCTCAGCACGTGTAGGAAATGGATTCTCTGTCATAGACAAGAGCACTTGTGTAGCTACAATTGTAGGCTTGCCTGCGATTTTGCATTTTTTAATAATGTCTTTTTCAACAAAAGGTATTTTTTCAAGAGGTATTTCGTTGCCTAAATCCCCTCTAGCTATCATAATAGCATCTGATGCTTCTATAATCTCATCGATTTTTTCTACAGCAACCTTTCTTTCAATTTTTGCAATAATTGGAATTATTTTATTAAATTTCTTAATCTCTGCTCGCAAAAGCTCCACATCTTGCGCTGAACCCACATAAGACATAGCGATATAATCTAAATCATTTATTGCACCAAATTCTAAATCTTTTAGATCTTTCGATGTTATCAAATCTTCTATATTTACATCGAACTTATGCCCATCTTCTTCTTGTAATCTTGGACCAGAAAGATCTTGAATGATTGGAATTCTTTTATTTAAATCTTGTGCAACATCCCTCACACTTTTAATATAATTTAAATGCTCTTCATAAGTGCCCCAAGAAAAGTTTAGTCTAACAGCACCTACGCCATTTTTTATTAAATTTTTAATCATCTCTTTTTCTCTCGTTACAGGGCCTATGGTCGCTACTATTTGTATTTTTGAATTCATATTATTTTGATATTTTTATTAATCTTTCGTACTTTACCATTCTTTCGATTTTTCTAGGTGAACCAGTTTTTATACCAAAAGATTTTAACGCATAAGCAAGATCAGCAATAAAATCGTCATTAGTTTCTCCACTTCTATGACTAATAATTAATTTTATATGATTTTTTATAGCAATATTAATAGTTTCAATCATTTCAGACACTGTGCCTATTTGATTTGGCTTTATTATCATAGCATTAATGCTTTTATTCTGTATTGCTTTTTCTAAAAGACTTTTATTTGTTACAGTTAAATCATCACCAACTACTATCAAACCTGAATGCTTTTCTTTCAAAATGCGAAAACTATCAAAATCCTCTTCGAAGAATGGATCTTCGATCGAAAATATATCAAATTCTTTAATCAGAGAATCATACAAAAATAATAACTCTTCTTTGGTAATATCTTTATTATTTATTCTATATACACCATTTTGATAAAAAGAAGAAGCTGCAACATCTAATGCCAACCTAACTTTATTCTCAAAACCACATTCTTTTATAGCCCTACTTAAAAATACAAGTGGCTCTCTAACATCGCTTAATTTTGGAGCAAAACCACCCTCATCCCCTACATTGGTGCTATATCCTTTTTTGCTTAATACTTTTTTTAGATTATGAAATACTTCAACACCCATGCGCAATGATTCACTAAATGTGCTGGCATTGATAGGTGCAATCATAAATTCTTGAAAATCCAGGCCGTTATTGGCGTGGGCTCCGCCGTTCACA
>CAYTMO010000012.1:0-25841 GCA_964439045.1 uncultured Candidatus Saccharibacteria bacterium
GTTACTGGTTTTATTCTTATTTATTTAAGCCTTTTGATACACAAAGAAAGTAAAAATAGGTTATCAAAAAACGAACAAAATAAAAAAGAAGGTACCTCTTTTGAAAATTTCTCAGAGAATCGTAACTTTTCTGATATTAAAACAAATTAAATTTAAAATATAATGTTAGAATTTTTAAAGAAAAAAAGTAATTACACAATAGTGCTAGTAGCCATTGCATTTTTTGGACTTGGCATATTTATAGGTTTGAATAACAATTTCAAACTAGACAAAATGGTATCGTTGTCTAACGACACCCCAAATGAAGAAGCCGACCTTGCTCCTTTTTGGAAAGTATGGAATGCGATAGACGAGAAGTATCCAGACGCTTCTAAGGTAAGCACTCAAGATAGAGTCTATGGGGCTATTTCTGGGCTTGTGGGCTCACTTAACGATCCTTATAGTGTATTTTTCAACCCAGAAGACACAGTACTCTTTGAAGAAGACATAGCAGGAAACTTTACAGGAGTAGGTATGGAAATAGACACCAAAGACAACATACTTACTGTCATAGCCCCACTTAAAGATACTCCAGCTTATAAAGCAGGAATAAAGCCTGGGGATAAGATTTTAAAAATTGATGATGTTGTCACTACTGATATGACTGCTGACAAGGCTGTCAAATTAATAAGAGGAGAAAAAGGTACAACTGTAGCTTTAACAATATTCCGTGAAGGTGATGCTGAGCCGAAAGAAATAAAAATAGTAAGAGATGTAATAAATATGCCTACACTGGATACAGAAATTCGCGGAGACGGGATCTTTGTCGTTAAGCTTTATAGTTTTTCTGCTAACTCTGCAGATTTGTTCCGTAACGCAATGAAGAAGTTTTATCAATCTAAAAGCGATAAACTCTTACTAGACTTGCGTGGTAATCCGGGAGGATACTTGGATGCTTCTGTTGATATGTCTTCTTGGTTCTTGGCAAGTGGCAAACCTGTAGTTATAGAAGATTCTGGTAATGGTAGTAAGCAAGAAATATACCGAAGTGCTGGATACAACATATTTAGCGATAAATTAAAATTTGTAATTCTTATTGATGGCGGTAGTGCTTCTGCTTCAGAAATATTGGCTGGTGCTATGCAAGACTATGGACTAGCAATATTAGTAGGAGAACAAAGCTACGGTAAAGGTTCTGTGCAAGAAGTAGTAGAGGTGACTCCTAGTACTATCTTTAAAGTGACTGTAGCAAAATGGCTTACACCAAATGGTACTTCTATCTCAGAAAAAGGTTTGACACCAGACTATAAGGTTGGTATGACCAAGAAAGATGTAGACGCAGGTAAAGACCCTCAATTAAATAAAGCTGTCGAATTATTAAACAATTGGCCAAAATAATATGAATCCCGTTAGAAGTTAACTTTCGGGGGAATTTTTAAAAATTAATTTAAGTTCGCTAATAGTATTTATAAGTTAAGTAATATTGGTATAACTTCTAACGGGATGAAAGTAATTTTCTTAAAAGATGTAGTGAAAGTAGGGAAGAGGAATGATGTAAAAGAAGTCAACGATGGCTACGCTATTAACTTTTTATTTCCAAATAAATTAGCAGAAAGAGCTACGGATAAAGCCATCGAAGATCTAGAATTAAAAAAGAAAGAACTAACTGTGCAGAGAGAAATCCAAGAAGAATTACTTGTGAAGAATCTAGAAGAAATAAAAGGAAAGGTGATAACCATAGAAGCTAAAGCAAATGGTAAAGGTAGCCTTTTTTCTTCAATTCACAAAAAAGAAATCCTCGAAGCTATGCAAAAAGAGCACCGAGCAACTATAAATGAAGAATTCTTAATCTTAGAAAAACCTATTAAAGAAGTAGGGGAGTTTGAAATTCCAATAAACATCAAAGACAAAAAATCCTCATTTCAACTTATAGTAAAGGCTGTGTAAAACTTTGTTTAATATCTAAAAAATAAAATCCCCAACAATACAACAGAAGGGGATTTTATTTTGTATATTTTTGTATTTAATAAGAAGAGATTAGATAACATTCACAACTTTCTTTACTACAGTTTTGCCATTGAAAGAAGTTTTGCGGCGAGAGGTGAACTTGACTTTGCCTTCTTTGTTTGCAAAAAGGGTATGATCCTTGCCCATACTTACATTTTCTCCAGCCATTATCACAGTACCGCGTTGTCGGATGATGATAGAGCCAGATTGAGCCTTTTGGCCATCATAAAGCTTTGTACCTAGATATTGTGGGTTTGAGTCTCTTAAGTTTTTGGCGGTTCCGCCGGCTTTTCTATGTGCCATATTGTTTTTGTCTTATTTAATGTTAAAATTTATGTATTCAGATTATATATAATTATATGCAAAAAATCAAGCAATTTATCGAGAGTGATAGGGGGAAGGATATTTTTGTAGTTATGATAGTCCTTTTGGTGGGCTTGAGCTCCTTTGGGCTTGGTAGACTGTCCAAGGACACCACTAATCAAGGCGTACAGGTAGAATACCTTAATCTAAATGATTCAAATCAAGGTAATGTATTGTCAGCTTTTACAAAAGAAGCAAATACTAATTCGATAAGTAGTGGTACTCAAGTAAATTCAAACAAACTTCCAAGCGTATCAAATTCTGTTGGTAAAAGTTTCTTCGCTTCAAACAGAGGACAGAAATATTATTCCATAGGTTGTTCTGCCGGTAAAACAATCAAACAAGAGAACAGAGTTTACTTTGCAACTAAAGCTGAAGCCGAGAAGGCAGGGTACGAGCTTTCTAGTTCTTGTAGGTAAATTCTTTAAGTATATACTGTGTTGCACAATATATCTTTTGCAACACATTATCTATATAACAATAAAAACAAAGCTTTAAAAAAGCCCTATTTTTACCAAACGCTATAAAATAGTTCTCTTAACCAATTCAAGAATCCTGTTATAGTAAAGCCAAAGTATCTCATTAATACTAATGCAATAATAATAACTATCACTAATTCCAAAAATCCTCCTTGTTTATTTTTTAATTTATTCATCATAATAATTAGATTTTAACACAAAAAACAGTTTAGTTAAAATCTAATACATCACCATCATCGTTGTCGTTAAAATCCTTATTTTCATTTTTTGAAGGTATTACTCTTCACCAAATCCATCGTACTTGTTTTCTGTACTTTCTTTAGTTGTATTATTGGTGGCATCTGTTAAGCCGTAAGCTGCTTTGTACCTGTCCCCATTAATGTTTTTATTGCAGTGTGCTAAAAATATTACTTTAAAAGTAGGAGATTCTGCTAAATTTTCTTTATACACATCAATGAATTCTTTATTATTGTCGTCGATTGCTTGTATAGCTTCTTGGGCATCACTATTGAGTGTATTGATATCAATAAAACTATGAATATCTTTTTCTATACATTGGATCATAATACCAGCTCTCACTTTTTCATTTAAATCACTAAAACAATTTAAATTCATAAAGACTGGAAGATTTTTCAATACAACATCTATATCAAAACCGATATTATCAATAATATATTTTAGTGGTGTAGGTTGTAAAATTCTAGCTAGAACTTTAGCTTTAATTACACCATCTTGAGTGAAAGTATTTCGGAGCATCTTAGCGTGTACCTGCTTGAATATGTCATACAGTTCTTTGAATTTTAAATCTGGAAAGATGCCTAGTGAATATAATAAGATAGCTTTCTCTGTCACTCTATGTGTAGCGTATTCTTTAAACTCGATATGATTATACTTATAGAAATCAATAAGGTATTCTTCTGCTGACTCAAAAACGTCAGTTCGAGGATTCTCGTAGTTGGGATTCTTTACTAGAAAATCATCAGCCATTACTTTAGCTTTTTCTATTTGTAAGATTAAGTTTTCTCTATTATTTCTATCTTTATCAATTGTAATTTCTACAGAATGAGAAAGTTCAGCAATATGCACAATAAAATTAGCACTACCACGCATGTTTGAATCTGGGCTAAACAAAGAGTACTCAGTTATCATATTTTGTTTAAACTTAACCTTTTTAGGGTCTAAATTGTAGACAATCTTCCCTTCTCTAAATACTGCTCGAGCTTTTTCTTTTTCAGCTTGTTCATATTCAAAATCTTTCCAATACACAGCATACATCCCCAAAAGTCTATATTTTAGTGTCTTCTCATCCATATTTGTATTTATAGGTATGTCAAAATCTATTTCATTATTTATTTTTGAACAATTTTTGGAAAAAAGGTTATAAATTTTGTAGTACTGAGTTAAACAAACTTCTAACTCCTTTTTTTCTTTTTCTGCTAAATTATCAAACCAAATATCTATTTCTTCACGACTCAACTCTTCTCCTGATATTTCAGGTAATTCAAATTGTTTTTGTTTTTCTAGGTTTTCTTTGTTATTAGGGTCTTCGCATCCAGTTAAAAAAGGTAGACTACCTGCTACCAGTCCACCAACAATCGTAGAAGTATTTCTTATAAAATCACGTCGATTCATTCCTCCCCCTGTTTCTTTCGGCATATAAATAATATTACTAAAGTTATTATTGCTTGTAAACTGGTAAATATATCATTGGATCCAAATACGCATTTGTAGCAGCTATTGGTTGAGTCAAAGTCTTGCCAGCGCAGGACTTACTAGGCAGGGTCTTTACACTAACTGCGCTTGAAGCATAGATTGTAACGTGTAAATGAGGGCCTGTGGTATGCCCAGTATTGCCACTATAAGCTACAATATCACCCCTAGACACCTTTTGACCTTCATAAGCCTTAACTAGAGATAAATGCCCATAAGCGCTAGAGAGGCCATTGTTGTACTCTATAAGCACCCATTTGCCGAAAGATGCACCCGCACAAGTAGCATCTGTATCCCCAAAGCCTATTACCACACCGTCAGACATAGCCTTGACTGGAGTACCTACAGAAGCTCGGAAGTCCACTCCACTATGGCTTCCTGATGAATACAACCTCTTAGAAGAGCTAGTTTTGCCGAAAAGCTGAGTTACATAGATGTTATCAAGTGGCCAACTAAGCACCCCACCGGAAGGTAGTGTAGACGGATCAAGAATAAACTTTAATTGAGATTCATAATCTCTAACTTCTTTTTCTAGTGCATCCTTTTTTGCAATTCTATCTTTTAAGAGTTTTTGATAAGCCGATTCGCTATTCTTAGTATCTTTTAAGAGTTTGTTTTTCTGATTTGCATTTTGTTCTATGATCTTTTTCTCATCAGCGAGTTTTGATTTTAAATTCAATAATTCTTCTTTTACAGATTCCGTGCTAGTTTTTGTAACTTCTAAGTTCCCTTTTATTTCTTTTAAATTATTTATTTTGGCCAAAATAGCTTCTCGCAATGTTGCCATATTGTCCACATCGTTCCAAATAGTGGTTAAATCTTGCGTTTGTAGCAATATCTCAGGCAAGCTTTCTTGTTCTAATTCGTAAATCTTTTTAATATCTAAACTGAGTGCTCTTGTGTTGTTCGATATTGAATTTTCTTTTAATCCAATTTCAGAGCTTAATCCTTGTATTTCGATATTCTTTTTGATTATTTTTATTTCTGTGAGGTTTATATCTGCTACCAATTTTTTACGAGTTAAATCTAATTCTCTCAAAACTGAGCTTAAAGTATTTTTTTGTTTACCCACACTTACCAATTCTTTTTGATAGTTTGCTATCTCTTGCTCGAGTCTTTCTATGTCGGAATTCCTTTCTTGTATTTTGTTTTGTACCTCTTCCGCTGTTTGTGCATTAGAAAAAAACATAGGTATAAATATATAAATACCTAATATTAGAAATAAACCATAAGATTTAATCAGTAAATTAAATTGCTTTTTGTAGTCTGGATAATGTTTCATTTTTACCTATTATGGACGCAATAATAAAAGGGTCTGGCGATTTGTCTTGTCCAGACAAGGCATAGCGCACAGGATGAAGCAGTGCTCCCCTACTCTCTAATTTGTCAGCTATTGACATAAGGGAAATTTTTATGTTTTCTAAATTGAAGTCGTTTTCGGGTATTTGCTCTAAGCTATCTAGTGCCTGCTTTAAATTTTCTTTTGTTTCCTCTAAAGAAGTGTTTTTGAAAATTAACTTTTCTATCGAGTATTCGGGTGTTTTAAAATACAGATTCAACTCCCCTGCCTCTGCCATAATTTTTACATCGCTCCATTTTGAAATTCTGTCTTGTATTACTGGAATTAGTTTTATATTCTTCATATCCTCTGGCAACCATTCCAAAATATTTTTTTCTATTTCTTCTTGAGGTAAAAGTTTAATATGCTCTTTGTTCATCCAGTCCAATTTTTCTAAATTCATTTGCGCGCCGGAATTTTGGATTCTAAATATGTCGAAAATTTCTATTAATTGTTCTCTGGTAAATATTTCTTTTTCACCACCTGGATTCCATCCCAAAAGTGCTAAAAAGTTTATCATTGCATCCGGTAAATAACCTTCTTTTTTATAATCTAGAATATCCTTTGCACCGTCTCTTTTGCCAAGCTTTTTCTTGCCACCTGGAGCCATTATGTGTGGAAGACAAGCATAAAGCGGAGGCTTGATGCCTAATACTTCATATACAGCTAGAAACTTCGGAGTAGAAGAAATATATTCTTGCCCTCGCATAACTAAAGTTATGCCCATCTCAATGTCATCTACAATATGGGCAAAGTTGTATGTAGGGTACCCATCACTTTTTATCATAATGAAATCATCCAATGCTTCAGGGCCGGCGGACAAATCACCAAAAACAATATCATTCCAATGATAACTTTTTATTTCAGGAATTTTAAATCGGAGTGGCTTTGTACCATCCCAAGTATCAAACTTTTCTGGTCTATGTTCTCTATATAAAAATGGTCTTTTTTCTTCTTCCGCTTTTTTTCTAAAAGATTCTATTTCATCTTCTGTGTATGGGTCAGGATAAGCAAAACCTTTGTCTATCAGGATTTGAGCATACTTTTTATACAAATCCAGCCGTTCTGATTGCAAATAAGGAGAATGTGGGCCTTGAACCTTAGGGCCTTCATCGTAATCTATCCCTAGCCAGTTAAGGGTTTCTAAGATATGTTCAATGGAGCCTTCTACTTCTCTACCTTTATCTGTATCTTCTATTCTTAAGATAAAAGTTCCCTTATTTTTACGAGTCCAAAGCCAAGCAAATAAAGCAGAACGTACGTTACCCACGTGCATAAAGCCTGTAGGACTAGGGGCAAACCTTGTTACAACTTTTTTATTTTCTGTATTTTCCATATAAGGCTATTTTAGCATTTTTATGACTTAAGAGTAAATTAAAGACTTGCATTTTTAAAATGCTTTTGTAAAATACAAAAATGATATTCCAAGAGATACTAGTAGCAATATTTGGTCTGCCAGTTTGGCTTTATAGATCTTCTACTTCTGAAGAAAAAAAGGAGCACATACAGGATGTTATTTTTTCTGCTATAGTGGCCACTATTTTAGTGTTTTTATTTTTTTAGTATTTAGTTTTCGTGACCGAGTGATATATTTACTATCTCTCGAGCGATTTTATAAGCGGCATCTGGCTTGTAGAAAGCTTTTGCAGATTGGGACATATGCTCATACATTTTTTTATCTTCCAAGATTCTATCAATTTCTGAATTTAAAATATTTGGTGTCATATTCATTTCTTCTATCACACTACACCCCCCTGCACGAGCATAAGAAAAGGCATTCTTTTTTTGATGGTCTAAATTTGTATTTGTTATAGGAATTAAAATAGAAGGTATGCCCCAAGAAGCAATTTCAAAAATAAAAGATCCTGCTCTTGAGACAATAAGACTCGCTACTGATGTGGCCATATTCATTTGCAAAGGATTCAAGAAGGCTATTGGTGTGTATCTTGCTTTGAATTCGTTGTCGAGTAGCACCACATCGGCTTGACCTTTTACTGTTTTGAAATTTCTAACGCCTGTCTGATGTATAACTTGATATTTCGATAACAACTTTGGCAATGCGTCTACTACAATATTGTTTATGAGTTCTGCTCCGAGCGATCCACCAATTATTAAAATTACTGGCAAATTAGGGTCGAGTTTATAATAATCTAATCCTTTTTCTTTGTTTCCAGAATGTTCTATTTCGCTTCGTACTGGTTGCCCTGTCCAAGCTACTTTATCTTTGGGGAAAAATTCTGCAGCGTCTTTATAAGACACAGCTATTCGCTTTGCGAAACGTCCAGCCCATTTATTGACTCTACCAGGAGCAGAGTCTGACTCGTGGATAACTACAGGAATACGCAATATACGAGCTGCGAGCACGACAGGGAAACTAGCATATCCACCCTTACCAAAAACAACATCAGGATAAATAGAAAAAATTTTAAAAATCGCACTTACCACACCTATAAAAGTTTTAAACATATCGAAAAAGTTTCTAATAGAAAAATAAACTCGCATTTTGCCAGCGTTTACTTGTTCGTAAATTAATCCAGTTTCAAACAAGGCCTCTTTGTCATAAGGACTATCAGAAACATAATAGAGCTTAGCCCCCACTATTTTATCTTCGTCTATTATTTTGTTTACCTTTTGAGCAACAGCGATAATTGGGTAAAAATGCCCACCTGTTCCTCCCCCTGTAAAGACTATTTTCATAAATTATTTATACCTTCTTTTGAAATTTTGATATTTGAAGCACGATACCTATGGCTACTAGATATATCATAAGCGAAGTTCCACCGTGACTCATAAAAGGAAGTGGCACTCCTGTCAGTGGAAAGACTCCGATGATGGACGCAATATTCATAAATGACTGTGCCGTAATCAGTATAACAATTCCAGAGACCAAAAGTCTACTGAATAAATCTGGAGAATTGTTCGCTATTTTTAGCCCTCGCAAAGCAAAAACAACATACAACAAAATAGTAGTTACGGTACCCAAAAACCCAAATTCTTCTCCGAGTACGGCAAAAATAGAGTCTCCTTGTGGCTCTGGTAAGTATGTGACTTTCTGTATGCTTTGCCCATATCCCCTACCAAATATTGACCCAGATCCAAGTGCTATCATAGATTGTTGGATTTGGTACGAAGAACCTTTTGCATCAACAGAAGGGTCTATAAAAGTCTGCACTCTTTCTTGTAAATATGGAGTGAAGTAAACGAGAGTAGCGAGTAATACCAACGCACTAGCACCCAAGCCAAATATATATTTCATTGGTACTCCAGAAATAAAAAGCATAGATAATCCGGTGAATGTAATAAGTATGAAGCTTTTTGTGTCAGGTTGTTTTAATAAGATAAAAGCAATTATTGCGAGCATTATTGCAAAAGGCAAAATTCCGAATTTGAAATCCTTTACTCGGTGCTTTGCCCACGAAAGCCAAGCTGCGAAATATATAATGAAACTAAATTTCAATATTTCCACTGGCTGAAAAGAAACAGGACCCAATTTTATCCATCTTTGTGCTCCTCCGTGGCTCCAGCCTAACTGAGGGATAAATACTGCCGCTGTCAAAAATATAGCCCCAAGAAAAATAAATAATGCGTATTTACGCCAAAATTTATAATTAATTTTTAAGGCAATATACATTCCTAATAGTCCTAAGCCTAGTCCCAGAAACAATTGACTAAAAAGCACTCCATAGAAAACTTTTTGATTTTTTACTAAAACTCCCAAAGAAGCAGAGATAAAAACAGCTGTGCCAAGCACCATTAGAATTAAAACGACAGTTAAAAAAAACTTATCTACTCTCTTCCCTTTAATTTTTGCTATAGTTTTTATTTTTTCTACCATTAAATTTAAATATTTAAAAAGTCTAACTGATAGCGAATAAGATTACACCAATAATTGCAAAAATTATAGAAATGACCCAGTAGCGCATCGTGACTTTGTAAGTTGGCCAGCCGAGCGCTTCGAAGTGATGATGAAGCGGTGCAATTTTGAAAAGTCTTTTACCATTTCGTAATTTTTTAGAAAGTTTTTGAAGTATCACTGAACCAGAACTAAGTACAAGCATAATAGCAACGATAGGCAGAATTAAAACCGAGTTTGTTAAGAAAGCCAAAGTAGCAAGGGTTATAGCAAGCCCCATTACACCAGTCTCCCCCATATAAAATCTAGCAGGAGGAATATTAAACCACAAGAAAGCAAGTATACCACCTGTAATTACAGCCGAAAATGCTGCTATGTCTATTTGATTATTTTGAAATGCAATTACAGAATATGCAGCAAAAATAGTAGCGAAAACTCCTCCAGCCAATCCGTCTATGCCGTCTATTACTCCTCCAGAGAAAGTGGCTAAAGATACAATAATAAATATAGGTATAATTAAAATCCCTAAGTAGAATTCTCCCCCGAAAGGAATGTGTATTGAATTCATTCCAAGTTTATAAAAAAACCAACAACCAATCAGAAGTGAAATACAGGTAATAAGAAACACTTTCCATTTACGCCAAGACACATCATCACGAGCAAATTTTCCATTGCCATATATTTGAATTAAATCATCCCAAAGCCCTATAATAGAACCGAGAATCAAAGTAAAGAATGGTATTAGAGTCTGATTTCGGCTTAAAAAGTTCATCTTCAAGGTGTCCTCAGTAGGTATCGCCAAAGAAAGAAAATAAAAAAATGAAACCACCAACACTACAGGAAACCATATTATTATTCCACCTACTCTTGGAGTGCGTAGCTCCTCCTTTTCATTGTGGATTTTATGGAAGTCTGTGGCTGTGACATTTTCATTCCTGGAATACCTTTTCCACATTTTGTATTTATAAAAAAAGTGAGTTGCAATAGGGGTAAAAAACAACCCTAAAAAAAAGGCCGAGATCATCGGAATAAAAACTTTTACCAAACTAAAAAGCATACATACATAGTACTTCTTTTTAGAGTTTATTTCAAATTTAAGAAATTACAGCAAATTCGTAGGATCTGGGGCGACGCGCATATTTTCGTCCAATGAGTCTATGAGCTTCATATCTTCTTGATCTAATTCAAAATCAAATACATTTATGTTTTCTATTATCCGTTCTTTGTGAGTAGATTTGGGGATTACTACATTGCCGTGTTGCAAACTCCAGCGAATCATAATTTCTGCTACGGTTTTTTTATGTTTTTCGGCAATACTCATCAAATTTCTATCTTCCATTCTCTTCCCTTTCGCAAGAGGACTATAAGCTTCGAGGACAATATTGTGCTGCTTGCAATAATTCATTAACTTTTCTTGATATAAAAATGGATGGAATTCTACTTGGTTTACCATAGGCATTATGAGTGCGTAATCCTTCATTTCTTCTAAGTGTTTAATAGTGTAATTAGAAACTCCAATAGCTTTTGCTTTCCCTGATTTGTATATTTCTTCCATTGCACGCCAAGTTTCTTCTCTTTTGTTGAAACTTTTAGTTGTATCATCACTAGCAGTAGGCCAGTGAACTAAATACAAATCCACATAAGATAAATCTAA
This sequence comes from uncultured Candidatus Saccharibacteria bacterium, assembly GCA_964439045.1. Lineage (GTDB taxonomy): Bacteria > Patescibacteriota > Minisyncoccia > Phycocordibacterales > UBA9973 > UBA9973. The sequence goes on from CAYTMO010000012.1 coordinate 11,385, forward strand.
TTTTTTCAAAGATTCATATATTGCTTTCAATGTGCTTTCGTAGCCCTGATCACCATTCCAGAGTTTCGTAGTAACAAAAAACTCTTCTCTTAAGAGTCCATAATTTTTTAATATCTTACCTACCCCTTCTTCATTGCCGTATTTTTTAGCAGTATCTATCATTCTATATCCTGCATCTAATGCGTATTTTACTGCATTTTGAACTTCTTCCCCTTCTTCTGTTTTGTATACACCCAAGCCGATAATTGGCATCTCTATTCCGTTGCTTAATTTAATCTTTGAGTTGATATTCAGGTTAGGCATATGTAATTTATATTATAATGAAAATATTTTATTTTAATTTAAACAACTAATTGTGTACAATGTGAACATCTTTTTGCTTCTATTGGAATTTCAGATAAACATTCTTTACATTTTTTATTTGTTGGATCTGTAGGAGCGTCTTTCTTTGAACGAGCTATTAGAATATTCATAGGTTTAACGATAAAGAAAAATATAGCCGCTGCAACCAAAATAAAAGAAATTAAGGCATTAATAAAATGTCCATACATAAACTTTGATTCATTAATAGTAAATGAAAGAGAACTGAAATCTGGAAGCTTCGCTACTGCCGAGACCAATGGGGTAAGCAAGTCGGAAACCAATGCAGACACTACAGTACCAAAAGCGGCACCAATGACCACACCGACTGCCAAATCAACTACATTCCCTCTTAATAAAAACTGCTTAAACTCTTTTAACATATAAATATATGGTATCATATAAAATATGCCAATACAAACAAAAAATCCTTTTACAGAAAAAGTAGAAAAAATCTTCACTTCTATTAATCAAGCTCAAATTCAAAAAAATGTAAGAAATGCCGAAAAAGCTTACCAGCTTTGGAGAGACATACCAATCCAAAAAAGAGTTATTTATATTAAAAAAATTGCAAAGCTCCTCCGAGAAAATAAAGAAGAATATGCGAAAATAGTAACAAGGGAAATGGGTAAGCCAATATCGCAAGCTATTGCTGAAATAGAAAAGTCTGCTTGGAATGCAGAATACATAGCGGAGCACGGACCAAGATTTTTAAAAAATGAACACATAGAAACAGAAGCAAAAGAAAGTTATGTCTCTTATGAGCCACTTGGAATAGTGTTAGCTATAATGCCTTGGAACTTCCCTCTTTGGCAAGTGTTTAGATTTGCTACCCTTGCATTACTTGCTGGAAACGCTTGCATATTGAAACACGCTTCAAATGTGCCTCAATCTGCTCTCCTTATAGAAAAAATAATTCGTGATGCAGGAATACCGAAAAATGTATTTCAGACACTTTTCGTAGAATCAAAAGATATAGAAAGTATAATCAAGAATGACAGTGTGCAAATGGTTATATTAACCGGAAGTGAAAAAGCCGGAAGTGAAGTCGGAGCTTTAGCAGGAAAATATATTACTAAAAGTGTACTTGAACTCGGCGGTGCTGACCCATATATTATTTTGAAAGATGCTGACTTGGAAAAGGCCGTAAAAGAAGGGGTGAAAGCTCGTATGAGCAATGCTGGGCAAGTATGTAATTCTCCAAAGAGATTTATTATAGAGGAGAAAGTATATGGAAAGGTGCGTGATATGTTTATCCGAGAACTTGATATGATAAAAATTGGCGACCCAATGGACAAGACTACAACACTAGGACCTCTTGCAAGAGAAGATATACGAGAAGAGCTCGATGACCAAATAAAAAGATCTATTGAAAAAGGAGCACGCATAGTAAAAGGTGGAAAGAAAATTCCTGGTATTGGATATTTTTATGAACCAACATTACTTGATAATGTTTCTAAAAAAAACCCAGCATTTACAGAAGAAATCTTTGGCCCAGTTATATCTCTCATAAAAGCAAAAAATTGGAAAGAAGCACTCATCTTGGCGAATGACCACGTGTATGGATTAGCTGGATCTGTTTGGACTAAGAATATAAAAATAGCAAAGATAATAAGCGAGAAATTAGTAGTAGGTACAGTAGCTATCAACAGTACAGTGGCGTCGGACCCACGTCTTCCTTTTGGTGGATCGAAGCGTTCTGGCTATGGACGAGAAATGAGCTCACACGGCATAAGAGAATTTACTAATATCAAGACGATAGTGGTAAAGTAAAAAATATTTTAATTATTTTATAAATACATATCACTATTTAAGCTTTATTCCCTGCTATATATCCAGATGTCCAACATATTTGCAAAGAATATCCTCCACTTGGTCTGTTGATATGGAGCAGGTCTCCTACTATATAAAGATTTGGGATTACTTTTGATTGCATTGTTTTCATTTCAATTTCTTCCAAGCTTACACCTCCGTCCGCAACCACTGACCTATCGAAACCCATAAGGTGAGTTATAGTAATAGGCAATGCTTTAAGCAGGCTCACCATACTTTTTCTATTTTCTTTTGTAATACTATGCACTTTAGTATCTGGACTTATGTCTTTTAATATAGATAAAAAAGCAGGTATTGTCCCGTGAGGAACTATTTCATCTAGCACATTTTTAAACATTTTATTTTTATTCTCATCAAAGACTTTTATTATTTTTTTCTCAAGATCTCCTTCATTTGTGTCTGGATATGTGTCAATTTTTGCAGTGACTCCACCTTCATACAACAAATCGTTTACTTTTCCAGCAGAATTAAGTATTAATGGCCCCGAAATACCAAAATGAGTAAAGAGGAGCTTGCCAGTTTTAGAAAACTTCTTTACACCTTCAAGATAAAAAGTAATTTTCATAAATGAAAGGCTTACACCGGATAGATTTTTGACCCAAGATTCTTTCACCGCCAATGGCACTATAGTAGGCGTAGGAGCCTTTACTGTATGCCCTAAGTCTCTTAACCACTTGAAGCCGTCCCCAGTCGAGCCAGTCTCCGGATGAGACATTCCACCAGTTGCCAAAATATAAGATTTCGCAGTGTACACAGTGTTCCCCACTTTCACCCCTGTAATTTTATTTTTCTCTGTGAGAAATTTTGTAACTTCGGAATTCGTTTTAATGGTTATGTCTTTACCTTTTATATACTGGTCTAATACTCGAAATACATCATAGGCTTTTTCTGTATGAGGGAAGGCTCTTTTGCGGGCTTGGATTACTAGAGGCAGATTGAGCTTTTCAAAAAATTCAAAAGTTTCTTTATTACCAAATTGTGAAAAAGGAGAATACAAAAAACTCTCAGCTTTACCATAATTTTTTAACAATTGTCTTATGTCAAATTCTGCATTTGTGATATTGCATCTGCCACCACCAGTGATCTTGAGCTTTTCGCCAAGCTTTGCGTTTTTCTCAAGCAATAATACCTTTTTGCCTAGTTCTTTTGCTCTAGCTACGGCCATCATACCGGCTGCTCCGCCACCTATCACTATTACATCATAATCGTATTTTGTATTTTGCGGATTCATTTTATGACTATAACACAACATTATAAATTTAAATATCCATATGTTAGAATTATTTCATGAGACCAGTTTCTAAAAGATTGATGTGGGTACAGATTTTCTTAATATTTGTACTTCCTGTTTATTTGCTCTATTACGAAGTAGTTGCTTCCAATTGGCGGCTATTCTTCTTGTGCTTAAGCGCACTTTTGATTTATGGTATTGTTCGTCACGAAAAATGGAGCTATCAAGATATGGGATTAAGATCGGATAACCTTATGAAATCTCTGATTCCTTATTGTGTATTTACAGCTTTAAGCCTTATTGTGCTTTTTGCTACTGCATATATCTTTGATATTAAATACGAAAAGACCACAGAAATTATAATTAAGCATCTCATACTATTCCTCCCTATTTCTTTTTTTCAAGAGTTCGCATTTCGTTCTTTTCTAATACCTAGGTTAAAAATGTTATTGAATAAAAAATATCAGATTATTTTCGTTAATACTGTCCTTTTTACCCTTATTCATTTGATTTATCCAGACTTAGCTATAATGATACCTGTGTCATTCGTAGGAGGTATTGCTTTCGCTTGGATTTATATGAAATACCCTAACCTCCTCCTAGTCAGCATCGCCCACGGCATAATAAACCTCACAGCCGTCCTACTCGGATTTTTTGTACTTTAAATTTGACAAATAAGTCAAGTATGTGTTACTATACGGACAAATCATAGCAACATGAAAAAGCAAAAAAAATCAGGCGTAAGCCTGGAAACTCTTATGCTCCTATTTGTAATGGGAGTAGGAGTTATGGGGATTTTAGTCATTTTTTTTGGCTAAATCCCTAATTTAAGAGCCTAGCGGAATCCCTTCTTGCTTGAGGCTCTTTTTTATTTAAATTCAGTATTCAAAAAGCTTTTTACTTTTTCTAAAGGTATAGGGAAAGCTATTTGACCTAAGACTCCTGGACCTATATCGTATTGATTGAAATAGACAACAAAGTTTTCATCATCGAGTGACCAATTTGTAAAAAATTCAAAATTTAATTCCTCTACAGCATCAGTAAAAAACATACTACTGTCCATATCATTGGATTTCCAGTTATATAGTTCTCTTTTTATTAATTCTACGAAAGCATCCTCTTTACCTGTTTGTAAAATATCAGTAAGCGAAAGCTCTTTGCCTGTTGCATTGGAAGTATTAAAAACTTTATACGAACTCGTCCCGTGTGCTCCACCAGTATATGTATAAATACTCAAAACTATTGATTCTGTTTTTGAGCTTTTTTTATATTTTGCATCTATATTTATAGAATAGTTCGAAGATGGGTTGTCTTGCCCGAATTGCTTGCGCATCTCTGGCACATCTTTATTTGATTGAGTTCGAAATTCTTCCACCACTTTTGCCACGAAAGTTCGAGCTTCATTTGCTACAGTATTCTCGCCCACAATCTCTGGCACAGTGCCTTCAAAATTCTCTTCTTTAATTTCTTTAAAATTTATCAGAACAGGTACTTCTTGCTTCTCTTCAGTGTTTTCATTTATACCCTCAATATCTGCAACTTCATTTTTATTACCAAAATAATATCCAACATAAAAAACACATAACAGGAGAACTACCACTATTAATATTTTTGTGGATTTATTTTTAAACATTTTAATTAGATAACTGGCTTAATGTTCCAGTAAAGTACAAGATAGTCAATACCATAAGCAGAACAAAACCCATCATAATAGGAAAAATTGCAAGAAAGATTTTCATCATATTTTTCCTGCTTTCTTTAAAAGTGTGATTTATCAATTCTTTCTGTGCTTCTATATTTAGAACACTTTTAGGACCCAATAAATCTTTATTATTATTTAAACTATTCGAATCTTGATTTTCATTCATAAACACATAATACCATTTATAGACACTTCTTACAATCCAAGCTTGCCTCTTTTTAATTCTAGTTCTGTTTTAAACAACACATCCACTTCTTTAATCAAGCTTTCAGAATCTAACAAGCTAGAATACGCATTCTGAGACTCACCTTTTTGATCTTCCTCTTCTGCTTGCTTTAAAAGCTCTTTCGCTTGGGAAAGCGTATTCCGCTTGTCTTCAACTATCCTCTCTTGTATTTTGGAAGTCGGAGTATTAGTAGAATCTGTCTGATTTATTTCAATACTCGCTTTCTCTACTAATGACTTAACCCTATCTTTTCTTTTTTTATACTCTTCAGGTGTGTGGTTTTTGTTTATATTTTTTTTAGAATCACGAATCTTGGCTGCGTTATCTCTAGCCTTTTTTGTAAACTCAGAACTGTTTTCTTTGTTATTTTCTTTTATCAAATCAATCACTCTAGACCTGGCGTTCATTTCCGCTTGGAAGTTTGTGACAAATTCAGTATCTTCTTTTTCTGGATTATTTTTCCTGATTTTATTTAAAGATTCATTGAAAGCTTCAGTATGAGTGCTGAGCAACATATCTAATTGCTTCTCTTTCTTTTCATCAAGGTTTCCTTGCGATAGTAATGCTTGTGCTTCTGCTAAACGCTCTGTAGCTAGATTTATTTCGTATTTTGCTTGTTTCTCTGGGGATAGCATAAAAGCACCATTAATGGGTTCTACTATTTTTACTTTTATTGCATACAGAGTGCTTCCTGGTAAACTATTATGAGAAGCTGCCGTAACACCCCCTGCCCCAATAATCACAAAACCAAAAATAATTGCAAAACGAAGCAAATGAGTACTTTTAAAATTTAAAAAATAAAACTTTAGATACGGGCTCTTAACAGGCTTTTCTGTTTTTTGAGAAAATTGAGTATTCAAAATATTTTTAAGCATAATACTCTTTTCTTCATCAGTCATTTTGATGCTTTTTATTTCTTCTATTGCATTTTTTATTTTTTTGTCTTGCATTTCTTTATTGGTTAAATATTTTCACTAATATCATATCCTGTTTTTTTGCGTAATTCTAGCAATCCTCGATTAAGTCTCACAGAAGCGGCATTCGCTGATATCCCTAAAATATCCCCTATCTCTTTTGGCGATAAGCCTTCTACGAAGCGCAGATATACTGGTTGCTGGGCATTAGGAGTCAGTTCTTTGATCTTGCCTATTAGGTAACGACCCTCTGCTCCTAGAGAAATTTCTTCTCCTAATGTTTTCTCATCTGGTACATCGTATTCTACTTCTTTATCTTGATACATAATTTTTTCTAAAGACACACTTTTTTTCTTTCGATACCAATCTATAATAAGCCTGTGAGCTATAGTAAAAAGAAAACCTTTCATATTCAACACGGTCTCTCCTTTAGAAAGGCTCTGCCACACTCTCAAAAATGTCTCCTGGGTAATGTCTAACGCTTGCTCGCGATTAGAGACCCGTGTTAAACAAAATCGGAATACGGCATCAGTATTTTCTTTGTATATATCTTCAAAATTATTTTCAATATCAGTTTTCATATATCAAGACGCATTATAACCTAATTTCTTACTAATAACGCCTTTATTCAAAATACAACAGAAAAAGAAATATGTCTATGTAAGAAATTAAAACAGGAACCGTCTATTCATATGTCGCAGTTGAGACAAGCTCAACAAAATTATTAGTTTATTAATTAAATGCCTAGGTATAAAACTTAGGTGTATCAAATAAATATATGAAAAAATTAAAACCGTTTATTGCAGGATCATTGGTTGCAGTCACATTACTTTCTGCTCCATATGCAAGTTTCGCAAAAGATAACAAAGAATACAATGAATATGAGTTTGAAAAAAGCATAAAGTCTGAAGTAAATTTCAACAGTTCGTTTTTTAGCAAATTCAATCCTTTTACTAGACGAGTAAATGCTGCTACTCACATAAATACAAACCAAGCTCCAGTTATAAGTAACTTAGTCGTAACATCGGACCATCCAACAAAAGCGACTATATCTTGGAATACTGACAGGAAAGCAAGATCTCTAGTATGGTACAGCACGACTTCACCTGTTTCTACTTCAGAGAATCCAAAAGAATGGAAAAGTGACAAGAAAACAAAGCATAAAATAAAATTACACAAATTGACCCCAAATACTACTTATTATGTAATTGTTGGATCAGTAAATAAAGGTGGCAAAACTCTATCAACTCAAATATCTTTCACAACTCCAGCAGCACCTAATACAACCACTCCTCCTGTGACCACTGCTGACACAACTGCTCCTAAAATATACAATCTAAGAATGGAAACAAGTGCTAACACAGGTACTATCCGTTGGACAACAGATGAACCGGCAACTTCTAAGGTGTTTTATTCTAAAACTACACCTATAGACATAGGTGCAAGTAGTACACTTTCTGTATCAAATAATTCTTTGGTAACAGAACATTCTGTCAGTCTTTCTGGTTTGACAGCAGAAAGTATCTACAGCTTCATAATAAAATCAGCAGATTCAAAAGGTAATGAACAAACTTTCGGAGAAGCTAGATTTATGACAAGTAGAATCTAGAAAGTTAAGTAATTGCTTTTTATCTAGATTTAAAAAAACACCAGTCAATTTTGACTGGTGTTTTTTTGCAACAACTAATTCCTTTCCCCTACTTGTTGACGCCACATAGCATAATAAAGACCCTTTTGTTCTAAAAGTTCATTATGGGTGCCTTGCTCGCTTATCTTACCTTTTTCTAATACATAAATACGATCTGCGTGCATTATGGTCGAGAGTCTATGCGCTATAAGTATAGTGAGGTGCATTTCTTCGCCGGAAATATTCTTAACTGTTTTGGTGATTTCTTCTTCGGTTATTGAGTCAAGCGATGAAGTCGCTTCATCAAAAACAAGAATAGACGGCTTGCGGAGCAAGGCTCGAGCAATAGAGAGTCTTTGTTTTTCGCCACCCGAAATCTTTACCCCGCCTTCGCCTATTACAGTATCCAGACCTTTTTCAGCCCTCATAAGCAAGCCATCAGAAGCACTCTTGTGCATTACTTCAAGCATTTCTTCATCTGTTGCATTTGGGTTTACAAAAAGTAAATTCTCTCTAATAGTACCTGCAAAGAGCTGAGTGTCTTGAGTCACGAAACCAATCTGGGATCGTAATTCATCTAAGTTTATTTTGTCAGAAGGGATATTATTATAAAATATATTTCCAGAAACAGGCTTATACAAACCAACCAAGAGCTTAACTAGACTTGTCTTCCCTGCGCCAGAAGGCCCTACGAAAGCCACAGTCTCGCCTTTATCTAAACTAAAAGATATATTCTCAAGCGAATTGCTATTGGTGCTTTTATACTTAAAATCTACATCTTTGAAAGATAAATTATTTACAACACCAAGCGATGTTGGATTTTGAGCATTAACCTCTTTGGGTATATTAATAATATCGTTAAACTTTTGCATAGACACTTCAGCTTCTCTATGCGCAGTAATAACACTGCCTACTTCTTGAAGTGGTCCAAAAACAAAGAAAGAATAAATATAAAGCGCAAAGAATTGACCGAAGGTTATGATTTGTTTGAAAACTAAATAGAGCAAGAATAATAAAATTAAATTGCGGATTAGGTTTATCATCGTACCTTGTACGAAACTAATACTACGGATGTATCGCAATTTCTTTAATTCTAGTTTTAGTATTTTATTTGTAGTCGAATTCAATCGGTTTATTTCTTGATTAGCAAGACCTAAGCTTTTAACCAATTCAATATTTCTTAAAGATTCTGTAGTAGAACCAGCAAGCATCGTAGTCTCTCCAACTATTTCTTTTTGTACTTTTTTTAATCTTTTTGTAAGAATATAACTAAGCCCACCTATAATAGGAATAGTCATTGCGTACACTACAGCTATAGCCCAGTACAAAGTTGCCGCATAAATAGAAACAAAAATAAAACCAATAATAGATACAAAGACTACATTTATAAGTAGTCCTAAATATTTTTCAGCATCTGCGCGAGCTTTCTGTAGTATTCCTAATGTTTCACCGCTTCTTTGGTCTTCGAAAACTTCATATGGTAATTCTAAAGAATGCTTTACCCCGTCTTGATACATATCAGAGCCTGCACGCTGGGTAACCATATTCAAATAGTAATCTTGAAAATTTTTGGCAACACGAGAAACAAACACTATACCAATAGCAAGTAAAAGAAGATTGATTACCCCTCTGAAAAATTCTGCACTAGTATAACTTTCAGGTCGTGTGGCATAATCATCAATAATGTGCCTGAAAATAAGTGGATCGATAAGAGAGAAAACCTGGTTCACTGTAGCCAAGGCTAAAACACCCAAGCAAAGTTTCCAATATTTTTTTAAATATACATATAGTGTGTTCATATAAATCTCAGACTTTTGCAATCTATTTTTATTGTAATTGACTCTTACGGAACAAATAGCTTGCTATTGGCATACTAATAAGTGTAATAGCAACTAACCAGATTACAGAAATCCAAATGTGGTCCCCTGTAGGATTACCCGTCATCAGTGCTCGAATAGCTTCTATAACGTGTGTGACGGGTTGATTCTCAGCAAAAATACGCAAGCCCTTAGGCATAGTTTCTGTTGGAGCAAAAGCCGCAGAAGCAAAAGTAAGCGGAAAAATTAAAAAGAAACCCATCCATTGTACAGCCTCGACACTTTTTGCAAGAAGTCCCATAATTGCCGACATCCAAGAAATAGCAAAAGTAAACAAAAGCACAATTCCTAAAATAACAAGCCAGTCAGCGAAAGAAGCTACTGGATTAAAACCAACAAACAAAGCTGCAACGATAAGAATAATCGAAGACAATACATTTCGCACAAGGTCTGCCACAACATGCCCAGTCATAACAGCAGAGCTTGCCATTGGTAAGGATTTGAATCTGTCGATAATCCCCCTTTTCATATCAGTGGCTATAGAGAGCGCCGTTGTGTTTGCACCGAAAGCTGCCATTTGCACCAAAATACCAGCAACTAAAAAATTCACATAATCCATATTCTCCGTCTGTATAGCCCCACCGAAAACATAACGAAACAAAAGCAAAAACATAATGGGCTGAATAGCGAGCCCAAGAAGCTGGTCCATATTTTTAAAGATATGTTTAAGGCTACGCTTAATAAGTACTGAAGTATCCGAAAAAACCCAATAAAAGTTGGAATGTTTAGCAATTTTTTTCTTATAAATATTTTCTGTTTGCTTTTTCATTTTATTTTTTATCCTCACTATTTTTATTTACTTCTTTGCCAGTAAGATGCAAAAATACATCATCAAGTGTGGGCTTGTGTACAGACATACTATCTAGTTCGATTCCCGCAACATATAAAAGATCTAAAACTTGTTTTACTGATTTTACACTTCCGTCTGTAGATATACTGATACTGCGATCTTCTTTGAAGTGGTGCACTCCTTCATTTTCTTTGTTTAGTATTTCCAATGCTTTATCGAAATCACTTTCTTCTGCTACTACCATTTCGATGCGCTCTGAGCCTACTTGAGCCTTGAGTTCATCTCCTGTGCCTTCCGCTATAATCTTGCCATTATCAAGCACTGCGATACGATCAGCCAACTTGTCTGCTTCTTCTAGATACTGAGTCGTAAGAAGTATTGTCACACCTTCGTCTTTCATTAATTTTTCAATTATGTCCCACATCGCCATACGACTACGAGGGTCGAGTCCTGTAGTAGGCTCATCTAGAAATAAAATAGGGGGTTTTGCAACTAGACTAGCTGCCAAATCGAGCCTACGCTTCATTCCACCTGAATAAGTCTTTACAGCTTTCTCTGCTGCATCTACAAGGTCAAACTGAATCAAGAGCTCTTGTGCTCGTTTAATACTTTCATTTTTATCCAAATGATAAAGTCGCCCCATCATTTCTAGATTATCCCTCCCGGTCAAAAGCTCATCTACAGCTGCATATTGTCCAGTAAGGCCAATAATACTACGCACTTGTTTTGAATTTTTTTCTACTTCAAAACCATCTATTCTCACCTCTCCTCCATCAGGTTTTAAAAGTGTACTAAGTATTCGTACTATAGTAGTCTTACCCGCTCCATTTGGCCCGAGCAAAGCAAGCATTGTGCCTCGTTTTACAGACAAATCTATTCCTTTCAGTACCTGTACTTCTTTGAAAGATTTAGTCAGATTTTTAATTGTAATTACATCCTCATTCATTATTTGTATGCTAAAAACTATCTTGCAACCAAAGATACATTCAACTTTACAGTTTTATCTACATTAGCCAAGAATGGGAAATCTGGAATTACAAGACCAAAATCAGCATATGCAAGCATTGTACTAGCGTCGATAGTAATACCGCCATCAGCAAGCATACTAGTAGTACCTTCAAAGGTTACAGTTTTACTTACACCAGAAATACTTAAATTACCTGTAACTTTGATTTGATTACTACCTTCTGTTTGTTCTATGTTTGTTGGATTGAATACGATGTATTTATTTTCTTCTTTGTCGGCTTTAAAGATTAATTTTTTTACATTTTCATCACGAGTTGGAATATCTGTCTTAAAGGTACTAGCATCCAATTTTATTTGACCACTTTCAATCTTTTGATTTGTTGTATTTAACACAATATTTCCACTTATGCTACTTGTATTCCCTACTACAAGAGTTGGTGTGCCACGCAATTCTTCGTTTAATTGGTAAGTTGCTTTTGATTCAGTAGCGACAATATTCAATATTTTTCTATCATTATCTGAAGTATTTTCATTATTCTGGACAGTATTTTCGGCTGTATTTTGATTTTCTACTAACATTAAATCTGCATTTTGCTTGTTTGAAACAAAATAATAACCACCTGCTATTAATACAACAACCGCCACAACACCTAATACAATTTTATTTTGCATATATTTTATATTTTTAAATTAATTTTAATAAACTCAAGTAATTTACAAACTAGAGTAAGAGTATAATATCATATTTAGATACCTATCACCAAGTCTGGCACTTTGCTCCTGTGACTGGACTATAGATAGTAGTATCTGTACAGCCTATATTTTCTGGGGATGAAACTCCCACATAGCAAATTCTTTCTAATGGCTGATAAGTAGAAGTAAATACTTGCTCTTTATTTTCTCCAGAAGGATATGCCACATTATAATTAACTTTTGCACTATAACCCTTTTGGGAAGTGTTTTCACATTTTTGTGTTCCTGCAGGTAAATTGAAAGTTTTTATATATTTTGTTTTAGGAAGCTTGGTTTGGTTGTAAATCTCAGCTTCGCTCAAAGAAGAAGTTCGTCCATCAGAAACACCGTAAATTTCAAAAATAGCGGTATTGTTTTCTGTTCTTCCTTTTATTGTTATTTCGTAACCTGTGTCATTCACAAATTTAAAATCGGGATATGGATTCGCATAAGTAGCATCAAGTCCAACTTTATAAAAAGGCACAGCAAATGTGTGATTGTGTCTTTCTGTGACAGGCAGACCAGCACTTAAAACACTTTGAAATAGCGTTGTAGAAACTTGGCAAAGCCCACCACCTAAGCCTTTGCTCACTTCTCCGTTCTTAAAAGATTTTTCTTCGCTAAACCCTTGAGCTTTGCTTACACTACCTAAGCTTTTTATAAAAGAAAATTCTTCTCCAGGCATAATTACCTTACCATCAAATCGAGCCACCCCCAGCTCGATATTCTTACCTCTTCCTATAGTACTACCTTCATAACTAATTTCTGCGCTACCTAGCAATACAATTGTTTTGGGAGCTTGAGGTACAATAGAATCTTTCACAGCTTCTGGTAGATACACACTAGCGTTTTGATATGTATTAGATATAAGGTTTTTTAGACTTGAAGGTAAATTAAACTGAAATACCAAAACCCCTAAAAGCAAGAGTAGGCAACCTCCAAAAATTAATTTATTCCTTTTATTCAACTTATTCAACATTAGTAACAGTATCTGCTAAAATAACAATTAAAACAAGTAAGGAACTTTTGTTTTAATTTCTACCATACTTTTATGAATTTTTATTAATTACATTACGAATCATATCTCTTATAACCAAAAGGTCTTCTTCTTTGGTCGGCGCTCTTTCTCCTGTGCGATAGAGCATACTGCGGGGGTCATAACCAAGCAACCCGCTATCCCCTTCTTTTCTAGGAATAATATGTAAATGAAAATGTGGGACAGACTGTCCTGCAAGTTTTTCTTGATTCCAAGCACAATTAAAACCTTCTGCATTATGAGAAATTCTAAGGGCTCGCATTATTATTTCGGCAACATCAAAAATTGCTAGCTTTTCTTCTTTGGTTAAATCTTCAAGTTTTTTAACACATCGCTTTGGAGAGACGAGTGTATGCCCTTCTGTGATAGGAATATTTGTAGGAAATGCCCAGACCAGGTCATTCTCAACAATTAGCCTAGCTTTGATTTCAGGTAATGTGCAATATACACAAGGTTTGTTTTGTTCTTCACTCATAAAGATCAAACTTTATTCAGTACTTTTAAAATCATTATGCTTACCATCAGTGCAATTGCATTCTACTAGTTCGTGATTGTGGTCTTTGCAATCTGGGGACTGACACACACCAGGGTTTTCTGATACACCTTTGCACCCTCCCAAACAAATGTAATGTTTTTTATCCATAAATTTATTATTTAATTAATTTTAATACTCCTTTTCTTTTAACTATATTTTTATAATCCCATTGTATATCTTGTGCCTTCTTCAACCAGCGTTTTAAATCTTTTATATTAATTTGAGAAATTTCAGTATACCGTATTTCGGCTGCTTTAAAGCTACCTTCCTTTTGTAAATCTTTTTCATCAAAGGATTGCCCACTCCAAAAAAGCAACCTTACATTACCTTTTAATTTACTGTACCCAACAACAGGGTTTCCGTCCAAAAACCAAACAGGGTGAGCGTGCCATATTTTACTTTCTGCGTTTTTCAAATTGTGAGTTATTTCTTTGGCTAATAAATCACACATTTTCTTGTCTTCTGATGACAAAGCATCATTGTATATTTTGATATCTTCGTTTATTTTTTGTGTCATAAGATTGTGTGTAAATTATATCACTTTTTTATTTTTACACTAAATCAAGAATTCTTTAGTATGTCTTTTTTTTAATTTTTCAAATAAGCAACAAAGATTAATCTAATAATG
>CAYTMO010000013.1:0-2152 GCA_964439045.1 uncultured Candidatus Saccharibacteria bacterium
CTTCGGAGGCTGCTTTTATTTTGTAGTTTTATTTAGAATTTAATCTAGATGGTACAAATCAAAAGTAGTCTCCCAAGAGGCTTACGCATCATCATATTCATACTACTTTTGATTATTAACATATTTTTATACTAGCAAATTTTTAAATACAGTCAAATTAAATTTATGTGGATATTAATGAGATTTTTTCCATTCATCTATTTTCGCTTTATGGCCAGAAAGTAAAACTTCTGGTACTTTATAATTTTTACTTTTTTTATTCTTAACATTACTAAATGGATATTTCAAAATCTCTGGCCTAGTATATACCTCGCTACTTGAGACCCTTTCTTCTTCCAAAGATTCAAACTTCCCAAGCACCCCATTTATCTGTCTTGAAATACAATCCACCACCACCATCGCTGGAATCTCTCCACCAGTCAATACATAATCTCCTATTGAAATCTTTTTAGTTTTTAGAATCTTATCCACCCTCGCATCAATACCTTCGTATCTGCCACAAATTAGAATAATATCTGTATATTTTTTTGTAGCTTTTTTGGCGAAATCTGTAGTGAATTTTTCTGCACTTGGAACAAAATTAATTATCAAAACCTTTTTCTTATCCTTGATTTTTGAAAGGGCTTTTTCTACGGCTTTTAGTATTGGCTCGGCTTTCATAACCATTCCTGGTCCCCCACCATAAGGCTTGTCATCTGTAGGTTTAAAACCATTACCGTTTTTATCTTTTACAAAATCACGTGGATTATAAAAATTTACTTTAATTAGCTTCTTTTCTATCGCCCGACCAATAATAGATTCATTTAAGTATGAATCAAAAATATTTGGAAAGATTGTAACAATGTGGAACTTCATTTTAAAAATTGCTTGCCCGTCCGATAAATACACATTAACACAAAAGTCCGCGCCTGGTAAGGCGCGGACTTTTTAAACACAATCAAATTTATATTCCTTTCAAATCTTCCATAGCTTGATCTACAGTCTTTAATGAAGGACTCATAGAATGACCTTCTGGACGTGTACCACCTTCTGGTTCATTTATCTTAAGATTAACTCGAGCATTGTTCTTCATACCAATGATACGAAGCAATGTACGAATAGCCTTTGCAGTATTACCCATTCTTCCTATGATTTTACCCATATCAGAAGGATTAACTGTTAGCGTAATAAGCACACCCATCTCATCCACAGTACGATCAATCTTTACATCGTTTGGATTATCTACCAAAGCCTTTACCACATACTCTAGAAACACCTTATCTGTATCTTGTTGCATATTTTCAAATAAATTTACTTTTTAATCTTGCAGTGTTACGACCAAAAAATGTATAAGCTATTAAATTCACTGCTTAACAATTATAACTTATTACTTTTTTGCTTTCAACTCCTTTCGAGACATTGTTGGTTTTTTCTTTGGCAACACATTTACCTTTTTCCCAGGTATTACTTTTTGGTGAACCAAAAAGTTGTGCACAGTATCTGAAAGCTTAGCTCCATTACTCATCCAATGCTTTATGCGATCAGAATTAAAATTTGTGACTCCGGCTTTTGGATTATAAGTACCAACTATTTCTAAAAACTTGCCACTCTTGGTGGAGTTCTTTGAATCAGTTAGAACCACTCTGAAAGCTGGATCATTCTTCCTTCCTATTCTTTGTAACCTTATTTTTAACATATACAAGAGTCTACCATACTTTGCCAAAAAGGCAAATGTAATTCATATTTTAACCAGCTGCTTCAAAACCTCCACTAGCTTCAGCACCACCTTCTAAAACATACCCTGCTTGCGCCTCAATAGCACCAGAAGTTACATATCCAGCATTTGTATTAATTACACCAGAAGTTGTATAGTCTGCACTAGTATTGTAAGAAGCAGGTACAACATAACCAGCTGTAGTTATATACCCACCAGAAGTTACATATCCAGCAGTTGCTGTATAGCTCGGATTTGTATTTGTATAATCTCCAGTAGTTGTATAATCACCGGTAGTATTATAAGCAGCGTTAGCGGCATAAGAAGCATTAGCTGCGTAATCACCACTAGTTAGATAAGCTGCGTTTGCAAAATAATCTCCAACAGTAGTGTAGTCTCCCGCGGCTGCATAGTCTCCACTTGCAGTGTAATCTCCTTGTGTTGTGTAGTCTCCAGCTG
>CAYTMO010000013.1:2252-25337 GCA_964439045.1 uncultured Candidatus Saccharibacteria bacterium
CAGAAGCAGTATAGTCACCCGCTGCTGCATAGTCTCCACTTGCAGTGTAATCTCCTTGTGTTGTGTAGTCTCCAGCTGCAGCATAATCACCTGTCGCGGTATAATCTCCAGAAGCAGTATAGTCACCCGCTGCTGCATAGTCTCCACTTGCAGTGTAATCTCCACTTGTTAAATATGCGGCATTAGCAAGGTAATCAGCAATAGCAGTATACGCAGCATTCGCAGCATAAGAAGCATTAGCTGTATAGTCACCTGTAGTAAAGTAAGCAGCATAAGCTGTGTAGTCACCAGTAGCAGCATAAGCCGCACTCGCTAGATAATCACCGTATGTCAAATATCCACCATTTGCAAGATATGCTGCGTACGCTTCATAAGAAGCATTTGCGAAGTAAGCAGCTTGTGCTGTATAAGCTGCACTTGCAAAATACGCAGCCGATGTTGTGTAATCAGCGTAAGTCAAGTATCCTCCATTTGCTAAGTAGTCTGCATATGCCGCATAAGAAGCATTAGCAAAGTAAGCAGCTTGTGCCCAGTAAGCAGCATTGGCTGCATAACTCGC
The DNA here is from genome assembly GCA_964439045.1 of uncultured Candidatus Saccharibacteria bacterium. Taxonomy (GTDB): domain Bacteria; phylum Patescibacteriota; class Minisyncoccia; order Phycocordibacterales; family UBA9973; genus UBA9973. The sequence continues at coordinate 2,812 of CAYTMO010000013.1, forward strand.
TTCTGTCCAGTACGCGGCACTCGCCCAATAAGCAGCGTTTGCTGCGAAGTCGGCATAAGTCAAATATCCACCAGTAGTCAAATAAGCAGCATAAGCACTGTAGTTTGCATTCGCATTGTAGTCACCAAATGTTGCATATGCACCATTTGCAAAATATGCCCCATAAGTATAGTAAGCCCCAGAAGAAATATAATCAGCATAAGAAAGGTATCCGCCATTTGTTATATAATCTCCATAAGTCATATAACTTGCAGAATACAAATAATCAGCATAAGTAGAAAAGCATCCGCAACTTATATAATCACCATATGTCATATATGAAGCACCATCAAAATAACCTCCATAACTAGGGTAGCCTCCGCCGGTGCCATATACAGTAAAAGTCTGATAACTCCCTGAAACAGAGAAATCAAAACAGAAAAAGCCACAAGCCTCCGCTTTCACAGGTGTCATAAAAAAGACAGAAAACAAAGCTATAGCAATTGTTGCGATCTTTAATTTCATACCCTAAATATAGCATACTTTATGCTACTTGTCAAGACAGATATGGTATGATATACTCAATATATGAAAAATATGAAAACAGGAGGGAAAACACTATCTGGTGTTATTTCTATTACTTCCAAAGCCACAGGATATGTAGAACTACCAGATTTTAAAGAAGACATAGAAATAGACTACAAACACTTAAACACTGCCCTAAACGGAGATATGGTAGAGATATTATTATTCCCAAAAACTGAGGGCCGTGCTCGTGGCGAAGTGTCTAAGATTATCTCGAGAGCAAAAATAGGTTTCGCTGGCGTGCTCGAAAAAGAAAATGAGGTATTTTTCTTAAATCCTGATGATGCAAAAATGTATACAGATATTCTTATCCCCTCTTCTGGTTTAAATGGCGCCAAAGACGGAGACAAGGTCTTTGGTGAGATAGTATTATGGAACGATCCTCGAAAAGCCCCGGAAGGTAAAATTGTAAAAGTTCTTGGCCGCCCAGGAGACCACAATACAGAAATGGAGTCTATCGCAATGGAAAAAGGTTTCATTGAAAAGTTACCACAAGAAGTAGAGCAAGAAGGAGAGAAAATTAAAAAACGAGGCATACAAGAAGAAGACTATAGAGACAGAAGAGACTTTAGGAAAAGTCTTACCTTTACGATAGACCCAGCGGATGCAAAGGACTTTGATGATGCTATATCTTTTGAAGAAAGAAAAAATGGCACATATGAAATAGGAGTGCATATAGCCGATGTATCAAACTATGTAAAAATAGGTAATATTTTAGACGACGAAGCACAAAAAAGAGGTACCTCTGTGTACTTAGTAGACCGCACAATACCAATGCTACCAGAAAGTCTTTCGAATGATTTGTGTTCTCTGGTGCCGGATAAAGACAGACTAACTATGAGTGCTGTTTTTGTACTAAACAAAAATGCTGATGTTCTCGAATCTTGGTTTGGACGTACTGTAATACACTCTCAAAAAAGATTTACTTATGAAGAAGCAGAAATCTCTATTAAAAAACCAAATACTATTTTGCACAAAGAGCTTTCTATACTAAATGACTTAGCTAAAAAGTTAACTGCACAAAGATTTAAAAACGGAGCAATATCTTTGGACCAACAAGAAGTGAAATTTGTATTAGACGATAAAGGAGTACCGCTAAAAGTAATTAAAAAAGAACGCGGAGATTCAAACAGACTCATAGAAGAATTTATGCTACTAGCAAATAAAAAAGTGGCTGAACTATTTTCACCTAAAAACAAAAAGAGTAAAGTAGAAAATAAACACATTAAAAACACTAAAAACAACGAAGAAATTCCTTTCATCTACAGAGTGCACGACTTACCAAGCAAAGAAAAAATGGAAGACTTGGCCTTTTTCCTTAAAAGTTTAGGGCACAAAGTAACTCTACAAAATGGAGTAATCCCTACACATCAAATAAATAAAATTTTATCAAATCTTAAAAACTCTGGCGAAAGAGACACTGTGCACCGAGCTGTCATACGCTCTATGGCAAAAGCTATTTACTCCACAAAAAACATAGGGCACTATGGACTTGCCTTTAAAGATTACACACATTTCACCTCCCCTATCAGACGCTATCCAGATGTCATAGTTCACAGACTCTTGAATGAATATTTAGCAAATCAAAATAACAAAAACAAAACACCAAGCAAAACAAGTGATGTGGGAATATACGAAATTATTTCAAGGAGATCCTCCGAACAAGAAAAGAGAGCCACCGAGGCAGAAAGAGCTTCTATTAAATACAAGCAAGTAGAATATATGTCTCTTAGAATTGGAGAGAAGTTTAAAGGTATTGTAAGTGGAGTATCAGAATGGGGTATATATGTAGAGGAAATAGAAACTAAATGCGAAGGAATGATAAGAGTGCGAGATATGACTGATGACTATTATGTTTTCAATGAAAAAAAGCTAGAACTCTTTGGGCAAAAGAAAAAGAAGACTTACAAACTGGGAGATAAAGTAAATATAAAAGTTAAAAAAGTGGACTTAGAAAGAAAAACAATTGATTATATTTTGATATAATTATTAAAATTGAAAAAATGAAATATGATGTAAAATCAAAATTAAAAATAGGCTTATTTACACTACTTGCTATGTCAATTGGTGTATTTTTTACTTTCGTAATTACTGACAATACTTCGTATAAATTTATAAACAATAGCTTGATGGTGAGCGATAGTGTACCTCAACTAGGAAACATAAACACAGCCCAAGTAATACAAACTCACATAACAGCTAAACCAAGATATTTCTACTTCAATAAACAATCACAAGAACAAGCGAAGAAACTCAAGCTCTCAGCAGAGAGCTACATTGTGGGAGATTTAAATACTGGTGAAATAATCCTAGCAAAAAATCCTGAACAAAAGTTTCCCATAGCTTCTGTCTCTAAACTTATGACAGCACTCGTAGCAACAGAAATAGACGAAGGCAATGAGGTAGCGAAAGTTAGCAAGACCGCACTAGCTACTTATGGAGAAAATGGAAATTTCAGAATTGGTGAAAAAGTAAAAACCTCTGAACTTATATATCCCCTTCTTTTAGAATCCAGTAATGATGCCGCAGAAATATTGGCGGAGCATTATGGAAGAGAAGCCTTTATGAGCAAGATGAACTTGCAAGCACAAAAGTTAAAAATGTCTTCTACTTCTTATAGTGACCCTAGCGGACTTTCTTCTAAAAATGTATCTACTGTTTCTGACTTGTTTAAATTAACTGGTTACCTAAAACAAAAAAAGGAAACTCTGCTTAATATCACTACTAAAAGAAGCTACTCCAATAAAGTGCACGGTTGGTATAGCAATAATCAATTTTTAAATGCGAGTGGTTACACTGGAGGGAAAAGTGGCTTTACTGACCCTGCAAAGCAAACTGTGATTTCTACATTCTCTCTCCCCCTTGGTGAAAAAGTAGAAAGACCAATAGGTATAGTATTACTACGTAGTAATGATAGAAAAAAAGATGTATTGGATATTTTAAAATATTTGAAAAATAATATTTATTATGGAGGGGCGTCGGATGCCAAAGCAGACTGGATAAAAGAAAGACTCGACCTGCCAGATATACGCGAGCCGGATTATGTAAGCCTCGCTTTCTTGGGTGATATGATGCTCGACCGAGGAGTAAGAAGCTCTGTAAACAAAAACTTCCAAGGCGATTACTCAGCTTTATTTGAAAAGTTAGAAATATTAAAAAAGCCAGATATAGTCTTTGCCAACTTAGAAGGCCCAGCATCAGACAAAGGCAAGGATATGCGAAACTTGTATTCATTCAGAATGGATCCGTCCGTAGTACCAGCAATGAAAGGTGCAGGAATAAGCATAGTATCAGTAGCAAACAATCACGTCGGAGACTGGGGACGAGATGCATACATAGACACATTGGCCCGCCTTAAAGAAAACGAAATACTCTATACTGGTGGAGGCACACTAGAAGAAGCTGAAGCACCGACTATTATAGAAAAATACGGTATGAAAATAGGATTCTTGGCATTCTCTGATGTGGGGCCGAATTGGATGGGAGTGACCAAAGATAGCGCAGGACTCCTCCTTGCGAACAATCCACGATTTGATGAAATAGTGCAAAATGCTTCCAAGCAAGTAGACCACCTTGTAGTGTCCTTCCATTTCGGAGATGAGTACAAGACCAAGCACAATGCAAAACAAGAATACTTAGCTCACAAAGCAGTGGACGCTGGAGCAAAAATAATCATCGGACACCACCCACACGTAGTGCAAGATACAGAAGTATATAAAAATAGCTTTATTGCTTACTCATTAGGCAACTTTATTTTTGATCAAAAATTCTCCGAGCCGACAATGCAAGGGATGCTGCTTGAGCTTAAGCTATATCGTGATGGTAGTATTTATACAAAAAAGAACACAGTAAAATTAAACAAAGTTTTCCAACCAGACAAAATAATCTTCGGCAAAGAAGAGAAGGTAAAGTTTCAACCTATAAAGGTTCAATAAAAAGCGCATATAAAACAGAAAACCCCCACTAAACTAGCAGGGGGTTCCTGTGTTTAGTGGGGATTAAAAATAAAAAACTAAGCCGGGTTTTCGTTTTTGTTCGTGTCACCCACCTGGTCGTTGCCTGCTTCTGCAACAGGTGCCTCAGCAACGGCTACTGGCTGTTCAACAACGGGTTCTGCTTCGACTACTGCAACAGGCTGGTCGGCGGCTACCGGTTGTGCGACGGCTTCGGTTGTGGAAACAGCCACCACAGGGGTTCCAGATTGCTCAGGAAAATTCAAAGTTAATGTAAAATTAACATTTGTTGCAGGTGCCACCGCAGGGATATTTTCCTGGTTTTCAACCATCCCCAATAATACCTCCACTCGCTCTTCAAGCCGGTTAATATACCAGTTTTTATTGCGGATAACTGGCAACAAAAAAAAGTAGTACGTGCAGAGCCCCCCGGCGATGGTGACAAACAAAACCAAAAAAAATAAATTTTGCTCGTTCAGAGGGGTACCGAAAATTGCTAACGGCTCGTTGTCATCCGGTGTACCCACTTTTTTAAGCGGAAAATCGCGTCCTTCGAGGGCGCGCGGCTCGTTGTACGAATCGTAGTAATCTACCGGTGGTAAAATCACAATTTGTCCAGGTTCCACCCAAGCGTAAGGGTAGCCGTTGGCACTGTAAGTTACCGTCGGTGTCTGTGGTATTACCTGTAAATCCTCCCATTTTTTCCAACTGCCTAAAGAATCTTCGGCAATTTGTGAGAGGTTCATTCCCTCTTTTATGTACATGTATCGCACTTGCATTGGCGCGGATTCCCTTTGTCCAAAAGAAGTCTGGGTCAAAGTTAAAAATAAAACTGCGAAAAAAGACATCCGTAGCATAGCTATAGGTTTTAAATTAATGAATGAAAAATTTGATGTAACTTTCCTAAACACAAAAAAATTATGTTCAAAAAAATTACATCTTTTTCACCATAGAGTTTTCAAGGATCCCATTAAGAATCCCGTTTTGCGGAATCCCAAACTTATTTTTCTAGGACTAGAATAGCATACTAAAGTTGTACTGTCAATAAACACATTGACAGAATATATAATTTAGTATGTAAAGACACAAAGAGAAAAAGCCTATTGAAGACTCTTTCTCTGTTTTCAACAGGCTTTTTTGTTATTTAATTATGAAAGTTGGTAAGTTTCACTCGTTCTTCTCTCGCCATTCCACCACTTCAACAAAGTGTTGTGGATTTTTGAAGCATTCAAAGTCTTTTACTTGGATACCACCGATGTACAGAATATTCCCCTTTACTTCTATTGGTATATCCCCTTCCATATAAAAAAAGGAGTATCCGTTAAATTCTGAAACAAAAAAGTAAATCTTTTCGTTGTTTACAAGATTAGCGAAAGCAATTTCAAAGGGGAATTTAGCCCGTTTAACATGTAAAACGAAAGACTTTTCGTACACGGAAATTAAACTAGGGTTAAGTTTGATTTCTGTTGCACTTTCAACTACTTTTTTTCCTTTCTTTGTGGAAGTTTTAGTGACACGCAAGCCAACTTCGTCACAATTCTTACAAAAAGATAAGTAGGTCGGAGGTTCGTGTTGTACTGGTTGAGCGAAAGAAAAAGTAGATAGAAATAAAACGACAATACTGATGAGACTTTTCATAGTTTACAAAGTTTTATGAGTTAAAAATATGAACTACTAGGAATTATGAACATAACACCCAAAAGCTCGTATTCTTAAAAATGTTTTAAAAGATCTAGGTTTTCTAGAAGAAAATTAGCACACCTAAATCAGGTTGTCAACAAATAATTATATTTCTCAAAATGTTACTTCGCTATAGCTTGTGCTTCGTCGAATTTGACTGAGAGGAGCTTGGAAGCGCCGTCGGCACCGATGGTTACGCCGTAGAGTATCCCTGCGCGAGACATAGTCTCTCTATTGTGAGTTACCACAATAAGCTGAGAATGCTTGGAAAGCCTTTCTATCATATCTCCGTACTTGCGAGAGTTGGCTTCATCAAGTGCTGCATCTGTCTCGTCGAGGATTAGGAATGGTGGCGGATTCACTTGCGACATTGCGAAAAGTAATGCAATAGAGGTCAGCGATCGCTCTCCGCCTGAGAGGGAATGTAACTCTTTCACCTTTTTGTGTGGCAAGGACACATTGATCTCTATCCCCTGCTCAAAGGCAATTTCGTTTTCTTCTGTCTCTTCCTCATCTTTTCTTTTCCTTTTACTTTCCATTATGAGAGACAACTCCCCAGTACCCCCACCAAACATAAGCGAGAAGAATTCTTGAAATTCCACATTTATCTTTTTAATACCGTTTTTAAATTCTAAATCTATCTTATCTTTAAGGTCTATAATAAGCTGCTCAAGCGAGGTAATACTCACCGCCAAGTCGTCAAGCTCCTTCGCTAGGAACTGATCGCGTTCGGTCATTTCTTTATATTCCTTCAATATTTCTATGCCGTTACCAAGGGCGCTATCTTCAAGCTTGATCTTTATTCTTTCTATCTTGCGCTTCAATTCTTCTTGAGTGTTTCTATCCCAAGCACTCATAAATTCTTCGATGACAAAATGCTTATAAGAGTGAATTTCTGACTCCCCAATAAGCACAGAGCCTTCTTTGATTTCATTTTCAAAATTTTCAACTTCCCTAGCTAAATTTTCTTCTTTTACTGCATTTAATCGCAAGCTCGAAGAAAGCTCTTGGTGCCTCACCTTCCAAGTAAATCTTTCTCTTTCTTTATCTCGTCCTTTCTCTATTTCTTGTTGTATTTCTTCTTTTATTTTTCTGATGACTTCCAAGACTTTATTCTCTTCTTCTTGTAACCCTTCCATCTCTTTACTAATCTCCCTTTGAGTGTTTTTGAGATTCTCTATTTCGGCAAGCTTGGAGGTGTTTTGCTTATTTTCTTCTTTATGGTCGAACTTGTACAGAGACTGTTTTATATTATTTAAAATTCTCTTTACTTCGTCCAAACTATCTTGAAGAAGTGCTTCGTCTAAGAAAGAATGTACTTCATTTATGATTTCTTTTACTTCAGACTGAGATAATATTACTGCTTCAGGCTTTTCTTCTATTCTCATTTCTTCCATCTCTATCATACCTTCTATGCGCCCAAGCTTGCGTTCTATTTCCCCTTTTACCTTTCGTATATTGGCTACATTTTCTTCTACTTTTTTAAGCTCTTCGAGCTTTTTATTCTCTTCTCTTTCTTCACCACTTTCCGTTTCTTTTATTTTTAAATTAATGTTATCTATTTCTTCGGAGAGCTTTGTTTTTTCGATAAATAAATTGTGCTTATTTTCTTCTAAATATATACTTTCTTTCTTTAAATATTCTTTATACAAAAAAGAAAGCTCTGTCTTCATCTCTTTTGCTTTCTCTATCTTTTCTACCTGATTTTTTAAAAATTTTATATGTGGAGCATTTTCACGCCTTAACATTGCTACTTCTTTCATATTTGAAGTAGTCTTTTCTAATTTTCTTTCTGTTTCTTTTATTTTGTATTGATATATCTTAAGGCCCAATGCATCTTCGATCATTTCTTTCCTGTCTTTGTTCGATGCATTCAATATTCTGTCTGCTTCTCCTTGAGATATGATATGGTGCCCAGATGAGCCGATATTTACCGAAGCTAAAAGATTGTTTATGTCTTTAAGTCTCACCTCTGTATTATTTAACAAGTACTTATTGAGTCCATCAGTATACACTTCTCGCGAAATAGACACTGTATCGTAATTCATATCTACATTTTCTCCGTTTTCATTGGTGAGTTTAAATATTTTGTCAGAATTGTCGAAATATATTGTTACGCTTGCTCGAGTGCCTTTAGGTAAATGTTTTGATCCTTTAAAAATAAGGTCTGCTCCTGCACGCCCACGCATAGACTTCATAGATTGCTCACCCAATACAAAACGAAAAGACTCTACAACATTACTCTTGCCGGAGCCGTTGGGGCCAACAATAGAAACCACAGGATGAGTAAACTCTAAAGAGGTTTTTTTAGAAAAAGATTTGAATCCATTTAGTTCGAGGTGTTTAAGTCGCATAAGGAATTAATCGAACCAATTTTTTATTTTTAAAGCGGCTTCTGCAGCTTTTTGCTCTGCTTCTTGTTTTGACTTACCCTTACCTTCTGCTATGTGACTACTACCGAAAAATATGCCGACAGTAAAATGCTTATCGTGATCCGGGCCGGCCTCGCTTAATACTTTATAAGAAGGAGTAACACTTTCGTATTCTTGAGCTTTTTCTTGCACTAAAGATTTTGCATCACGCCAGAGCTTCTTAGAAACTATTTCTTCAGTTTTTGGGAGCAATGTATCCCGAATAAATTTATCTGCTGCATCATAACCCTGATCTAAGTACAGAGCACCTACATAAGCCTCGTAAGTATTCGCTAATATATATTGTCTTGCTTTGCCGTGATCTTTGGACTCTCCACGAGAAAGTAATAGAAAATCATTCATTCCAATCTTTAAAGCAACATCAGAAATTATAATAGCATTCACTAATGCACTACGAAGCGCAGTGAGCTCCCCCTCAGCGTAATTAGGATACTTTTTATATAAGAAATCCGTAACAATAAGCTCAAGCACAGCATCTCCTAAAAATTCCAATCTTTCATTGTGAGAAAATCCAACATTCGGATTTTCGTTTATATATGAGCGGTGAATAAAAGCTTGTTTTAAGAGATCTTTATCTTTGAAAGTTATTTTAGTTTTTGTCTCGAATTCATTGAATTTAATCATAGCGTTTTATTTTTTACTTCTAATTTTATTTTTCTTTTTTTGTTTCTTTCGTAGTTTTTTTAGAAATTATTTCAACTGCTTTGGCAATAAGAGGAACAATGTCATTGTAAATACGCAGTTCTGGAATCTCAGGTAATGCAAACCATCTTGCACCATCAAGTCCTCCAGAAGATTCGAGTACAAGCTCGCGGTATTCACTTTCTGCCAAGAAGTATGCTACTTTTTTTAGCGTCTTTCCTTTTTCTGGATGAGTTGCAACATATTCATTTTCTCCTAATTTCTCTATTATTTTGATATCAAGACCTATTTCTTCTTTTACTTCCCTAATTGCCCCTTCTTCTAGATTCTCATCTTCTGCTATTCCACCTTTGGCTAGCGTCCAATAACCAAACACATCGTGCACAAGTGCAAAAAACAACTGCCCCCCTTTGTGTGTATAAACAAGAGCTCCAGCTAAATTCTCAACAGGCAACTTAGTAATATCAACTGGCTCTTCTACCTTTTTCTTTTTGCTAACTTCTTCTTTACCAGGCTCCCCTATTTCTTTATAGACTGCTCCCAACACACCATTCACAAATTTACCAGAGTTTTCTCCACCAAAAGTTTTTGCAAGTTCTATGGATTCGTTTATTGCAACCTTAGGAGGAACATTTTTACGGTCACCGAAAAGAAGCTCAGTAAGCCCAATACGTAAAATATTTCTATCAACAACAGATATCTTGTCTAATGGCCAGTCAGGTGCTGCTTTCTCTATTATTTCGTCAATTACTTTTTGTTTTTTTAGAATTTCAGATATCAAAGAAAAGACAAAAACATCGTCTTCAAGACCTGGAGCAAATTCGTTTAAATTTCTTTTAAGCGCTTCTTTTATTTTCTCGTCAGTCCAAGTGCCATTAGAAGGCATAAAGTCCCATTCAAAAAGGGTCTGAAGTACTATTGATCTTGAAAGGTGCCTATTTGCCATAAATTTTTATTTTAAAGAAAGTAAATTACCGTAAAGAAAAAACTAGAATACAAAAATTATTTTGCTTCTTTTTTCTCTGTCTTAGCTTTAGCCTTTTTCTGCTTTTTCTCAGTCTTCTTAACTAAATCTATAACTTTTTTACCTCTGTAATATCCGCAAGATATACATACATTGTGGCGGCGTTTCAAAGCATTACAATTTTGACATTTGTCAAAATTGGTTTCTTCCAAAGCGTGGTGTGAACGCCTGTTTGCTGTATGTGATTTTGTGTGTCTCATTCTTACTACCATAATGTAAACAGTCTATCAGATTTATGGAAAATTGCAAATAATTGTGATACTATCTATCTTATGAAAGAAACAAAGGACTTGCACAACTTAAGACACACATTAGCTCATCTACTAGCAGCAGCTATTTTAGAAATTTACCCCGATACAAAAAATACAATAGGCCCAGCTATCGACGACGGATTTTATTATGATTTTGATTTTGCTACTCCTATCTCGGACAAAGACTTGCCAAAAGTAGAAAAGAAAATGCGAGAGATTTTAAAAACTTGGAAAGAATTTACTCACCAAGAAAAGACCGCAGAAGAAGCAAAAGAATATTTTAAAAATAATGAGTACAAGCTAGAACTTATAGATGAAATAAAAGAAAGAAATGAGAAAATTACTTTTTATACCTGCGGCAACTTTACTGACCTATGCCGTGGTGGACATTTAGAAAATCCAAAAGAAGAAATAAAAATAGATTCTTTTAAGCTCGACCGAGTTGCTGGTGCATACTGGCGTGGAGATGAGAAAAACAAAATGCTTACTCGAATCTATGGCCTAGCATTTGAAACAAAAGAAGAATTAGACGGATACATAAATCAAAGAGAAGAAGCTAGAAAAAGAGACCACAAGAAACTAGGGAAAGATTTAGAACTTTTTACAACAATAGACGAAATAGGTCCAGGGCTACCACTCTTCTACCCAAAAGGAGCTATTTTACGTAGACTAATTGAAAATTACATACAAGAAACACAAGAAGTTTTAGGATATGAGCCAATATGGATACCTCACATAACAAAAGAAAATCTATATAAAATTTCTGGTCATTTAGATAAATACGACGCAATGTATTCGCCAATGGAAGTAGATGGTGAAAATTACTATCTAAAACCAATGAACTGTCCTCACTTTATGATGTTGTATAAAACAAAACCTCACTCTTACAAGGAACTACCAATCAGATATACTTGTACTACGACAAATTATAGATATGAAAAATCAGGTGAGTTGGCTGGATTAACAAGAGTTCGATCGTTAACACAAGATGATTGTCACGTATTTTGTGAGCCCACAAAAATAAAAGAAGAAATCAGTTTAATATTAGAAATGATTAAAAAAGTTTATTCAGCTTTTGGACTTAATGATTTTTATGTTCGGATATCACTTCGTGATTCTAAAAACAAAAGTAAGTATTTAGGTTCTGACGAAGTATGGGAAACAGCCGAAAATGCTTTGAGAGAAATGGTTAAAATCACTGGATGGAAATACGAGGAAGCTGAAGATGAGGCTGCTTTTTATGGACCAAAATTAGATTTTATGTTTAAAGATGCCATAGGAAGACAATGGCAACTATCTACAGTTCAGCTCGATTTTAATTTACCCGAAAGATTTGAATTAGAATACACAAACAACGAAGGAACTAAAACAAGACCTGTGGTAATACACAGAGCAGTGCTTGGATCTACTGAAAGATTTATGGGTGTAATGATCGAGCATTTTGCAGGAGCATTCCCTCTCTGGCTCTCTCCTATACAAGTCGCTATAGTGCCGGTGCGAGAAAATCACAATGAAAAAGCAAAAGAAATATACGCTATTTTGATTTCAAAAAATATCAGAGTAGAAATGAAAGATCAAGATGACTCATTAGGTAAAAGAATCAATAGTGCAAAAGCACAAAAAACTCCATATGTAATAGTGCTCGGTGACAAAGAAGTAACATCTGGAATGTTAACCATAGAAAAAAGAGGTGGTGCAAAAGAAGAAATCAACACAGAAGACTTCATTAAAAAAATAGAAGAAGAAATTAAAAATAAAACTTTAAACTAGAAATTATAAAAACAGTAAAAATTTTCAAGTGAGGATACTTTAGTACGCAACGAGAAAATTTTTACTGTTTTTAAATTTATATATCTATCTCTGCGAGTTTTGCATTTGATTGAATAAATGATTTTCGAGGTGGGACTTCAGAACCCATTAATATATCGAATACTTTATTTGCTTCTTCTGCATCTGCTATGTCTACTCGTTTTAAGACGCGATTTTTAGGATCCATAGTAGTCTCCCAAAGTTCCTCAGGATTCATTTCTCCGAGACCTTTGTATCTTTGCAAGTGTACTTTGTTACTTTTCTTTTTTGTGTCTACTTCTTTATCTTCATCCCCTTCCACATCTTCTCCTGCTACAAATTCTCCTTCTTCTGCATTCTGAATTTCACTTACGTCCTTTTCGTTTCCAACTATCTTCATTTTGTCTTCGTCAGTATATGCATAAAAAGTTTCTTTACCCTTTTTTATTTTATAAAGTGGTGGTTGAGCAATATACACATATCCTGCATCTATCACACCTCTAAAATATCTGTAGAACAGTGTAAGCAAAAGTGTACGAATGTGTGAGCCGTCTACATCGGCGTCCGTTGCTATTATTATCTTGTGGTAACGCATCTTAGTAAGGTCGAAAGTATCTCCAATAGACGCACCCATAGCGATGACAAGTGCTCGTACTTCTTTAGAAGCAAGCATCTTATCTATTCTTGCACGCTCAACATTCAAAATCTTTCCACGAAGTGGCAGTATAGCCTGAGTCCTTCTGTCGCGTCCTTGCTTAGCAGAACCTCCCGCAGAATCTCCCTCTACTATGAATATTTCAGAATCTTCTGCATTCTTGCTTTGACAGTCAGCAAGCTTACCAGGTAAAGTCATACCCTCGAGTGCACCCTTACGAAGCACTGAGTCCTTTGCTGCTTTTGCCGCTTTACGAGCTTTCAGAGCGAGGATAGATTTGTTTATTATAGCTTTGGCTTCATCGGGATTTTCTTCTAAGAAATTAGAAAAAGATTCACCAAAAACAGTAGCTACTGCACCTTGTGCTTCTACACTACCTAACTTACCTTTGGTTTGACCTTCGAATTGTATTTCTTGAAGCTTTACGGAAATGACAGCGGTCAATCCTTCAAGCACATCCTCTCCGGTAAACCCTCCTTCGGATTCTTTCATTAATTCATTTTTCTTACAGTAAGTGTTCAGTGTGCGAGTAAGAGCAGTTTTAAATCCAGTTACGTGAGTACCTCCTTGTGCTGTATAAATATTATTTGCAAAAGGTGTAATACGGTCTACTATGTCGTCTACATACTGCAGTGCTATCTCCACTCCTACACCGTCTTGTTCTTTTTCAACATAAAAAATATTATTTTGTATTGGCTTTTGGAATTTGTTGTAATACTTTACCAATGAAACAAGTCCTCCTTCGAAATAAAAAGTAACGGATGGAACTTCAAGCCCTAACTCTCTAAAATAGAAAATATCATCTAAACTTAATTTGGAATTTTTTGTACCAAATAAAACATTTGGGTCTATCTCACGAGCATCAATAATAGAAATTCTAAGACCCTTCACAAGGTACGCTTGCTGGCGCAAATGGCTAACTACGGTATTGAAATCAAATTTTATATTTCCAAAAATCTCTTCGTCCGGATGAAAAGTAATAATAGTACCGTGGAGCTTTGAGGTGCCTATTTTCTTAACTGCACCTTTCTTTTTTCCTTGAGCATACTCCTGCATAAACTTCCCCCCATCTCTGTGCACTTCTGCTTTACAATACAAAGAAAGAGCATTCACAACCGATGCTCCTACCCCGTGGAGACCTCCTGATACTTTGTATCCACTAGAGTCTCCACCGAACTTTCCTCCAGCGTGGAGCGTGGTCATAACCATTTCTAACGCAGAAACCTTGGTCTTGCTATGTATATCAACTGGTATACCTCGCCCATTGTCAGAAACTCTAATTTGATTGCCTGGCAAAAGAACTATCTCTATATCATCACAAAAGCCTCCCATCGCTTCATCGCGAGAGTTATCGAAGATTTCCCATATCAAATGATGCATTCCGTCTGGTCCCGTAGTACCGATATACATTCCAGGACGCTTCCGTACGGGCTCTAACCCTTCCAAAACAGAGATACTCTCTGCCCCGTAGGACGCCTTTTTATCTTTATTTTTAGACTCTTTTTCTTCTTTATTTTTTGCCATAAGTAGAGATATTATAGCAGAAAAAAGGAACAGAAACTAGTAAGTAATTAATTAAATCTACCCTTTCTTTTATGTCTTTCGTCTTGTGATTTTAAAAATTCTCCTTGTTTTTTTTCTTTATCATCCATTTCTTGTTCCCATTCTGCTTTAGTTTGTTTAGGTTTATCACCTTCTTTATCAGATCCACCCCAAGCTTTTTTTAGCTTTTCATTTTCAGGGAGGTCTATGAAATTTTTTGGTTTAAACGGAAATTCAGATTTATCCATAATATAAATTTAATTATCTAACTTCTAATTCTTTATTTTCTTTTAACTTTTCAGTGATTATTCCTATAGTTTTATTTACTTCCTCGTCTGTAAGAGTGCGTTCGTAAGATTGAAATACTAATCTGAAAGCATAGGAAGTTCTATTTTCTTTGGTAAATGAATCGAAAAGTTCCGGACCTTTTACTACTAATTCACTTACATTTTCTTTTATTATTTTTTCTACTTCACCGCTATCTGTGCCGCTTGGCACCCAAAGTGCTATGTCGCGAGTTATGAATGGGAAGAGTGACCACATAGTGAATTTTTGCGAACGGACATTTTCTGTTGGAAAGACCTGCGAGAGTGATGGTCCTTGAGCAAACTCTTCTAAACTCATTTCTTTTACTTGCTTCTTGTCTCCAAAACAAACATTCATCTCTTCTTTACCTTTTTTAAAAACTGTACCGATTTCAAAAACTTTAACTTCCTTAATATTCAATAAAGGCAAATTGACTTGGTTTAACTTTATACTTTCTTTCAACCCATCGCTTATATTAGTACGCAGAAACTTTTTATCTGACGCTGAAGCCAACACCTCCACTTCCCCTTTATTGGCAAAAGTGTAAGTCATAACCTCGCTGTACCCATCGTGTAAAAGTTTATTGCGTGCCCACAAAATCTTGTTATATGTTTCATTTTGTTTTGATTGAAAGTCTATCTTTGGTAGTTTTGGAATAACCTTTTCATAGCCCATTATTCTACCGATTTCTTCCGCCACATCTTCTTCAATGTTTAAATCAAGCCTAAGCTTAGGAACTTTTATTTCAAAAACATCTCCATTAATTTTGTATTCAAAATAATATCTCTTCAAAATATCTTCTACCTCATTTTGCTTCAAATCTAAACCTAATATTTTAGAAATTTTAGAAAGTCTAAAAGACAAACTTTTTTCTATTTGTTTTTCTTTATACACATCTACCGTCTCTTCAAAATCTGTAAATCCATATTCAACAAAGAGACCCGTAAGTTCCTTCATTGCAAAGTCACAAAGCTCGGGAGATATACCATTTTCAAACCTTTTAGCAGAATCAGTAAAAATATTTACCATCCTTCTAGTCTTTCTTACAGACACAGGGTCAAAATTTGCTACTTCTATTAAAATATTTTTTGTATTTTTATCTACTTCAGCGTGTTTGCCACCTTTTACTCCAGCTAACGCCAAGACATTCTCACCATCGTCCGCTATTACCATATTAGAAGGATTTAACTTAATTTCCTTATTATCAAGAGTTACCATTACTTCTCCATCTTTAGCATTTCGGACTACAATACCACCTATTATTTTGTCCAAATCAAAACAATGTGTCGGCTGACCCGAATCATACATAGTAATATTTGTAGCATCTACTACATTATTGATACTTCTCTGCCCGATTGATTCTAAATGATTTCGTACCCATTCTGGAGAATCTTTAATTTCCACATTTCGTACAATACGAGCCATATATCTAGGGCATTTGTCGCTTTCTATTTTTACAGTTAAATTTGTAGGACTAAACTCTGGGACTTTATATAAAGCTGTTGGGTCTTGATATTTAATATTCAAAAGAGAAGCAAGCTCGCGAGCGATGCCTTGATGGCTAAGCAAATCGTGCGCACGATCTGGTAGTATTTTAAGATCAAAAACAAAATCACCATTTTCTAATTTGTCTAAAGAATCAACTTCACAGATATTAAAAGTAAATACATCGGACAGCTTTTCTGCCTCCATAACTTCTGGTATATACCATTTAAGCCAATTAAAAGAAATCTTCATAAATAAATTAAAACTGATTAAGCCTCAAATCTCCTTGATAAAAAAGACGAATATCTGGTACTCCAAATTTTATTGCAGCTAAACGATCTATACCAAAACCAAAAGCAAAACCTTGAAATTTCCCTGAATCAATTCCGCAATTTTTTAAAACGTTAGGATGAACCATACCTGCTCCCAACAACTCCATCCATTTACCATTATGTTTTACATCTACCTCAAAACCAGGCTCAACAAAAGGAAAAAAACTAGGACGCAATCGTATTTCCACATCTTCACCTAAAAACTTTTTAAAAAATTCAAGTAATACATATTTCATATTCGCTACGCTAACGTCCTCCCCTATCATTAATCCTTCTAGTTGATAAAACTGCATTTCGTGTCCAGAATCTGTTGCTTCATTCCGAAAAACTTTACCCGGAACAACAATCGCGAAAGGCGGGTTACCTCCTTCTTTTACTAATTGCTCCATAAAACGCGTCTGAGTATTGGAAGTGTGGGTTCGCAAAACATATCCAGGCTTGTCTTTGATAAAAAATGTATCTTGCATATCACGAGCCGGATGGTCCTTCGGAAAATTAAGCATATCAAAATTATAATTTTCGCTCTCTAGCTCGGGTCCAGATGCAACACCAAAACCAAGCTCTTTAAAAATATTTACAGCTTGGTTAATAATTATTGAAATAGGGTGCTCTGTACCTTTTTGTGTTTCTTTATCCATAAAATCTACTCGTCCCAAGATAAAGAATAATGTTTTTGAGCAATATATTTTAAAACATACGAACCTCTTTCATTACTACCAGGAATTCTAAAACGAGCTACACGATCATATGATGAATATGCATTTTCAAAAACATCTGCAACGTAATCGGTATTCCAATTCCTCTTCAAATACTCTAAACCATTATCAACATCCCCATTATGCTCTATTTCTGTGCCATAAATTGTTCTACTTTCCATAATATATAAATAATTAAACTTATAATTAAATTATACCAAATCAGCTTCTACTGGGCTAATTTTACGCCCGTGCCTAGACAACACGCACCCACCTGGACAAAATGGTTTATTTTCTGCTTTTTCTACACATTTGCCACAAGCAATAAAATGTCTATGGCAAACTGGATTTGCACAATTTACAAAATTCTCTGAAGTTTCTCCACAAGAATCGCACTTGCCTATTATCTCGTGCATAGGATCATCAGTATAGAAGCCCATTGCAACCCGCCCATCAAAAACATATAACTTACCCTTGAAATCTTCATTAGGATATTTCTCCATATATGTGACTATTCCATTCTCAAGCTGATACACATCTGTAAAACCTTGAGTTATCAAAAATCCAGAAGCCTTCTCACAACGCACTCCACCAGTACAAACAGTCAAAACTGTTTTATCTTTCAAATGCTTTATTTGCTCTACTACCTTTGGCAAGTCTCTAAAGTTTTCCATTGGAGGTAAAATAGAATTTTCAAAATGACCTACTTTAAATTCATAAGCATTACGCATATCTACTATATAAAATTCCTTGCCGGTCTTTATCCACTCGTGCAATTCTTCCGCTTTTAAATGCTTGCCTGTAGTTTGATTTGGGTCAATATCACAGACACCTGCACCATCTTCCAAATGAAGCGAGACTATTTCTTTACGAGTCTTTACGGAAAGCTTAGGAAAGGCATTTCCTGTACCTGTACTCCTCTTCCAGTTCATTGTAGCAAAACGAGAATCTTGAGACATCTCTTCTATGTACTTTTCTGTATTCTCTACTGTACCTTCTGCTGTACCGTTTATTCCTTCACTTGCTACGATGATTCGCCCAGTAAGTCCATATTTCTGACAAAGCTCAATCTGCCTTGCTTTTTCAGCCACAGGGTCAGCAATATGCACATATTTGTAATATAAAATTATTTGATAGTTACTGTCTGTCATATAGAAAATATACTCGCCAGGAGCACAAATTGCAAGAAATTATTTTTTAAAAATCTCTGCTTTTTTGCAATACTCGCATTCGTCTTTGCCAGCACCCCAAGATTTGAAATGGCATTTCATATCCACCCAGTCGCCACTTTCTAAATTTTTCACATAATCTGCTATATCTCTCTTTAATAAATCTATTTTTTCTTGATCTATATAAGTCGAGTACAAGGAATTTTTATCATTCATATTCCCCTCTAAGAAAAGAAGTTGTGAACGCTCCACCTTCTTGCCCTTCTCTGCTCCAGCTACAAGATACGAATACATAGCGAGCTGTCGCATATAGTCCGACAATCTCCCCTCTTCATCCACTTTCTCTATTTCATTTTTTGTTTTAGGTTTTCCTGTTTTAAAGTCAGTAATGGTTATAGCTCCCTTTTCATCTCTTTCGGTCAAATCCAGCTTGCCATACATTAACAAATCTTTGAAATCTGAATCACGAAATTGTACAGATCTTTCAGAGGTATAATCTTGGGCTAAATTTTTATAATAATTATCTACCCAATTTTTTACTGCTTTCAAGGCGTCTTTAGTAATCGTCTTTAACTCTGCCTCATCACTTACTCCTTCTTTCATTAATTCATTTTGAATCTTTTCTTTTATTAGAGCTTCTGTCGGCAAAGACTTGTTTTTCAAGATATATTCAATACTAGAGTGCACAGCCGAGCCCAAAGCCAAAGACACACCCTTCACCTCGGGCAATTTCAAAAAGTTTCTAAAATACCATTTCCAAGGACATTCAAAAAAGTTATTAAGTAAAGAAACAGAAATCTTACTATCTTTATAATACTCTTTAACGAAATCTTTAACTTCGTCTAGCACATTCCCATTTTCTTTTATGCTTTGAATATTTGTAAAAACTCTAGGTCCTATTCCCCCATTTAGCATCTTTTCTTCATTTTCTTCTTTGTTATTTTTTACAAAATGATCTTCATTTAAATCTTTTATGATACTCGCCAATTCCAACTTAGCTCCATTATAATTTTCATTTGCATAAGAAATAACACAATTCTCTTTAGCGCGAGTAATAGCCACATAAAGCTCTCTTTTTGCCATTTCTATATCTCTTTCTTTGAGATGCTCTTTCACTTTTTCAGGCAATGTAAAACCATTTTTCTTTTCACTCATTAATACTTCTTCATTCATATGAGCAATCCAGACATTTTTGTACTCCATTCCTTTTGATTTATGCAAAGTCATAACATTAATACCACTCTCACTACCAAAAGTAGCCAAATTTATATGACTGTTATAACTTTCAAGCCTTGCAAAATAATCTAGAAAATCTTTCAAATTAGCATTGCGATGCTTTTGTTCAAAAAGCAAAGCAAGATGAATAAAAGTTCTAACAACTTCTACATTTCGTAATAGTTCTGTATGATTTTTTGAATTATTAATTAAAAATTCATTACCAATAATGCTCACGATACCTGAAATCTTTTTCTCCTCTAGCCCTACCCAAGATTTGAGCTTTTTGCCCCATTTTGAAATAGGATTTTCGTTTGCAAAAAGACCATCACCCGAACTCGAAGAAATTAAATCCTCTATGGTCAATTTGTCAGGCTTGAGGCTTTTCAAAAATTTATGCGCTTCAAAAACCGGAATCCCACTTTTCTCATCAAGCAATGATTCAGAGACCATAACAGTATTAAAAGGGTTAGTAGTGATATGGAGAATTCTAAGAAAATCATAAGTTTCCTTAGTGTCAAAAAGAGAGATACTCTTGCCAGGGGACACAGATAACCCTAAATTGGAAAGTATAGTTAAAGCATTCCTTACGTGGAAATTTTTAGGCACTAAGAGAGCACAGTCTTCAGGATTGTCACCACTTTCTATCTTTTCTTTAAAATATAGCCCGACACTTAGAATCTCATCCCGCGGATAGGTGTATTCATTCAACAAAATCTTTTCTTCGCCTTTCGTATTGCTATTTAACTTTTCTTTTGTTATCGAACTCGAGAGTAATTCATCCGCTAAAGAAAGAATGCGGGAAGTAGAACGGTAATTTTCTACCAATGTTATAAGCTTTGCTTTGCCAAAAAAATGCATAAACTCCTCGAAGTACGAAAGCCTTGCTCCAGAGAAAGCATAGATTAGCTGTCTGTCATCCCCCACAACAAAAATATTTGGCTTTTCGGCATCCTTCCAAACAGCCTTTAAAAAGTTATTTTGTACTCCACTTGAATCTTGGTGTTCATCCACTAAAACATATTCATAATTTTCATAAATATCTGCACGCACATCTTCATAATCTTCTACTAGTTTTACTGCGTACTCCAATGCATCATCATAATCCATCAGTCCTAGTTCTAACTTTTTCTCTTCGTAAATTCTATAAAATTCTACCACCTCTTTAGTGCGCTCCAGTGACTCTATTTTCTTTTCTACTTCTTTCTTTAATTTACCCTTACTATCACCTCTGGTAGAGATACTGTCTGGATTATCTTTTAAATTTTCTATGTCTTGCTCTACATAAGAGAGAAAAGTGTCTGGGGTGAGTCTTTCCCTTTTTAAGATTGAGATAAGTTGTCTAAGCTCTCCAAAATACATTACAGGGTTAGACCTCGGTCTTATATACTCCCATTCGTTTTCATTTAAGATTTCATCTACCAGAAATACGGCTTCATCATCTTCTATAAGTTTTGGAATAGTTTTAAAATCTAAGAGTTCATAATTTTGCTCTATCAGCGCCAACGCAAAAGAGTGGAAAGTACATATCTCTACAGTGTTCGCATCATTCCCAATATAATCCAACAACCTTTGCTTCATTGCTTTTACGCCCGAATTGGTAAAGGTCAAACACAAAATACCATCTGCCTTCGTGTCCGTCTTTTTCAAAATATTACCTATCCTAAGCGCTAATATCTGAGTCTTACCCGTCCCCGGCCCTGCCACTACCATCACTGGTCCATCAATAGCATCTACTGCCTCCTTTTGGGCTTTGTTTAATCTCTTGTATTCAGTATCAAAAATAGTTTCGAGCATATCTGTATTATATATATCTTACTTACGAATTGGTATACCCAAGAAACTCAAAGCGTGTTCTGATTTTTTGAAAACTAAACCTTCATCTTTTAACTTTTTATACTTAGTAGATAACTTTTCGAGCACATCCACTACTTGTGTGTCTACGCTCGATACTATGACTTGCTGCCCCCTTGATTGTATTACTTCAATAATCTCATCAAAAGCTTCTACCCCATCAGTATCCATAAAATGGACTTCTTTTAAACGCAAAATAATAGTTTTATACTTTACCAGATTCGTATTAAAACGTTCTACGTGTGCTCTGCTATTTATATAACACAATCTCCCTCTAAAAGAATAAAGAAGTACATCAGCGTCTTCTGCAACCTCTTTTAACTTTGTTCCTGCATCAGAGTAAATAATACCTTCTTTAGAGCTATTGACTCGCATTTCAAAAGATCCTTTAGAAATTTTATTAACAAACACAAGCAAAGAAACAGAGACACCTAATAATATTCCAACCATTGGGTCTACTAATACTGTTACTAATGCCACAAAAATAGAAATAAAAAAGCCTTCTCGTTCAAACTTCCACAACTTTTCATAATGTTCTCTTTCTACCATTTTAATAGCAACAAAAACCAAAATAGCAGCAATCACAGCAAGTGGAATATATGTAAAGTAACCTAAAAAAAACAAAGATATAACAGCTACACTTATGACACTAATAACACCTGATGTGCGGTGAGTGGCGCCAGTCTTAACATTTAAAGAAGTTCTCGCGAGTGCTGCTGTGGCGGGCATACCACCCACAAGACCAGAAACTATGTTTGCTAAACCGAGCCCAAGCATTTCTTTCCTTTCGTTATATTTCGTATGAGTCATTCCATCTGCTATTTTTGCTGAAAGCATTGTTTCCAAAATAGCAATAAGGGCTATCACTGCGGCGGTTTCAAGCATATAAAAAGAAAAATCAAAATGTGGCTTTATAAAAAAACTAAAATTTTAAAATTT
>CAYTMO010000014.1:0-25247 GCA_964439045.1 uncultured Candidatus Saccharibacteria bacterium
TAAACCATCTCTATATTCTTTATGATTAAAATTTTCCATAAAACTACTTCACAAAATATGTTAATTTAATTTATCTTTTAAGTAATTGAGTAGTTCTCCTACTTTTACTCTCTCTTGTATGGCACTGTCGCGATCGCGAACTGTGACTGTGTCTTTTAGATTTATATTTTCTTGATTTTCTTTGTTTTCACCTAATGTTTCAAAGTCTACAACAATACAAAAAGGTGTGCCTATCTCGTCTTGCCTCCTGTACCTCTTGCCGATGTTGCCATTGTCGTCCCACATTACATTACCAAAAGCCAATTTCAAGGGAATGAAAACGTTATTCTTCGCATATTCTACAAGCTCTGGTTTGTTTTTGAGTAACGGTGAAACTGCACAAATAACTGGTGCTATGCTTGGCTTTAATTTGAGGAACACGCGAGTACCACCCTCTTCTTCTACTTCATTATATGCAGAAATTAAAACAGCCAAAAAAGCTCTGTCGAGTCCAAAAGACGGCTCAATAACGTGTGGTGTAATCTTCTGTGAATTTTCTTCGTCCACATATTCAAGCTTGTGGGTGCTCAAATCATAATCCGTCCTATAAGCAAGGCCAAAAAGCTCTTTGCGTCCGAATGGATAATCGAATTCTATATCAATAGTTTTCTTTGAATAAAAGGCCCTATCCTCGTCTGACACAAGTAATTCGTGAGTTCTGGTAGGCTCTATGCCTATTTCTTCTGCCCATTCTAGCATTTCATCTTTCCAATAATTAAAATGTTTTTCCCAGTCTGCTTCTCGTATGAAATACTCTATTTCCATTTGCTCAAACTCTCTTTGGCGAAAAAGGAAGTCTCGAGGGGTTATTTCGTTTCGGAAAGCTTTACCGATTTGCGCCATACCAAAAGGAAGCTTCGGATGGAAAGCATCTACTGTGTTTTTGAAATTTACAAACATTCCTTGCGCAGTCTCGGGGCGAAGATAAGAAACAGCACTAGAGTCTTCGCTTGCACCAACTTTAGTCTGAAACATCATATTGAATTGCTTTGCATCTCCCAACTTTCCATCTTTACACTCAGGGCAATTTATTTTATCTTCTAGTTGATCTTCTCTAAATCTTTTCTTGCACTTTCCGCATTCTACCATCGGGTCGGCAAAGTTTGCCACGTGCCCTGTCGCCTGCCAGACTTCTTGACGCATTAGTATTGCAGCGTCCACTCCATACATATCTATTCTTTTTTCTACAAACTTTTTCCACCAAGATTGCTTGATATTATTTTTGAGCGCTACACCAAAATGCCCAAAGTCAAAAGTTCCCGCAAGTCCACCATACACTTCTGATCCAGAAAAAATAAAACCTCTCCTTTTACAAAGACTTACTATCTTCTCCATTAAATCATTTTTATTTTTTTCTTCTTTATTATTTTGCATTTTTTTATTCTACAACCACAGATCCATTAGAAGGAAAGGCTGGGTCACTATTTAACCTTGTGGTAAGGGGTGCTTTGCTTGCCTTTATATCAACATTAGCAAAATCATCGTGCCCAGTCAAAAATGCATTAGTTATCAATGTCACAGCTTCGCCAATTTGTGAAATCGAAGGGGTCAATGAAACCTGAAAAGCAAGTTCTCGAGCAGCCCCACCTATACCAGTACTTCGGGGTAGTGCACCGACATTCCATACAATATCGCGAGTAGAAGCATTATAAGTTAAGTCTGCTGTGGCAGGGTTTATAGCACCAACGAACTTTATAAATGGTGGGAGGGTCGAACGTATTTGTACATTTGAAATATTATTCGATGTATTGGTAAGAGTCCATACTATGGTATATGTGGTTTCTTTTTCTGCTTTTGGAGGTATGGGGCCAGTGTTTTTAAAAGGTCCAGAGAAATGAAGCGCCTTAGCAACAAAACCAATATCCGAAATAATTCTAATTGTTTTCGATTCTGAATTTTGCAACTTCTGCACAAGATTACCTTCGAACGGTTGCTTGCCAGCAATAGACACCTCTATATTTATAGTAGGCTGAGAAATCATACCGCTTGCAGTAGAGAATAATGCAAGGGGTGATGCCGAAAATGTAACTATACCTTCCTCCCCTGGCCCTACTTCAGCAAAAGTATTGTCATAACTCTTATCCCAGATAATCACATCTTCTAAAGAGTTATAAAAACCTTTTTGTGATTTTATGGTATTCCTATTAATAGCATTGCCGGAAATTTTTGCCCTAATTTCTAAATCGTTTACTTTAGTATCTAAATTATTGACCCACCGTATGTCTGCTGTGATAAGAGTCTTGGTGTCTATTGCATACTCTCTTTGATAAACTCCATTTATAAACAATTTCGTCGCAATGAAAGGCTTCTTAATAGATACTGTATGAGCTAAAGAATTAAAAACAACACTAATCAAAGATTTGTCTGCTTTGGATTGTGTACCTGTATATACTTGAAAAGTTTTTTCTTCTCCATCAAAAACATCTATCATTTTACCGACAATCACAATTTCACTTTGTGCACCTGGCGCCAAGTCCCCCATATCCCAAATATTATTTCCTAATGCAGGTGATGGAGTCGATTTAACAAATTGAAAACCAACAGGGTAATCTACTCGAAGCAACATATCTGATGCAGGTTTAGAAGCATTTAACGTAGCTTTAATTTTAAAAATTAAATCTTCATTTGGATTAACTTCGGTAGGTGCATCAACCAATAAATTTATTGGCGTGGAATTGATGGTAACTTGATATTCTTTTTCTTTTACAAAAATAGAATTTGACCCTTCGAGTCTATACTCTAAAGAAATCTTTACATTATGTACTGAGCCTTGCTCACCGAACAAAACTATTTTCATATTCTCATTTGCCACAGCGCCTGAAGCTATGCTACCAATAGAAGCGCGCAACCTTTCCACCTCTCCTATAGTCTCGCCACTTCCGCCTTGCGAAGAACCTGTTGGGTACTCCACAACTAGATCTACAAGCTCCAGTGCAGAACTATTTCTATTTGTTATTTCTATTTGAAGTGGCAAGTCCTCACCACCTGCAGTAAAGGTATTACCCAATACAGCTATATCAATATTCGCATTTGAAACCGTATTCCCCCCAGCAAAAAATTGAAAAGCTACGTAACCAACAGCAAGGATAAAAAATCCCACAGAGAAAAGAAAGAAATTTTTAAAAACTGAATTTTTTGTATTTTTTTTCATAGTACTTTGGGTGGATGTATTTTCTTTTTCCCAAGAATCTGGAACCTCTTCTTTCTGTATTGGTCTATAAGTATCTCTGTATTCTATTTTGGTTTTGTAATTATTGCTGAAGAGCTTGCGTTTCAACTCTTCTAGCCTATTTAACTTATCTCCATCAGATATCATAATAATCGAATTATAGCACCTTAAATGATATTTTTTAAGTTTTCTTGGTGCTAAAGTTGTGTTTCGCGAAGAGCACGATTTATCTCATTTAAAACATTTTTTCTATTTTTTGAAATTTCAAATACAAGCTCTTTCTCGAAAGGAGATTTAACTAAATACTCTAATTTTTTATCACCTCCTATGTAGCCCAAGTTATCTAATATTCTCAAAACCAATACAACTTCTATGTTTGCCAACTCTCCAACATCTTTAGAATTTTCTAAAATTAAAAGACCATCTAACACATCCAGAAATAAAGTCTTGTTCGCATCTTCTCCTGCTAATAACCTTTTTAATAACTTAGAAACATTAAACAAAACTTCAAATTTTCCAGAATCTTTAGTCAAACTTTCTAATACATTAGTTTTAGAAGCGCTAGTAATACGCCAGAATTCTTTGCCTTTGACGAAATCAACTTTTATATAAGAGAAATCCTGCAATACATAGCGAAGCTTGGATGAGAGCTTCCTAACTCCTTGCGCAGAAGCAAAAATCAAACCCAAGTCACGTGTAAAAACATAATAACACTTACCAGTTTCTCCGTAATTCCTACTTCCTAATATTATCCCCTCTGTGTGGTAAATGTGGTGCATCTTATTTCATCATTTCCAAAAGTGCATCTCGAGCTTGAGGCAGTTTATCCCAGCCACTCCGACCATTTAGATGCCCACCATTTTCAATAATTATTAATTCACAATCTAAGTTTTGTGAAATAATTTCAGCGTGTTCTAAGGGAACTATCTCATCATCTCTGCCGTGTACTACAACAAATTTATTGCATACACTTTTTATTTTCTCATAATTAAATTCGGGGGTTAAAAAATTATCTATTTCTCTTAGTTTCGATTCTTTATCTTCTATATTCAGAATAGCACAAGGACCAGAAACAAGTACCGCTCCTCCTATTTTCACACCAACAGACAGGCTTTCTAAATATCTCAAAATAGCAGGAACTCCTAAAGAGTGCCCCACTAGAAATATCTCTTCAATTGGTTTATCTACTGCATTTGTGATAGTTTTAACCCATTCCTCTTTAACGGGATTCTCTGGCGTGGGCATAGGCAATGCGCAAGCATAAACATCTTGTTTTTCAAGTTCAGCCATAAGCCAAGGACGCCAACCCCCGTTTGGAGTACCTCCAAACCCGTGTACTATAAATACTTTTTTCATTCTTTTATTTTAACACGAAATTTACTTCTAAACACATCCACCCCGTCCTTTGAATACAAAGTCCACCCCTCAAGAGGGGAATTTTAATTCAACTTCTCTTTTTTTCACATTTTCTAAAACTAAATCATAAACTGCTTCTATATTTTTCTTAACATCTGCGTCAGATATTCTAAATACTAATAAATTTAAACCTTCCATAAAAGCATCCCGCTCTGCATCATATTCAACCTTATCATCGTGACTTGAACCATCTATCTCAAAAACCAAACCTAATTCGGGTATAAAAAAATCAACAATATAATTACCTATTATTACTTGTCTATCTATATCAAAACCTAATTTCTTTTTATCTTTAAAAGCTTGCCAAAACAAAACCTCAGACAAATTGCCAGATTTTCTAAGAATTTTTGCTCTGTCATTAAGAAGTTTATTCTTAGGAATTTCCCAATACGGATACAATGATTTAGGATTCCATATTTTTAAATGAGTCATCTTTTGTGTTTTATTCCCCTCTTGAGGGGTGGCTCGGTAATCCGAGACGGGGTGGATGTATTCTTAAATTTATACTTCTTCTTCTTTGCCTATTTCTAGCTTTTTAAAATTTATATTTTCTTCTTTCAAAAAATGTTCTGGAAGCTTCCAAAACACTGGAAAAAAGTCCTGAAGCATTCCATCGTGCACAGGAAAAACAATTCTTGGATTTATATTTTTTGCATAAATAATTGCATCTTTACTCAAAAGCCAAGGACCACAAACAGGCAAAGCCAAAATATCTACATCTTTATTTGGGAAGCTTAAGGCATCCCCTGGATAACAAAGACTGTCTATCATATAACCAGTGTTTTGAACCAAGCCATAATCATCATAAATTTCTGCGTGTGTATTACCGAATCCTAGAATTTCTACTCCTCCGATTTCATACTTTTGCCCTTCTTCAACTTTTGTATATACAATTCCAGCTTCGTCTAGTAATGCACCGACAGCACTGTTGGTAATCACAATTGCATTTGGATTATTTTTTAAAACTTTTTTAAGAGAATCTATGTGCAAATGATCAGAATGCTCGTGTGTTATCAGAATAGCATTAATATCTTTTTCATCATTTTGCAAAGCAGAAAAAGCTCCAGGGTCAGTCATAATTCTTACTCCTTCCTTTGGCTCTGCAACAAAGCAACAATGCCCAAGCTTCTTTATCTTCATCCCGTTAAAAGTTATCCCAACTTTATTTAAAATAAAATAATATTAGATAACTTAAATTAATTTTATAAAATATCCCCGTAAGTTAACTTCTAACGGGATTCATCCCCCTATTTTAACACAAAAGTTCTGAGGCTCTCTACAATTGGTGCAATAGCTGTGTCTGTTATATCTTCGGGTTTTATTTTAGATTGTGCGAAGATTTGATTTTCTATTTCTTTACCACAAGCTACGAGTTTTTGCCGTTCGATTTCCATAATACCGTTATGCTCATTTTTATATCGCTCTTTCGCATCAAGCATTCGATCATCATAAGAAAGTATACCTTTTGGCCCAACGCGCATATCAGCATAATGAATTATTTTTGTATTTATATCTGAAATATTACTATGCGCACAAAGCATTGTGAATCTATTCTGATTTGCAAGCAAAGCAACTCTATCCCCTACACCGATTTCTTTTATTATGCTATTCGTAACCTGGTGTTCTTCATTGCCATATTTTGCGATAAATTCATTCTGAATACCTTGCCAATAAGCGAGCCCCTCCGGCTCTAGAAATTCTGGAAAATAATCCAACTTAAACTTCACAATATTACCCATATCGTGAAGCAAACAAGCAAGAACAAGATTATCTTTATCGGTAGGAACATTCATAGAATCACAAATCATACTAGCTACAGCCGCCACACGAAACATATGCTCTTTAAGCTGTGGCATTAACTTGTATTCTGCATATATATCTAAAATATTTTTCATATTATTTTTCTATTTTAATCTTAAATACTATAGTGTCAATTACTATTTCTGTTCCTTCGTTTTCTTCAAAGACTAAACTATTTGCTCCAACTGTTTTAAACATCTCAATCTTAAACTTTTCAATCAAGTCTTCACCTTCTTTGTCTGTACCGATACTAAGACTCACCATATCACTAGGCACCAAGCCCATTGTCTTCCTTATGTCTTGTATCCCGCGCACAAGCTCACGATAATCCCCTTCTTGTTTTAGTTCAGGGGTAACATTTGTGTCTAATTCCAATTCTTGCACATCTGAATTTTGGATAATTTCTTTTACATTCAATTCGTCTTTAATTATTTCTTCAAAATCTTTTTCTGGTTGTGCTAATTTAAAATTGATTTTCAAACTAGCAAGTGGTTGGCGTACTTTTATATTTGCTTTCTGTCTTAGTTGCAACGCTTTCGAGACAACTTCTCTAATGTGATTCATCTCACTTATAAGCTCTAATTCACCGGATAAATCTAGTTCTAGCTTGGGCCAAGCTACCAAATGCACACTTTCTGGGTCATTCTCATTTCTTAATTTTAACCACACATCTTCCGCAGCAAATGGTGCAAAGGGTGCTATTAATTTTGATAAAGTTTTCAAAACAAAATATAGAGTTTGTTTTGATTCTTTATCTCCATCTTTTATTTTTTCTCGAGACCTTCTTAAGTACCAAGTAGATAGGTCATCCATAAAAGCTCGTATCGCTCTTACTGGCTCAAGGAGCTTATATTCGTCCATCTTAATAGACATATCTGTAGTCAGCTGATTCAATCTTGCTAGAATCCATTTATCCAAGATATTACTTTTTTGCAATTCTCCTGCTGTTTCTAATTCTTTGTCTCGGTAAATTTCATAAAAAGCCAAAACATTATAAAACAGTCCGAACACTTGCCTATTCAAATCAAGGACTGTTTTTTCGTCAAAGTTTTTACTCTCGCCAGGCTGATTCACCGAATACATCCATAGACGCAAAGTGTCTACTCCGTACTTCTCTATCATTTCCCAAGGATCTATTATATTCCCTAACGATTTAGACATCTTTTTACCCTTAGCATCGAGTAGGTGGCCGAGACAAATTACATTTTTGTAAGCCTTACCTTTACCCATCAAGACTCCAACAGCGTGAAGAGTGTAAAACCATCCACGAGTCTGGTCTATTGCTTCAGAAATAAAATCAGCTGGGTATCCGCTACCGTCTACTAATTCTTTATTTTCAAATGGGTAATGATCTTGAGCAAAAGGCATAGCCCCGGAATCAAACCACACATCCATCACTTCTTTTGTACGATAAAATTCTTTTCCATCTTTTTCTAAAACTACTTTATCAATATATGGCTTATGCAAATCTAATTCATAATTTTCATTATGTGGCACCGGCACAAAAGGTAGCTCGCGTACTTCTGCATTATCGAATCTTTTAAATTCTTTTATAAAGATGTGTGAATTTGCCGGCTGATATTCCTTATGATCTGGTTCAAAAAGCCCAGCATTAACAAAGAGTAGCCACGCAGGTCCCCCGTGCGTCACCAATACAATATTTTTATTTTGATACTTTTCTTCTAATTCATACAGTACTCCTGCTGTACGCTTCTTTACCTCAGCTAGTGATTCTCCATTGCTTATCTTTCTATCAAACCAGTTTGGCCCTACACCTTTTACGTGGTTATGATAATCATCCCAAAGCCCACCATCAAAGTCCCCTGGATCCATCTCACACAATCTAGGGTCTACTATTACCCTATCTTCTTCCAAACCGAAAACCTTTCTCAAGATCTCAGATGTTTCTTTTGTCCTGGTGAAATGCGAAGTTACAATATAATCTATCTTTTTATCTTTTAATGAGTTTGCTGTATCTTCTACTTGCTTTTCCCCTTCTTTCGTAAGATTATCGTCTGCTTGATTTTTGTAGCTAACTATTCCTTTAACATTTCCTTCTGTACCGCCGTGACGCATTACAAAATATTTGTTCCCAGACTTTTTAGAAAACTTTTTTAAAGTCTCTATAGAATCTACTACTATCTTTTCATTGTCTTTTGAAAGCCAAATAGGGAGTGGTGTACCCCAATATCTCTCTCTTGATATAGCCCAATCTTTTATTTCTTTTAACCATTCTCCGAATCTTCCTTCTCTTGTATGTATTGGCTCCCAATTTATGCTTTTATTTTCTTCTATCAACTTTTCTTTAATCTTTGGGTTAGACATTTGTATATACCAAGAATCTCGAGCATAGTATATAAGCGCGGTTTTACAACGCCAACAATGCGGATACGAGTGTTCGTAATTTTCTTTTTTGAAAAACAAATTCTTCTCTGTTAGATAGTTGATTATATCTACTGCTAAAGTAGGCTTGCCTTTCTCATCTACTTCTTTTACAAATCTACCTTCTAAGAAATCAGTGCCTTTAATAAACTTTCCTTCAAGATTTACTAAATGGAATTTAGGCAAATCAACTTTGTTACCCAGCTCAAAGTCGTCCTGACCATACATCACTGCTGTGTGTACTACACCCGTACCGTCTTCTGTAGTTACAAAATCTGCTTCATAAATTTTGAAAGCATTCTTTATTTTTTCTTTTTCACTACCTGTTATATTATTTTCTAAATAAGGGAAAAGTGGTTCGTATTCTAAACCAGCTAAGTCAGAGCCTTTAACAACTCCTAAAAACTGATCGTTTATCATTGGGTTAGCTTCTTTAGACAAAAGATTAAAAGCATTTAATACATCATCCCCAGACAAGTTGCCTCCATAATTTTTATCGTAATGTTTTTTAGATGCGATATATATATTGGAATCATTTTTTATTTTAAACTTTACATATTCAATATCCTTCCCCACTGCCAAAGCGACATTACCAGGCAATGTCCAAGGTGTAGTAGTCCAAGCCAAAATACAAGTATTATCTTCTACTTCTATTCCAGCAATCTTTTGCCCTTTCTTTAATTTAAATTTTACATAAAGAGACAAATCTTTCACATCTTGATACCCTTGAGCAAGCTCGTGTGAAGACAAAGTTGTACCACACCTAGGACACCAAGGCACAACTTTGTAATCTTTATAAAGTAAATCTTGCTCATCTACCTTTTTTACTACACTCCAAAGAGATTCTATATAATCGTTGTGATAAGTAATATAAGGATTTTCTTGATCCACCCAGTAGCCAATTCTTTGTGTAAACTTCTGCCAGATGTCTACATACTCCCAGACACTTTTTTTACATTCTTCGTTAAACTTTTCTACACCGTATTCTTCGATAGCTTTTTTAGAATTCAAACCTAATTTTTTCTCTACTTGCAATTCCACCGGAAGCCCGTGTGTGTCCCATCCACCCTTTCTGCGCACATTAAAACCCTGCATTGTTTTATATCTAGGTATTGCATCTTTAAAGGCTCTCGCTTCCAAGTGGTGAATTCCTGGTTTACCATTTGCTGTAGGTGGACCTTCATAAAAAACAAAATTTTTACCTCCTTTGTTTTTCTCTAGACTCTTTTCAAAAATTTTATTCTCTTGCCAAAATTCTAGAATATTCTCTTCCCTCTTCGCCCAATCACTTTTATTATTACTGTTTTCCATAAAATTATTTTTAAAAATTAGAAATAAAAAAACTCGTCTTCATAAAACAATTGCTTGTTTTACAAGGACGAGTTTTCTCGTGGTACCACCTTGCTTCGTCTCGCCATAGCTCATAGAGCGAAGGCGGAACATCTTCATTACAGCTATTACGGGCCTACCCGTCGGGTTCTAATTGCATTTCTGCGTTCTTCCCAAAAGCATCAGACTTGATTTGTCTTCAAACGCTTGTATCAATACAATACTACATTTTCTCTGGAGATTCAATACCTAAAAGATTAAGACCATTTTTTAATACATAGCTTGTCGCTTCTACAAGTGCGAGCTTGTAAGAAGAAGAAACATCTTCATTGTTTAATATTTGATTATTACCATAAAAGCTACTAAACTCGTGTGCCACATTTAAAATATATTGAGCAATAGTATGAGGAGAATATTGTTTGGCAGACAAAGATACAACTTCAGGAAATCGATACAACAACTTTTCTAAAGTAAAAATATCTTCAGCGAAATTCTGTACACTTGAAATAATATTCATTTCTTTGGCTTTCCTTAAGACAGCTTGAGTTCTAACATATGAATACTGAATATAAGGACCAGAATCCCCTTCTAGGTTTAAAATTTCATCCCAGTTAAACACAATATCTTTACTACTCTCACTTTTCAAATCATTAAATTTTATCGCACCCATACCTACAACTTCTGCTGTTTCAGGATTTATTTTTGAAGCACGGAGAATCCCTTCGTCTAAAATATCTTCAAGCCAAATAACATTACCTTTTCTCGTACTCATCTTGCCTTCTTTAAATCGATACAATCCGTGAGCCACGTGGACGCGTTGCTCTTTCTTAAAGTAACCTAGCATTTCTTCTGTTTCAAAAAGTTGCTGGAAATACAAAGACTGTTCCTTGCCTACTTCATTAATAACCAAATCCGGATTCCATTTATCTTTTCGGTATTTGTCTGTAGCCAAGTCTCTTGTAGCGTAGAGAGTACTGCCGTCTTTCTTTTGAATCATAAGTGGTGGATACTTTTCATCTGGGAAGAAGACTAATTTTGCATTTTCGCTTTCTTTATAAAAATCAGTTTTTTCTAAATCTTCTAGTACTGACTTCATCTTGTCTTCAAAAAAGCTCTCGCCAAGCATCATATCGAAGGATACTCCAAGCCTCTTGTAAATCTTCTCGAATTCAACCATAGACCAGTCCACACACTTCTGCCAAAGCCTGCGAGCCTCCGCATCTCCTTGTTCAAGTTTGGTAAACCAAGCTCTTGCTTCGTCTTCTAACTCTTTATTCTTTTCTGCTTCGTCGTGGAACTTTACATATAATTCTACAAGATTCTTTACTGGGCGATCTGAATTTTCTATTTCTGACTCATTGCCAAACTTTTTAATAGCCACAATCATCTTGCCAAACTGAGTACCCCAGTCTCCTAAATGGTTATCTTTCAAAACTTCATACCCAGAAAAGGATAGTATATTTGAAATTGATTGACCAATAATAGTAGAACGAAGATGCCCCACAGTAAAAGGCTTTGCTATATTTGGAGAAGAATATTCTACAATAACTTTTTTACCATTACCTTGTGTACTTCTACCGAAATCTTCTTTTTTATCTAAAATATCAGAAATTGAATTAGTGAAAAATTCTTTTGATAAAAAGAAATTTATAAATCCCGGAGATGCAACCTGTATCTTGTTAATTTCAGTTATAGAATTTTTTCTTACAAGTTCTTCTAAGATTATTTTTAACTTATTTGCGAATACAATAGGAGTATCATCAGGTGTAGCATTTATTAGAACAGACGCATTTGGATATGCCTTTTCTAGTCTTCTTTGTGACCCTAGTCTTGTTTGAACAAACTTAATCACAGCAAAAGAATAGTCCCCGTTAGTGATTTCTTTTGGATGTTCTAGTTCAATTGCATCAACTAAGTTACTCGGCCAT
This sequence comes from uncultured Candidatus Saccharibacteria bacterium, assembly GCA_964439045.1. Lineage (GTDB taxonomy): Bacteria > Patescibacteriota > Minisyncoccia > Phycocordibacterales > UBA9973 > UBA9973. The sequence goes on from CAYTMO010000014.1 coordinate 12,064, forward strand.
TTTAAGGCCGAAACACCTTCTTTTATTAAACTTTTTATTTTTTCTTGTATCATTTGATTTAACGAAAAATAGTTTTTTAGGGGTTTTACGCGATTATATATCTATTTATGCCCAGTGCTACCCTCTCGGCCTTCGCCTCGCACAGTCTCGGAAAGCTCGCTTACCTCTAGGATATCACAATCTTCAAATTTTTGAATAAGCATCTGGGCTATCTTATGTCCTTTCTCTAATACCACTTCGTGGTCTTTGGTATTTAACATACTCATAATTATCTCTCCTCTATAAGAAGCGTCTATCACCCCACCCATAACCTTGAGCCCCATATTAAAAGAAATGCTAGATTTATCCCAAATAAGCCCGACATATCCATCTGGTATTTCGACAGCAACCCCAGTGTGCACTCGCACTTGTTCTCTAGGTGCAAATACTACTTCATTAATTGCATAAAAGTCTAACCCTGCATCTCCCGGGTGCCCCTTAGTCGGCAACTTCGCATTTTCATATAATTTTTTAACTTTTAGTTTCATTTACTTTAAAATCTTTTTAACTTCTTTATAAACCATATTGTGTATTTCTTCTCTGGATAAAATTTCTTTCTTTTTTGCGCAGTCTATTTTAGAAAAATTTGGTATCTTGTTCACAAGCCACATTGCACTCTTCCTGGAGTTTATTAAAAAGTTCACATCATTCTCGTGGACATCTTTGTGCTTTCTCAAATACTTTCTTTTCATTTGGCTACTTTCTCTCTTGGCAATCAATTCAAGTACGATATCAATAGGTAAAGATAAATATAAAGTAAGGTCAGGCTTTGGAATTTTAAAAACTTTATATTCCATCTCATCGAGCCATTTTATAAAGGCTTCGCGTTTCTTCGGATTCGCAATCTTGCCTCCTTGGTGAATTTGGTTCGCAGAGACATATCTATTAGAGATTACTACATTGCCTTCTTTAAGCCACTTTTCTAACTTTTCTTTACTTTCAAAACGATCAGCAGCATAGACTACAGACGCAATCTTCGGATGCACATTCAGCCAGTTGTAATATTGCTCCGACAAGCAATGCCCAATAAATTTACCAAAGAAATTTTCTTCGTATTCCGGGAAATCAGCTACTTTTACCTTGTACCCTTCATTAGTCAAAGCCTTCGCAAGTAACTCTACCTGAGTAGCTTTACCAGAGCCATCTGTCCCATCTATTACAATAAATTTACCTTTTTTAGCCATATAGAAAATATAACAAAAAGTGGACAATAAGACTATTGTGCTTTAATTTGTGAATTTAAGTATCTTGTTCTAAATAAAATTATTAATATTTCAGATAAATTTCCTAAAAATAAATAAAAAGCAAAACCAAAAGTGTCGAAAGACAAAGCAGTAAGAGTAAGAACGCTCAATACTGCACTAAACGCTCCGGAACAATAAGGCCACACAGTTTCTGTATTTGGATTTTTCCAAGACTTTACAAAGGTTGGAACAAAAGCAATAAGGTCTGCAGATATTGCAAAGATTGTGGCTAGACTTCCTTCTTCTAAGAAGACCCAAACAATAATTGCCAACAAAGAAAGCACAAGGCAAATATAATCAAGTAAGGTAAATTTCCAATATGAATTTTTACTTTTTAATGCAAATAAAATAACCAAAAGCGGCGTAAACCCCGCCATAAAAATAGGTACTACTGAAATCCCCGCACCTTTACTAAGAGACACGAATGCAGCAATCATTGGAGCCAAAAACCAAATAAACCAAGAAACAAGATTGGGTCTTGTTGTGCCTTTTATAATATCTCGTATATAAAAAGACCCTGCAAAGAGTGAAGTAAAAATAGCAATAAATACAAAATATTGAGGAATCATAAATTTATAAAACTTTTTCTACCACCTCTTTTAAAAACCTATCCAAACCTTCTGTATTTTTTAAATCAGAAAGTAATACCCATTTGTATTCCAAGCTCTCTTCATCTATCACAGGCTCGCCAGAAATGTCAGCAATATAAGTAAGCCTGACTACATGCCTACCCGGGAATCTAGAAATATTCAAAATATCTTGAGCATAGAGAAGCTTCGGTTCATTTTCTAAAACCAATCCAGTTTCTTCTTTAATTTCTCTCTTTAAATTTTCTATCAAAGGAATACCTACATCTATCCGCCCACCAACGATATCCCAAGTCGGACCTATTTCTGGATACTTTTTAGAATTCCTCCTAAGCAAAAGAACTTCGCCTTTTTGATTCTTTAAAATAGCTTTTACCCCCACTTGCAAATATGTTTCTTGATTATTTGTTTCCATATAACTATTAGGAATAATTATTATTAAATTATATTTCCCCATTCCACTCTTTAACAAAATGTTCAAAGAATCCTTCCATAAACTTATGTCTGTGTTCTGACATTTCCTTTGCTGTTTGGGTATTCATATTACCTTTGAGTTCTAAAAGTTTCGAGTATATGTGGTGCATTGTCGAAGGGTCCCTTTTGTGTTCTCCTTGATAATTTTTCTCAAACGGAATCTCTGGTACCCACATAGGCACACTATAGGCCCCAGAAAAAGAAAAAGTGCGACCAATTCCCACCGCTCCAATAGCATCCAAATTATCTGCATCTTGCAATATTAGTGTCTCAATATCAGAAACACTTTTCCCAGATGGAACAAATCCATACTCTTCGTGAAATTCAATACAGTGCAAAACATTTTCTATCTTTTCTTTAGGAAAATTTACTTCTTCTAGAATTTTAGTGATTGTGGGTAACGAATCTTTGGGTGGGCAAAACTTTCCCGTATCTTTCTCCATTATTCTATGAACATCGTGCAAAAAAGCAGAAACACCTATCACAAACCTGTCCCCACCTTCCTTCTCTTGTATATGCAAAGCCAGATTATACACTCTCTTGAGATGAGCCATATCGTGTCCACTACTATCTCTCTGAAACATTTCAGAAATTTTCTCTTCCAACAATGTTATATATCTTTCTAAATTTTCCATAATAGTTTATTTACCACAATACAATTCATTATACACTTCTGGTTTGAATAATTTTAAATAAGTGGCTCTTTTTGAAAGAATTTTTCTTGAAACTAGATTATACTTTTGAGCAAAATCATTTAGCTTTTCCTCAGCCTTTTCGGCCAACTCTTCAGTCTCTACCATTATTTCTATGTCGCAAGACTTCATCCCAAAATCTGTTTCGTCTACATCAATTATAAAACCTTCCTTTTTATATTTCTGTCTTGTAGTGGTGTATTCCAAAAATACGATTAGATCTTCTTTCACAAAACTTTCTAAATCTTTTGTAATTCCTAAAAAGCTTTTTATTTCTTCTTCATTTTCTATCTCTCTTACTATGTTGTTGGATATTTTCTGCTTGATTTCAAAACGTCCATTTCGATTTCTCAATTTTATTTTATTTTTAAAAAATTTAAAATCAGGATAATCATAATATATATCGTGATTTTTCACCTCACCCAAAAACTCTGCACCTTCGAGCAAAGATGCGTATTGCTCACTCGTTGGCTCATATTGTTTCTCGACTTCTATCATTATTTTATTTCGCCCTTAACACTTTATCTATTTTCTCTGCGATTTTAATAATATCTTTTTCTTTTTTACCCCGTGTAGTCTCTGCACAAGTGCCGAGCCTGATACCGGATGGATCCATTGGACTACGAGAATCACCAGGGACTGTATTCATATTTACTATGATTCGTGCCTTCTCTAATTTTTCGCTTGCATTTTTACCTGGCAATCCAGCACCATTCATAAATGTATCTACTAAAATTAAATGTGATTCTGTTCCACCAGAGATAATGTGCCAACCTAAACTTTTTAATTCACTTGCTAGAACTTTTGCATTTTTTACTACTTGTTTTGCATACTTTTTAAATTCTGGTTTACTTGCTTCATTTAGGGCGACAGCCACAGCAGCAATTGTGTTTTCGTGTGGACCTCCAAAGAGTCCAGGAATTACCATCTTGTCTAACTTCTGATCAAAATTCCTATGATCCTTTTTTACAAATAAAAGCGCGTGACGCGGACCACGAAGAGATTTGTGAGTAGTAGTCATCACACTATCAGCATAAGAAAAGGGCGTTGGATACACTCCTCCAGCTACAAGCCCAGCAAAGTGGGACATATCAACATGAAGTATTGCTCCACAAGCATCTGCAATTTCTCGAAACTTTTTAAAGTCTACAATTTTCGGATAAGCGGTAAAACCCGCAACTATCAAATCTGGCTTCTCTTTCATTGCCAATTCTTTTACTTTTTCATAATCAATAGCCTCAAGCTCGCCATCAACTTCAAACTGCACTCCTTGCCAAAGCTTGCCAGTCATCGAAGCTGGGTATCCGTGAGTCAGATGCCCCCCAGAGGATAGCTTCATCCCCATAATCTTTCCTCCGATTGGAACCAGAGCAGAATATAGTGCAAAATTTGCCGGAGATCCAGAAAGAAGCTGTGCGTTTATGTGCCAATTTTCCTTTTTTAATTTAAAAAGTTTTAAAGCTCTCTCTATACAAAGAAGTTCTACTTTATCTACGATACTGTTGCCACCATAATATCTCCTGCCTGGATACCCTTCTGCGTATTTATTGGTCAGCTCAGAGCCTAACGCAGAGAGCACATCTTTGGAAACATAATTCTCAGAAGCGATAAGATTTATAACACTTTTTTGCCTTTTGGCCTCATCTTTTATTAGTTTTTCTATTTTTTTATCTTGCATTTTTCAATTGTATCACAGCTAAAAATAATTGTCCCAAGTGTATCTGTACGCAAGATTTCTACATCAAATTCTCGAAGCGTGTCCAAAACTTCTTTGTGCGGATGGCCATAAGAATTCCCTTTACTATTTGAAATGACCGCATAATCTGGTGAAGTACTTTGCACAAAAAGTGGTGAGGTAGAAGTGCGAGACCCGTGATGCCCGACTTTCAAAATATCACTATCTAAATACTTTTCAGAATTTTCTGCTAGAACAATTCTCTCTGTCTCAATTGTAGCATCTCCTGTAAGCATTATAGAATTTGCTCCATAGGTAAGCTTGGCTATTATCGAGCCATCGTTCGTAGTCCAGTCAGACACATCTCTATCAGGAAAAAGAATGTCTATAAACGCTCCACCTCCGATATGTAGACGCATTCCTCTCTTGGCTAAGTTTTCGGTAATGTTTTTGTTTTTTATTTCTTCTTTTAGATTTTGATAAGTCTTGGAGTCATTGTAAGTGCCGGCTTCGAACATTTGCCCCACTTTATATACTTTCAAAACATCAAGAAATCCTCCAATGTGGTCAGCATCTGGATTGGTAATAACGATTGCATCGATATTTCTATCAAATAACGGCATAACACGAGAAAGCTTGCTTAATATTTTCTTGGGCGGTCCACCGTCTACGAGTATCTGCGTACCAGTGGGTGACTCAATAAAAAGTGCATCTCCTTGCCCCACATCAAGCACTGCGAACGTGAGCTTTCTGTTAGAATTTTGCCAATCAAGATAAAAAATAAAAAGGGTAATAAAAAGTAGAATCAATGTGAGTATAAACAAGCCGTGCCTTTTGAAATCCTGCATATGTTATAATCTTAGCATATGAAAAAATTTGAAGAACAAAAATTTAATATTGGTGAGTTAAAAGGTATAAGTACCAAAAACATCGAAGAACACCTGAAGCTCTATGCAGGATATGTAAAACACACTAATCTGATTATTGAAAAAATAGCAGAATATATGGCTGATTCGGAGAAAAATGCATATGTATTGGGAGAATTGCAAAGAAGGTTTAGCTTCGAGTGGAATGGTATGCGAAATCACGAATATTACTTCAAATCCTTAGAAGGTGGGGCAAAGCCACTACCAGAAAATTCAGAATTTAAAAAAATAATAGAAAAACAAGCGCCATCTTTCGAAGCTTGGTTACAGGGATTCAAAGCCTTGGCAATGACTCGAGGTGTCGGCTGGGCTATACTTTATTACGACAATCAAACAGACCAATTGATTCATGCTTGGGTAGACGAGCAACATTTGGGCCAATTAAATGGCTTACAATACATACTCGGCATAGATATGTGGGAACACGCATTTGTATATGATTACCCTACTTCTGAAAAGAAAAAGTATATAGAAGCATTTTTTGAAAACTTAAACTGGGAAGTGATAGAAGAGAATTTTGTAAATGCTACGAAATAGAGGTTACGACCAAAACTTGACAAAAATCTAAATCGAGTGTAAATTAAAGAAAGATGACCCAAATGGGTCTTTTTTCTTTGACAAAATGTTTTGAAAAGTGACCAGAGTATCTAAAACTTTTGGATTTTTTGGTCATTTTTCAACACAAAAATTTGCTTATGCAAAAGTACTTATTAGCGTTGATGGCTTTCCTTTGGATCGCCTCCGCAAGTCCAGTTAAAGCTCAAACAAGTAACTTAAGTAGTTTTGAGTTCACCATAACTCTGAAGTTAAAAGAAACTACCAGAAAGAAAGTCGGATATACAGTTTGGATTAAAGGGCCTTATGCCATACAGAAAATGGCTGATAAGTTAACAAACTTATCAAATGTCATAAAAATACATATGACACAAATTAAGGGGGATTCTGAGGGTGCAGTGGCAATTATTTCTCTCAAGGAGAAAAACCAAATATTTGCCCAACACAATCTCCCTGGTGATTGGTATAAGATAACCGGGCAGATATCATCTTTAAGCCGAAAAAACAGCAAGAAGCTGGTTGAGATATTGTCCATCCCTGAACCAGGTGATATCCAATATATACGTACAAGTGGTGATTATTTAATAATCAAGATTAAAATCGAGAGTGTCTCACCAAGGTTAGTCTTGGACGAACTTGTCCGCATAGAAAGAGATGTGCAGACAGTAAAAGGAGCGACCCTGCTAAAGTAATTAACTTTTTAAAAACCTTTCGTTATGAATAAGTCTTTCTTAGCGTTGATGGCTTTCATTTTTTTACTGACAGTCTCCGCAACCACAATTACTGCACAAAAAACAATCACCGAACACACCCAAGCCGAGAAAAATCTGGCTTTGGTAAGCAAACTGCAACCCGAACTTGTATGGAAGTGCTTTGCCGAAATATCGGCAATACCGCACTGCTCGAAAGAAGAAAAAGGACTGGCTGATTACATCGTTGTCTTGGCTACCCAGAAGAATTTTTTTGTTTACCGTGACAGCCTACACAATCTACTTATCCGTGTTCCCGCGACCGAAGGACTCGAAGACAAGCCAAGCATTTGCCTGCAAAGCCACCTCGATATGGTATGCCAAGCAAAAAGCGGAAGCGAGCTTAAATTCCCGATTGAATTTATGCGAAACGGCGATACGTTACGGGCCAACAGAACAACACTTGGTGCCGATAACGGCCTCGGTGTAGCAACAATGCTCGCCGTAATGATGAGCGACGTACCACACTGCGAACTGGAATTATTTTTTACTGCACAAGAAGAACTGGGGTTAGTCGGGGCGAAAGCTTTTGACTACTCCCAAATCAAAAGCCGTCGAATTCTTAATTTAGATGCCTTCCAAGAAGGCGAAATTATCATCGGATGTGCCGGTGCGACAAGGCTACAAATTAGTTTTAAACCGAAGTTTCGTAAAATCCGGCAATACGGCGACATTTACTGCATTCGAGTATTTGGGCAAGGTGGACACAGTGGTATAGACATAGGGCTAAACCGCCCAAATACTATATCAGTGATGGCAAATCTGATATCTCAAATTTCATGTAAGTTAATAAGTTTTGAAGGTGGTAGTGGTTTAAATACTATCCCGAGAAACTGTAAAGCGAAACTTTTTGTCGCAAAAGAAGATCAAGATGAATTTCACAAAGTTCTTAGTAGCTTCAAACTCCCCGGGGAAAACACAAGTTGGCAAATCACCCAATTAGAAGACTCAAGTCTAAAAAATGCAATGACGGAATTATCGCAACGAAAGTTGCTAATGTTATTGCAAGTTCTACCCACGGGGGTAATTTCATACGAAGAAAACTCCAGACTGGTACGTACAAGCAATAATATCGGCATGGTGGGACTTACCAACGACACAATCTCAATTAAAATGATGGCAAGAAGTAGTTCTTCGGCAGAACTATTTTCTGTTTTTCATTTTTCCGCAAATTTAGCAGAAATGGTTAGGGCTGAGGCAACGCTTATTAATCATTACTCTCCTTGGGAACCAAACTGGAACGGAGACTTTGCCAACAAGGTCTTTGCAACTTACAACCAGAACATTGGCGTACCAACCTTCAAAACAATCCACGGCGGTCTTGAGGCCGCAATTTTTGCCGAGAAAATTCCCGGCATAGAGATTGCGTCAATCGGACCGACTATACACAACGAACATACGCCAAGTGAAATGGTCTATGTTCCATCAGTGGCACGCTTCTGGAAATTAATTACTGAGCTTATTGCAAAGTAATTTCATAATTTATTCACGAAATTCCGACAGGACTACAAAACAGTCTTGTCGGTTTTTTTATTTTAAATCTCAAAAAACTTTTTTATATTTTTGCCAAAGAGTTTATAAACAAAATACGCATATATTGCGAGAGTTAATACTAATGGGAAGTTAGGTATGGTAAAAGAAGCAAAAGGAAAATTTGAAAAAAGATGTATCACTCCAAGCTCAAAATGGAGAAATAAATATGAAAGATATCCAATAGGCACAGATAAAAAATAAGAAAATAATCCAACAAAACCAGTAAGAAATCCCAAAAACATAGTAAAAGGAATAAAAGGCAAAACCAAAATATTTGCAGGCAGTGCCACAATGGAAAGATTGCCCATTTTATATAAAATAAAAGGAAGGACGAAAATGTACGCAGACACAGTCACACTCACAATATCCCTCAAGCCGAACTTGGGTGTAACCCACAAAAAATACTTTTCAAACTTTGGAGCGAGGAATATCACCGCAACTGTAGCAATAAAAGAAAGCTGAAAAGACACATCGTAGCGGAGTATCATCGGATTAAACAAAATCATTATCACTCCAGCGAGCACAAGCGCACGACCTACATCATAATTCCTTCCTGTGGCTCGTGCTACTAGTGCGAGCGTTGCCATTATCCCAGCACGCACTGCAGTGGATGCCCCACCTGTCATTAATATAAAAAGAAAAATAGCCACTATGCCTACTGCTATAGAAGAAATAAGTGGCAAAAATGCAAAGAGTTTCATAATCCACTCGGCGACAATAGTAATGTTGTAGCCCGAAAGTGCCACTATGTGTATCGTGCCAGTATCTATGAATTCTTGCCTTTGCTCATCGCTAAACGAAGCTTTCTCTCCTAGAATAAGCCCCGCCATCAGAAGTGACTCTGGCTCTGGTATTGCAAAGTTTATTTTTTCTAAAAACTTCTGCTTTATGAAAATAAGCGTACCCTTAACCGGATTACCATGCTGATCTGCCCAACCTCCTTGCAAAGAAATATCTGGATAGCCAGACAAATACATAATGCCGTCCTTTTTGAGATAATTTATATAATCAAATTCTTTACCAGTATCTGTAATAAAGTTTTCTGGTTTCTCTAACTCCCCTCGCCACCTTACCCACTGCCCATATTGAAAACTATCATTGAAGCTCGTAGTGATTAAAACTTTTGTTTTTTCTTCACCTTTTTTTATTTCAACTGTTAGCTTTTGATTGTTCTCTCGTATATCCGGCTCTTCTACTATTTGTCCGACAAAGTCTAGTTTCTGCCCGACTTGTCTTTCGAAGACTTCTGGAGGATCTTTGATATAAAAATCAGAAAATAAAATTATAAAAACAAAAAGAAAACAGATAGTATAAAATATTTTATCTCTATAATTTTTCATTTATAAAACAAATTATATCACTGGATTGTTGTCAGCAAAACTAGTAGCTATCTCGTCTACCCTATCATTGTATTTGTCGCCACTGTGGCCTTTCACATAATGCCACTTGGGCTTAAATTCTTCATTTAAAATATGCAATTCTTGCCAAAGCTCTTTATTTAAAACTGGTTTTTTGTTGGCTGTACGCCAGCCATTTTTTATCCAATTATGTATCCACTCGTTTATGCCGTTTATTACATATTTTGAATCAGAAAAAATTTCCACCTCGCCAGAGATTTTATGTTTACTTAAATATTTTATTGCTTCTATAGGTGCAGTAAGTTCCATAATATTATTGGTAGAGTGGTCCATCCTGCCGCCAAGTTCTATTTCTTCATCTTTCATAATAAGCACACTACCCCAACCCGAAGGACCAGGATTCCCCCTCGCTGCACCATCTGTATAAATTGTAATTTTGTCTTTTTGCATTTTAATAATTTACATTATATCAACGATTCTAAGTCTTAGCTCTTCGCGACCACGGAAACGAGACAAATCAAAAGTAGCATACAAGTCCAGCGACAATCCTTCTTGCAACTTTTTTGAAAAAGAATTTTCATCTGAGAAAAAAGATATTGCTTTTACCTTTTTATTCCCGCCATCAGCAAAAACAATTTCCAAATGCTCCCCTCCACCATTCTTACCAAACTTTTTCAAACTTTCCAATTTCACATTTTCAAAAAGGAAAACTGGTTTCGGATTGGCCAAACCAAACGGAGACATCTTTTCTATCTCTTTATAATTTTTCATATTTACCATATCCAGACTTGCCTTTATATCATACACCACCTCTTCTGTATCTTTTACTTTCTTAACTTTTTCAAAAGAATTATCTAATGCATCTTCCAAAAAATGAATCTTCTCTGAATGCACTGAGAACCCTCCAGCCAATTCATGCCCACCAAATTCCAAAAAGTATTCTTTTGTTTCCGTCATAAGCTCCACCACAGACACCGAGCCAGGACTCCTGCAAGAACCTTTGATAATATCATTCTCGTCTTTACCCCAGACGAAAACTGGCTTTTCGTATTGGTCCATAATCTTCCCTGCTACGAGCCCCAAGACTCCTACTTTCCAACTTGGGCTACCCATAACTATTACTTCTCTTATTTCTCTAGTTTCAAAATTCTTTTTTACTTCTTTCATTATGTGAAGCACAATGCTCTTTCTGTCATCATTTATCTTGGTTAAATGATTCGCTAATACGCCTGCCTCTTGTGGATCCTTTGTAGATAGCAATTCATACGCACGCATCGGAGAATCCATTCGAGACGCAGCATTGATGCGAGGTGTAATCATAAAACCAACATCGTCCTCGGCAAGATACCTCTGGTCAATATTCATTTTTGCTAAAAGCTTCTGAAGTCCCGGGCGAGGAGATTTGCGCAAAACCTTCATTCCAAAATATGCTATAGCTCTATTCTCCCCCAAAAGTGGCACCATATCCGAAAGTGTTGCAAGCCCTGCCATATCTAGCAACCATTTTTCCCAACCCGAAGGAGGCTGGGAAAACAAAATTTTTGCAGGCGAGGACTGTTTGAGCGGAGCGAGTTCCGCAGACAAAAAAATTTTAGTTTTCCCAGCCTCTGCGAATTTAAGTAATCCTTGCACAAATTTAAACATCACCCCAGATCCACAAAGCATCTTTTCTGGATATTCGTCTACTTTTGGATTCAAAATCGCATAAGCGTCCGGCAAGATTAAGGAAGAATGCCCGCCTTCGCTCTCCGAGCTTCGGCGAGGCAAGTGATGATCAGTAATAATCACATCTATACCGTAACTATTTGCTATCTTTACTTCTTCTACGGCTGTAATGCCCAAGTCTATAGTAATAATCAAATTTACCTTTTTTTCTTTAAAAGTTTCTATTGCTTCGAAGTTCAATCCATAGCCCTCGCTATTTCGCTCTGGTATGTATACTTCATAATTTTTATATCCTATATTTTGAAATAAATCCGAAAGTATCACCGCACCCGGAATTCCGTCACAATCATAATCTGCATAAATTATTGTTTTTTCATCTTTTTCTATTGCAGAATAAAGCCTAGCACAAGCACGCTCCATATCTCGCATTAAAAAAGGATTATGAAAATCCCGTTCATAGTCAGGATTTAAAAAAATATCCGCTTCTTCTTTATTTTTTATTCCTCTTTTTTCTAAAATTTGTCTTAATAAATCAGTAAATTCACCCATAGAGATGATTCTAACACATAAAAATGTATGCTCGTAGGCATATTCGCTACCAACAAATCTAACTTGCCCTTCCAGGACAGTGCGCGAATGCTGGAGAGGATAAATTTTTATGATATGATAATAATATGGATGAAGCTGAGTGCATTTTTTGTAAAATAATAAAAAGAGAAATTCCTGCAAGTATCATATACGAAGATGAAGATGTAATTTCTTTTTTAGACATATTCCCAATCAATATAGGGCATTCTTTAGTAATACCAAAAAAGCATTTTGAAAACATATTTGAAACCCCAGAAGACATACTCAGCAAGATGATAATTGCTTCCAAGAAAATAGCAAAAGTTACCAAAGAACAATTAAAAACAAAAGGTACTAATATACATATAAACAACGAAAAAGCTGGAGGACAGCTCGTATTCCACGTACATATACATATCATTCCACGATTCGAGGGTGATGGTTTCGAACACTGGCACGGCAAAAGACCTTACATAGAAGGCGAAAAAGAAGAAGTCGCAAAGAAATTATCTAGTGCGTTACAAAGTTAATAGATCTCCTGCTGATAACACTTTTCGCAGTAAACTATTTCTGGTCTATCGGGAGCGTAGCTCGTTTCGAATACCACATTACACTTATCATTATGGTTTGGGTGTTTTTTGTCACACATACATTGCCTATGCCAAAGTCTAATAGGATTTCTTTTCTTAAAACGCTCATTATGTCTACAGTTTGGACATAATACTGGAAGCGGAACATTCAACCTTTTATAGATATTCAACTCACTTTCAATAATCCGGAAAACTTTAGTACATTGATGATTACAAGACCCCTGGTGCATACACTCTATCACTTCTTTTAAGATATCTTCTTGAATATTATTAATATTGCGATCAAACTCTTCTGCCAACACCGTAGGCTTATATTCGTTGGCATCTTTTTCTATCCATTTATAACCTTTCTTTAATACTTCTTCTTTAGTCAAAGGGAAATACTCTTCTGCAATACTTTCATTATATCCAAACGGAGAAGAACCAATCGGGAAAAATTCTCCATATTCTCCTGAAGCCCTCATATGTTCAACGATTCTTTCTTTTAAATCAAAATACTCTTCTTTTGAATACTTTTTATTAAAGATCAT
>CAYTMO010000015.1:0-23471 GCA_964439045.1 uncultured Candidatus Saccharibacteria bacterium
AGAATGACTCTTCTTACTCGTCATGTTCATAGCTATCTCTAACAAAAGAGTTATTTAAAAAGAAAAGTGTTTTATTTAACAAATCCTCGTCTTTATTGTCAAAAGCAATTTTCAGCATCCCATTTGTTGCTGACAAAATAGCTATTGCGTATTCAGAGTAAGAAGAGTCATTCTTTTGAAGTTTCGGTTTGATCGAATATTTTGACAATTCACTAAACCACCTGAAATAAACTTCGTGAAAATCATCCCTTGAAGATTTTTCAGCCATCTTCGAAGATTCATAAAATGCATTGCTTAGGTTTCTAAGGAATATATTAAAAGTTTGAATCAATTTATTGTGTACTGACTCATATAGATACTGGAGTGAGAATGATGTTATTTTTCTTATTGTATCAACATCACCATTTTTAAAAGCATATTTTTGTAGAGGGAAAATAATATCATCATTAATGAACTGTATTATCTCACTGTACGAATCTGTCTTTTTAATCAAAAGATTAACGAACTTAGAAAATTCTTCCAGTTTAAGTTCGAGTGCCTTTGAGTTACCTAAAGTGATAAAAGAAAACATTTCAGGGTAATATGATCGAATTTCTGCTTGCAAATAAGAGAGTGGATTATCGAACTCATCCTTTATTGAAATAAAAGACCTTAAATTATCGTAGTTTACTAGATTAGTGTTAGTCCCTTTCTCCTCTTTCTTGATTCCTAGTATCACATCATCAAACCCAATCTGATTTCCAGAAGCAATACTATAAGGAATATAGTATGAAGGATCTTTGAGTCCAGTAGTTTTTGAATTAATTTCACCAGAGAACAAAATTTCTAAATCGACATTTGTTATAAAACCTGTTTTCTGTGACCTTATTAAATTGTAAGAATCGTCATTATCTCTAAGCAGAAATCTTTCAATATTTTTATCTTGAAGGGTTTTTGTTAGAGCATCGTTTTTTATTTTCAATTCTTCAAAAGCTACGAGTTTTTCTTGGATGACTCCTTCCTTGAATTTTCTGACCGCTCTTTCTCCAGAAAGTTCATTTTCATTAAATTTAAAAACTTCTTTGAATGAATCAAAAATACTTAGTAATAGACTTGCGACTAAAATAAAATTTACAAATTCATAGAATGGACTAGGAAAAGCAATAAAGCTCAGTGCGAAAAACCCCAAACAGTTAGTTATAACTTTCTTAATATTTGTATTTTTTAGAAGTGTTATTTTTTCACTTTTGTCTTGAAGTCCGTAAATATAAACACCGAGAGAAATCACAATAGTAAAAATAACCCCATATATTGAGATAAAGGTTTCGTTGGCACAAACAAATCCCCAGAGACATGTTTGAGGAGCAACAGCATTACTGATGGCTAAAAGTATATTAGACATTATTTTCCCATTTTAGCAAAAATCGACCCTTAAATAAAGGCGTTTTAGTTACCAACACTATGGCAATGGGACGCTCTAGACTCCTAGAGCGATTTGCGTCATCAATATAGTTATGAAGATAGAAAACCCAAATCAAGAGCAAGGTACAACAAAAGTAGTAGTCGAACCAAAGAAGATTAGATACTGTTTGTACGCAAGAAAATCGACAGAATCTGAAGAACGGCAGGTGCTTTCCATAGATAGCCAAATAAGTGAGATGCTCCAGTTAGCAGATCGTGAGGGGCTTGAAGTGGTCACTATGAAGCGTGAGAGTCATAGTGCAAAGGAAACAGGACAACGACCAGTCTTCAATGAAATCATCGAAGAACTCAAGCAAGAGAAGTTCAATGCAATACTAACATGGGCACCAGATCGTATCTCAAGAAATGCAGGAGACTTGGGAAAGATTGTGGATCTTATGGATGCAGGAAAACTGCATATGATAAGAACTTTCGGGCAAACATTCGGCAACAATCCAAACGAGAAATTTCTCCTGATGATATTAGGAAGCCAAGCGAAACTCGAGAACGATAATCGAGGTATCAATGTGAAGCGAGGATTGCGAACAAGAGTGGAGATGGGATTATGGCCTGGAATGGCACCGCTTGGATATCTCAATCAAAAACTGATGGACAGGAAGTGTCAGATAGTAATTGATCCAGAACGAGCACCGATCATTAAGAAAATGTTTGAGAAAGTGGTATATGAAAAGTGGAGCGGAAGAAAAGTATACAACTGGCTCAGATTTGATCTAAATTTCTATACCCGAGGAAATAAACCCCTGACACTCTCAGGGGTTTATCGTATCTTCAATATGCCAATCTACTATGGACCATTCGAGTATCCGCGAAATAGCGATAATTGGTATAAAGGAAGTCACACCCCGATCATTACTCAAGAGCTGTTTGAAAAAGCCCAAGAGCAACTAAAGCGAGACAGGATAGTCAGAGAAAATCGAGAGTTCGCATTTACCAAATTATTTACCTGTGGAATGTGCGAGTCAGGAATAACAGCACAAGAGAAGTACAAGGAACTCAAAGGTGGTACGACCGCCAAGTATGTCTACTACTCATGCTCAAAATCAAAAGACAGGAATTGCAAAAATAAATATATTCGAGAGGAAGAACTTATAGAGGAACTATTCAAAGTAATTGATAAGGTAAGTATCAACGAGCTAGGAATGCGAATCAAACTTGAAGAAGAGATCAAGCGATTCAACAGACTTCAGAGACTTGCGACCAAAGGCACACCAAAATACTCAATTAACGAGGACGATGTAAATACGAGGGAGTATGCGAAGTATGTTTTACGAGAAGGCACACCACTCGAGAAACGAGAACTAATGGGACATTTGAGAAGTAGACTGATACTAAAAGAGAAGAAGATTACATTGGTAGAATAATGGAAAAAATAAGTGAAAAATGATAAAATAGAAAGGTCATGGAAAGCACAAAGAACATCATTAAAAAAGTATTTCTCATTGTATCTTTTTGTGCATTTCTTTATATTGCCCTCGGTTTTACTTTGCAACAAAGTAGTTTAGGTAAGGTTTATTTGTGCCCGTACGCATCTGATATTGGTAGTACCTGTATTATGAACAACTTAACGCATGCACAACATTGGTTAAGTTTTATAACTTTTAATATTCCCCAAGTTTTAGGAGCTATTGTTGCAATTATCCTACTATCTTTATTTTTTGGATTAAAAAAATACTTCTTAGACTTTTTTTACAGAGCAGGGATTGTTTTCAAAAGCAATACCTCCTCTCCTCCCGAATTTACATATTTAGGAAATATATTTTGTATCGGAACCATCGGTTCTCGTGCCCCATAATAAAAGATTTAACTCGTACTCATTATCAGCTAATGCTCTTTAACTATGCAAAAATTAATTAAGAATATTTCCCTAGAAATACTTCACTATTGGATCTTCCTTGTAGCGACTCTATCTGTGGCAGGAAGTCTCTTTTTCAGTGAAGTAATGAACCTACCTCCATGTGTACTGTGTTGGTATCAACGAATAGCCATGTACCCAATAGTTATTCTGACTATTATTGGTATCTTGCGAAATGATAGAAAAACATATATTTCAGTATTAGCACTTGCTATTCCAGGATTGTTAATTTCTATCTATCACAACCTCCTTTATTGGAAAATACTTCCTGAAAGTGTTGCCCCTTGTACCCTTGGCATCTCATGCACTACGAAGTTTTTTGAATGGTTTGGATTTATCACTATTCCATTTATGGCACTCGTTGCGTTTACTATCATAACAGCTCTTGGATTTATAAGTTTAAATAAAAATAAAAATGAAACACATTAAAATTATCATCACGATATTGGCTATAATCATTATAGGTTTCCTTATCGTAAAAGCAGGTTATAAAAAAACAGAAGATAAAGTTGAAAATAATAATACCAATCAGGCTTCAATTCTTGAAGTTAAGTCAAACGATTGGGTGGTCGGAAATCCTGAAGCAACGGTCACCCTTGTCGAATACCTCGATTTTGAATGTGAAGCATGTGGAGCTTATTACCCTCTCACCACACAACTGAAAGAAGAGTACAAAGATTCACTTCGTTTTGTTGTTCGTTATTTCCCATTACCAGGTCACAAAAATTCAAAAACAGCAGCCTATGCAGTTGAAGCCGCAGGTAAGCAAGGTAAATTTTGGGAAATGTACGATGTTCTCTTTGCTAAACAAAAAGAATGGGGCGAAGGACAAGCTGCTGATCAAAATCAGTTTGAAAAATATGCACTTGAAGCAGGTGTAAATATTGAACAATGGAAAAAGGATGTGGTCAGTCCTGAAGTTGCAAAGCGTGTGGATGATAGCTACAAAGAAGCTATTAGTTTAAATCTTCAAGGAACACCATCTTTCTTCTTGAATGGAAAGAAAATTGCTAATCCTCAAGGATACGATGCGTTCAAGAAATTAATCGAGAATGCTAATAAATAAAATTATGAATAAAACCATACTAGTTTCTAGTTTAGTAACACTGGTAATAGGATTTGCTATTGGATATGTTGCTAAACCAAATAAAGAAAGTGTCAGTCAATCAATGTCGCACGACCCTTCATCCATAGAACAGACTATGGGTACTATGGTTGACAGTTTAAAAGGCAAAAAAGGAGATAACCTTGATCTCGCCTTTCTTGAAGAGATGATTGTTCACCACGAAAGAGCTGTTGCTATGGCAAAAGAATTGCAAAAAGGCACCAAGAGACCAGAACTCCAAAAAATGGCAGATGACATTATTAGTGTTCAAACTACTGAAATCAACATGATGAAGGGTTGGCTTACAGCATGGTTTGGAAGATAAGTTAAATATATATGGAACAAAATAAAGAAGAAATAAAAATAGAATCTCAATCAAAACAGCCTTTTGTACTCACTACACCTGTTGCATTGATAATTATGGGTATATTGATAGCAGGAGCGATTTTAATCAAATCTCCTTCTAGTACAATTGACACAAAAAAGGTTGCTGATAACCCAACAACAGCCACACAGCAAGAAACTGGCAACCTTGATGCCATGACACCAGTTTCTTCAAATGACCACATTCGCGGTAATCCAAATGCACCTGTAAAAATAGTTGAATATTCTGATACTGAATGCCCGTTCTGTAAAAGATTTCACACTACAATGAAAGAAGTTATGGATCAGTATGGAAAGGATGGAAAAGTAGCATGGATATACAGACACTTTCCACTTGATCAGCTTCACTCAAAAGCACGAAAAGAAGCTGTTGCACTTGAATGTGCAGGTGAGCAAGGAGGAAATGATAAATTCTGGGAGTATACAGATCGTCTTTACGAAGTCACTCCTGCAAATAATGGTCTAGATTTAACTGAACTACCAAAGATTGCAGAATATGTAGGGCTAGATGTGCAAAAGTTCAATACTTGTCTCGCAAGTACAAAATATGACAAGCATATACAAGATGAGGTAGAGAATGCTCAAGCAACTGGTGGTAATGGTACACCGTGGAGTATTGTGGTCAGCAAAGACGGTAAAAAGTACCCTCTCTCAGGTGCTCAACCAATCTCTGCAATTAAACAACTCATTGATATCGCAGAGAAATAAAATATGGTCATCCAAGCTCTACAAAAAGTATTCCGAAACCCTGCCTATGTAGTTCCTGCACTTTTCATAAGTGTGTCGATATTTGTATTTGCTGTCTTACTTCCAAATATCAGACTGGTTGCGGGCGTAGCTATTTCTCCAGATGTATCTTTATTGAGCAAAATCGAGTTACTTCTCAGCCTCTTAGGATCAATAGGAACCAATTTCACCACACTGTCTGCTTCGTACACGATTATTATTGCAATACTGTTTGGTGTATATCTATCAATGTTGGTTTATTTTATAAAAAACAGAGTACGAGATATATCACAAAGCGGTATTGCAACAGGGACTTTAGGAATCATAAGTGGAATACTTGGTGTGGGATGTGCGGCTTGCGGAGCTTTTCTTCTAACAAGCATACTATCGACATTAGGTATTGCTGGAATTGTTAGGTACTTACCCCTCAATGGGGGTGAGTTTGGAATTGTAGGAGTTATTCTTTTAGTTGTTTCAATTTACATTACAGCTAAAAAGATTATGTCTCCGCAAGTGTGCTCTATTAAAAATTAATTTAATCTAAATATGGAAGAAAATAAAAACAACGAATTAGAAACTAATGAGAAAATTGTAGATAAGAATAAGTTTATCTTTAGTAAAGATTTATTAAAAAAGCTGAATACTACTAAAGCAATGACAGTCGCATTAGTTTTAGTATTGATTGCAGCCGGATATTACTTCAAAAGTTCTTTTGTTGTAGCAAGTGTTAACGGTAATTTCATTAGTAAAGCATCTTTTGTTGAAGAGTTAGAAAAACAATCTGGTAAACAAGTATTAGAAAATATGGTTATGGAAAAGCTTGTAAAAGACGAGCTTATAAAACAAAAAATAAATGTCTCAAGTGATGAAATAGAAACAGAGATCAAAAAAATTGAAGGACAAGTCACAAGCCAGGGTGGAACATTAGATCAAGCGCTCGCACAACAAGGTCTTACACGAGAAGAATTAGTTGAACAAATAACTGAACAGAAGAAATTGGAAAAACTACTAGCCGATAAAATCATCATTACTGATGAAGAGGTGCAGGCTATTGTAAAAGATAATAAGATCGAAATTCCAAAAGGAAAAGAATCTGAGACAGTAGAGAAAATAAGAGAACAGATCAAAAGTAAAAAATTTCAAGAAGAAGCTCAAAAATGGGTTTCTGATTTGAAAACAAATGCAAAGATAAAATATTATAAAAACTATTAATTATAAAAAAAATATGAAATGCCCAATAGATAATGTAGATTTACAGATGACTGAGCGTCAAAGTGTAGAGATAGACTACTGTCCCAAATGCCGAGGCGTTTGGCTTGATAGAGGAGAACTCGATAAAATAATTGAAAAAATGGAAATACAAACTGGAAAAAATTTACCAAACGATAATTCTGATTTCCAAGTCCAACAACCATATTATAGTAAACACGGTGAAGGTCATGGGTCTTACAACAAACATGGTCGAAAATCGTTTTTACGTGAACTGTTCGATTGATATGGAGGCTTGAGTATAAAATCAAACGCCTAGTTGTACTATAATGCAAGATTTAGTTAACAATTTATTACCTCGTTTAGAAAGCCTAGGGTCTTTGGCATACTGGGTTGTATTTTTAGTTGCAATCTTGGAATCACTTCCTTTTGTTGGTATTTTGATTCCTGGCAGTATTATTCTCGTCGGTATAGGATTTTTTGCAGCAGGTGGTACTTTTCATATAACTGATTTGATCTGGGCTGCTTCACTTGGAGCTGTTGTCAGCGACAGTATTGGTTATTATCTTGGTAAGAACAAAGGAAGAAAATTCTTTGATAGAAAATGGAGGTTTATAAATACGGCATCTATTTCAAAAACTGACGCATATTTTAAGGCTCATGGAGGGAAAAGTGTTTTTATTGGAAGATTTATAGGTATATTTCGCCCCTTTATTGCGTTCGTGGCGGGAATGCATCAAATGGAGTATAAAAAATTCTTGTTCTACAACATCACCAGTGGGCTACTCTGGTCGATCACATACATTCTTATCGGTTTTTATTTTGGAGACCAATCGAAAAGTATTGCTCAGTGGCTAGGGCGGTCAATGTATATAGTTTTAGCAGGTACGGTGATTTTTTCAGTTATCTTTTTTCTATGGAAAAAGAAGTGTGGTAAGAAAGGTTCTTAATTTGTTATAGTTAAATTATGTCAAAAGGTCCATCTAAAAACAATAAAAGAATTCTAATATCAGGGGGAGGTATCGGAGGAATTACTCTTGCATATTTCCTTAAGCAATATGGCTTTACCCCAGTCATAGTTGAGTCCGCACCAGAATTCAAGCACATAGGTTATTTACTTGCTCTTAATAAGCAGATCGGACAGAAAGTTGCTGAAAAAATGGGGATACTTCAAGTTCTGAAAAATCTTGAAGTACCGCTAACTAATAATATTTTCTCTGATGAAGACGGCAAGAAAATAATGGAAGTTCGAGTTTCACCACAACTGCACAATGATAACACTGGACTCATGATCAACAGAGCAGACCTCCATCTTGCCCTATACGATACGGTGAAAAATAATGTAGAGTTTCGTTTTGATAAAGAAATCTCATCAATTACGGAGAATGAATACGGGGTTGATGTTATTTTTTCAGACACTTCAAGAGATAGCTTTGATTTCGTTATAGGAGCAGATGGAGTTAATTCAAAAACAAGGAAGCTTGTGTTCGGAGAAGGATATGAAAAATATCTTGATGTAGCATACTTTGCGTTTATTGTTCAAAATCGCACAGGAGAATCTATTGCGAATAAAAATGACCTTGTAATGACACGAGGTAGGGATTTTTTACTTGCATATCACATTATTGGAAAGACAGAAGTTGGTGGGTATGTTTTTCATAAGGAAACACCATATTTACCTCTTAATCCAAAAGAAAGACAAACCATACTTACAACAAATTATGGAAAGTATGATCAAAAATTCCAGCATATTCTAAAAACTCTGACTGACAAAGATCCAGTCTTTCATGGTTCGTTTACACAAATTGTAATGCCAACATGGCACAAAGGCAGGGTATGTCTCATTGGAGATGCGGCACACTGTCCTACACCAGCATCTGGTGTAGGTGCATCACTCGCTATGGCAGGAGCATACATTCTTGCAAAGAAACTGGCAGAGAATGATGATTATAAAAAAGCATTTACAGAATATGATGCATATGTCCGTCCTTATGCACAAAAAGCACAGAAAATAGCGCTTGCTCCTGTTAAAGTTATTATCGGCAAAAGTTTTCTCTCATATGGATTCATAAATACACTTCTTCGGATACTTCCATCGTCGGTTCTTACTTTTACCCTCACAAAAATCCATACTCATAAATTAGAGATGCCACTAGATTAGGTGATTTTTCTAAGATAGAAATAATGGGAGCTACAGAGTAAGCGTTAAATTATTAATTATTTATATAATAAAGTTATGTTCAAAGATTTACTTAAAAACAAAAAATTCAAGTATCTTCTGGTTGCACTTGTGGCAATCATCCCTTTTGAAGCACTGTCCCTTTCAGGGAAGCATTTACCGTACCCAATCGAATTGGGGGCATTGGGGCTTATAGTCGTTATCTTTGGTCGTGATGTTTTT
This sequence comes from uncultured Candidatus Saccharibacteria bacterium, assembly GCA_964439045.1. Lineage (GTDB taxonomy): Bacteria > Patescibacteriota > Minisyncoccia > Phycocordibacterales > UBA9973 > UBA9973. Next base: position 9,139 of record CAYTMO010000015.1, read on the forward strand.
AAGAAAGGAATACTAAGCCTTTGGAAGCTCCGATTTTCAAGCATCAATCTCCTAATGACAATCGCTGTTGTCGGTGCAGTTGCAATTGGCGAGCTTGAAGAAGCGGCGATTGTCATTATTCTATTTTCTTTAGGGAATGTACTTGAAGACTTCGGTATTTCTCGCAGTAAGTCTTCATTGCAAGACCTTGTGAACAAGACACCGAAACAGGCTACGCTTAAAGATGGAACTGTGGTGCCATTGTCTGAACTTGTAGTCGATTCAGTTATTATCGTTAAACATGGCGACATCATTCCCGTTGATGGTGTCATTGTTTCAGGCAACTCACTAGTTGATGAATCTTCCATTACTGGCGAACCGCTTCCAAAAACGAAAGTCCTTGGCGATGCGGTATTTGCAGGAAGCACTTCTACCGAAGGATATCTTGAAATAAAAGTTACTAAGCTCTCAGGAGAAAGCACTCTCCAGAAGATCATTAATCTTACCTATGAAGCAGTGGAGCGTAAGTCGAACGCACAGGCATTCATAGAGAAGTTTGCCAAATACTATACTCCGCTTATTCTGCTCTCTTCCGTACTTTTGATTGTCATACCTGTGTTTGTTTTCGGCGAGCCGTTTCAGAAATGGTTCGTCCAAGCGCTTACGCTCCTTATTATTTCTTGTCCCTGTGCCTTGGTAATTTCAACTCCAGTAAGTGTATTCTCTGCCGTCGGTAACGCTTCACGCAAGGGTGTGGTAATCAAAGGTGGACGATTCCTTGAAGAGATTGGAAAGATAAAAGCGATTGCGTTTGATAAAACCCGTACACTCACAAAAGGCACGCCAATAGTAACTGATGTTATTCCTTTCGGGGAGAACACAGAAAAAGATGTCATTTCGTGTCTCTCTGGACTTGAGACATTTTCAGAGCATCCAATATCAAAAAGCGTTATTGCATATGCTGAGGCAAAAAAGATGGATCTGCACACTTTTGATTCATATAAAGCGACTTCAGGTAAAGGCATAGAGGGTGTATGCCTTGTGTGTACCGACAGTCACCGATGTGCAGGAACGCTCGCATATATAAAAGAAAAACATGGTGCGATTGATAACAGCATAATTAAAAAGGCTGAAGAACTGGAAAATCAAGGCAAGACTGTTATCTTTGTATCCAACGGAACCGAAATCAAAGGAATTGTTGGTGTGAGTGACGAGATCAAAGAAGAGAGTGCTAGAACAGTCGCAGAACTCAAGAAACTAGGCATAACATCTGTAATGCTCACTGGAGACACGGTAGCCCCAGCAGAAGCGGTCGGAAAGACTGTTGGTATTACAGAAGTATATGCGTCACTTTTGCCGGAAGATAAAGTTGCGAGAGTAAAAGATCTTAAGAATAAATACGGATCTGTTGCCATGGTTGGAGATGGGGTTAATGATGCTCCTGCTCTAGCGACTGCATCTGTCGGTGTGGCTATGGCTTCCGCTGGCTCAGATGTTGCCATTGAAAATGCTGATATCGCCATCATGAACGACAAGTTATCTATACTACCTGAACTTATTTCAATCGCACAGAAATCTAATGGCATTATTCGATTCAACATTGCTCTTGCACTTGTCGCAAAGATTGGTTTTCTCGGGCTTGCTGTTTCAGGACATGCGAATCTAGTGATGGCTATTGTTGCTGATGTTGGGGTAACTATCTTTGTAGTCATTAATTCGCTACGGCTGTATCAATACGATGGTGGAGAAATGAAGCAAGAGCTATTAGGTCACGGTACTTGCACAGATTGTTAAAATATATTTCTTGATAGGGGTAAACAAAAAGAACGACCATAGTCGTTCTTTTTGTTACAACATTAGCAGCTTTGCGGGTCGCCCTTAGTACATAACTAAGTGGGTCATCAAAACTAACAGGTTGTCAATGCGGAGGCGGTGAGATTCGAACTCACGGTACCTTGCGGTACTCCTGTTTTCAAGACAGGTGCACTAAACCTCTATGCGACGCCTCCATTTTTATTCAATTTTTAAACAAACTATTCCTCACGAGACTCTATCGCACCAAATACTATGCGACGCCTCCGTACAACCGATATTAACAAAAAAACAATTTTTATGCTAGTATTTTGTTTATGATAATAAAGGGTAGATTTCTCGGGATTGATTATGGTACAAAAAGAATAGGATTGGCATTGTCAGATGAAAATGCGACTTTAGCCTTCCCTGAAGAGATAATCCTCAACGATAAAGACACTTTCCAAAAACTCGGACAAATAATAAAAGACGAAGATGTGCAAGCAGTAGTGGTAGGGGAGTCTGTGGACTTCAAAGGGTCTTTAAATGCTCTTCAAGCTCGGATAGAAGTTTTTATCTTAGAATTAAAAGATGCTTTCGGTCTGCCTGTATACAAACAAAAAGAATTTCTAACCTCAGTAGAAGCTCGCAAGTCTGGTAGTAGCAAAAAAGATTTTAATGTTTCTCAGTCACACAGCAAGGTGAAACAAATAAAAAGTGGCCGAATAGATGCTTCTGCGGCGGCCCTTATCCTTCAGAGATATTTGGATAAAGTAAATATTAAAAAATAAATAAAATAAAATGGACGAAATAAAAAAAGAAGTTGAAGAAGTAAAAGAGGTAGAGAAAGAAGAGGTAAAAAGTAAATATATAAATATAGAAGATTTTATGAAGGTTAATTTGAAACTTGGGCAGATTTTATCTGTAGAAAAAGTTCCAGAGACAGATAAATTGTTAAGACTTTCTGTAGATTTGGGAGAGGAGACACCAAGACAGATTATTTCTGGAATAGCTTTGTATTTTGAAGATATACAATCTTTAGTGGGTAAGAAGTGTATGTTTGTGGCAAATTTAGAACCGCGCAAAATAAAAGGATTTGAAAGTAATGGTATGATAATGGCTCTCTCTACAGAAGATGGCAAGTTTTCTTTACTTTCTCCTGACTCTGATATGCCCGTTGGCACTAGTGCACGATAAAATTTACTATAAAAAATAGCTAAGATAACTTTTTTTATAGTATAATATTACTATGATTCGTAATTCGTATAATAGATTTTTCCCGACGCCCAACTTTCTTGAGATGCGTTCTTTTGGGTTGGACATATCAGATGAATCGTTAAAATTTATACAACTTATTTCTACAAAAGATGGTATACGAGTAGGAAAATATGGTGAAAGGAAAATCCCTCCGGGTGTAGTCGCTGACGGTAAAATAATCGAGCCACTAAAATTAGAAGAAATACTATCTTCTTTAAGAAAAGAAGAAGGAATAAGATCTGTGCGTATCTCACTTTTAGAAAATCAGATCTATCTTTTTAAATTAAAATTAGAAAAAGAAGGCTTGATTAATATTAGAGAGTCTATTGAGCTTTCACTTGAAGAGCATATACCAATTCCTGCACCTGAGGCTGTATTTGATTATGATATCTTAGAAGAAGACGAGAGTAGCTTGGAGCTTCAAATAGCAGCTATTCCTATAGGAGTGATAGAGGATTATCTTTCTGTTTTTCATAATTGCGAAATATCCGCTAGGTCTTTTGAGTTAGAAGCGCAGGCAATCTCTAGAGCAATAATTAAGAAAGAAGATATGGACACCTATATGATAGTAGACTTTGGTGAGAAACGCACCGGAGTATTTATTGTGTCTCGTGGTATAGTGATGTTTACTTCAACACTAGATATAGGAGGTATATCATTAAATAATACAATTCAAAAAAGTTTTAATGTGAGTTTTAAAGAAGCAGATGAAATGAAGAAGAAATATGGCTTACAGAGAAATTCTGTTAATAAGGAACTTTTCTCAGTTCTTTTGAATAGTGTATCTGTTTTAAGAGATGAAATATCTAAGCACTTTGTTTATTGGAATACACACAAAGACGAAGAAGGAAGGAGTAATCCATTGATTAAAAAAATTATTCTTTGTGGCGGGGATTCTAATCTAATAGGACTTTCGGATTATTTTTCTGTTAGTATGAAAACAGAAGTAGAAATGGCAAATGTCTGGGTGAACATCGATGATATTCAAAAACACATACCGAGTATTGGTTTCAAGCAAGCTCTTTCGTTCGCTGCTGCTATTGGGCTCGCATTGGGAGATTTTGACCATAGTTAATTTTTAAACATAATGATTAATTTAATTCCAACTGAAGAAAAAAAGAGGATGAGTAGAGACTTTTACCAAAGGCTTTTAATAGCACTTTTGGTTACACTTTCTGTATCTTTCTTTCTAGCTACTGTTGCCATTATGCCTTCGTATTTGTTGTCTTCTGTGAAGAAAAGGTTAGCCGATGAAAAACTAGAATCTCAGAGAGCATTACCAATGCCTGAATTTAATCAAGACACATTGGCTATAATTCAGGACTTAAATACCAAGATGTCTTTAATTGAAAAAGCTAATATAAATAAGTTTGTTGTCTCTGAGAGGGTTATAGATAGTATAATCAGAAAAAAGACGCCAGACATAAAGATTACTAATATAACCTATGCCACAACAGTTGATGCGGGGAAGAGTATAAGAATAGAAGGATTTGCTCCTTCCAGAGATAAGTTGCTTAGTTTCCGTTTATCTTTAGAAAAAGATCCAAATTTTAAAAGTGTAGATTTACCCATTTCTAATTTTATCAAAGGCGAGAATATTCAGTTTAATTTAAATTTAATTCCTTCATAATATGAGCAGAAACCCATTAACTAAATATTTGTTTTTGTCTGGGATATTTTTAGCTCTTTCTTTGCTTGCTTTTTTTATGTTATATACTCAAATAAGTAACAATAAGCAAATAGCAGAAGAAACAGAAACCCAATGGCAGAATGAAAGTACCGTTCAAGCAAAAATAAAAACTTTGGATATTTCTATAAAGGGAATTAGTACTGAAAGAGCGTTGCTTGAATCTCATTTTGCAAAAACTTCAGACATTGTACCTCTTTTGGACATAGTTGAAAATATGGCAGACCAAGTAGGAGCGCAGGCTAGTATTGAGTCGGTTGATGCTTTGACTGATGGTGTGGGGCTTTCGATAGGGATTAAGTCTAGGGGTAGCTTTGAGTCTATTTATAAATTAATTAGACTTTTAGAAAATGCTCCCTATGAAATTGAGATAAATTCTTTCGATATGAAAAAAGTAGGTGGGGCACAAGAAGGAGATACTAAACCAGAATGGACTGCGAATTTCGACGTTACGCTTTTAAGTTTTACTAAATAACATAAAGATATGGATTTAAAAAAAATAACATCAAATTTGTTTAAGAAAAAAAAGAAATTTACTAAAGAGGGTTTCGCTGTAAACCCTAGTCTTTATTGGCGTTTTATTCTGACTCTTGCCTTTGTTATTGTTGCTTTGGCTTTTCTTTTTGGTTTTTATCTTTTGAATCAATTAAACAAACCATTCGTACCTAAAGCGGAGGATGTCTCTGGTGTTAATGTAGAAGTTACAAGTAAAGATCGATTGGACAAAATATTAGAATATTTTAACGATAGGGAAATCATCTCAGAAGGAATAATAAATGAACCTACGAGTGTTAAAGACCCGTCGATATAATTTTGTGCCTAGGGACAGGAATCTGTTTAATTTGTGCCTTCGGTAGGAATCGAACCTACATCAAAGCCTTAGAAGAGCTCTGTTCTATCCATTGAACTACGAAGGCATACTCACCTAGTGCGCGATACAGGACTCGAACCTATGACCTTCCCGGTGTAAACGGGTTGCTCTACCAACTGAGCTAATCGCGCTTGTTATTTCATTGTTATATACCAAAACAGCCAACCGCTTATAAATTTTATTGTTATCTACCAAGACAGCTAACCGCGCATCAAACCTCTAACCACATTGGCTATTCTATACTATTTAATATAATATTTCAATTATGAAGATTAATATCTTATATGAGGACGCAAATATGTTAGCCATAGACAAACCAGCCGGTATTTCTGTGCATTCGGACGGCAAGACAAAAGGCAAGACTATTGCAGACTGGATTTTAAAAAATTATCCCAAAATGGAAAAAGTAGGTGAGCCCTCAATTTATCAAGGCAAAGTTATAAAGCGCCCAGGCATAGTGCATAGGTTGGACAAAGATACTTCTGGTGTTTTAGTATTGGCGAAAAATCAAAAGACTTATGCATTTTTAAAAAATCAATTCAAAGAAAGAGAAGTGAAGAAGGTGTATCACACAATTGTCTCTGGATTTATGCGAGAAGACAGGGGAGTAATAAATAAGCCTATAGGCCGGAGTCCGAATGATTTCAGAAAGCGCTTAGCTGGACGCGGTGCAAGAGGGGAACTAAGAGAAGCTGTTACCGAATACAGGGTTTTGAAAAGGTTTGAAGCTCCGGCGTATGATACTTCTACAGAACCTGCGCAAATTTCTCCGCGCTTTACCCGTCAAAATCCGACGGGCTCCGACACGACGAAGAAATTTGTGCAGGTTCCTCCGGTAAAATTTACCTATTTGGAAGTTCGCCCCAAGACTGGCCGCACTCATCAGATTCGGGTGCATATGAAATTCTTAAATCATCCTGTAGTCTGCGACGAGCTTTATAATTCTGGGAAACCTGCACCCATTGGCTTCACCCGTCTTGCCCTGCATTCCAAATCTATAGAATTAAAAAACCTAAAAGGCGAGATTCTTAAAATAGAGGCACCGTTGCCAGGGGAGTTTTCTAGGTTTATCTAGTATTTATTTTTTATATACAACAACCATAGAAGTAAGTGGTCTTCCTCTTTTTGACCACAAAAATTGATCTTCTGTTACTGCTCCTTGTCCTGTTTTATACTTTTCGTGTAAACGAATATATTGCATATTACCCCTCGCATCTGTAATTGTGTTGTTCTTCGGATTTATGAAAGTTAATCGTGATGATTGTCCTCCGTCTAAGAATGTCGCCCACTTTGTTTTTTCTGGGATATTTTCTGCTGCTTCTTTTGGTGTTACTCCTTTCATAAATTGAGATCTTGGGACTGCATCAAATACAATCATATGTATTTTACCTTCCGTATCTTCACAGATGACAGACCTAGCATATCTAGTGTTTGGATCAAAAGGTGGGAATGTTCCTAAAGATAGGTCGTGATTTATTTGGTGGTCGGTTTTTTCTAAAAAGTCTTTCACCATTGGCCCGACAGTCATAGCAGAGTCTATGTTGCTTAAGTCTACTCCGTCAATTGTTTCTGGGGTAACCTCATCACCAATTTTTATAATATTATTGTACTCAGTGTTTTTTATTTGAAGTATAAAATTTCCTTCAAAAAAATCAGTACCCCCTCCTTTGTTTATGCTTGTAACAACTAGTTTTTTATCTTTATTTTGTTTAACCACAATATCGGTAACACTAGATCCTTCTGGTGTTTTGTTTAAATCTTTTCTTAATTTTCTTAAACTTGTTTTGTCTTTTGGGTTTTCGTATTGTATGGTGCAACAAGCAGAATTAAAAAGAACAGCCTCTTTGTCTGGTATATTCTCCATTATGTGCTTATGTGCTATTTGTTCACCTCCAATCCAATCCAATCTTTCGTTACCTATTTTAATAGTACCTTTCGGTTTTATGTTTAAAGCAATTATTTTACCGTCTTTATTTGTAAACAAAGCTCCTCTTTCTACCGAAGGTAGTCCTAAAATTTCTCCATCTCTAATATTTAAATTGTACATAATTTCTGTAGGATTTTTTTCTAATTGTTCATCTTGCAGAAAGAAAAATGCACCGTTAATAGCAACGATTGGTCTTTCTTTTGTTTCTTTTTTAGGATTTTCTCTAAATATTCTGTGAGGGTAGATTGGTGCTTGTCTGGTAAGAATTTTAGTTTTTATTAAAGGATCTTGATTGTCAAAAGTAATATCGTACATATTGGTAAAATAACCATCACCCAACTCAATTGTCTTGCAAGATAATGAAAAACCAGGAGATATTTCATATGTTTCTGTATTTATTTTTTTAGCAAAATTGTCAGGGTTGTTTATTTCTTCTTTTGCTTTTTCATAACTCACTCTTTCTTCTTGGTCGATAAGGTGTTGTTCTGCCATATGAATATTAAGTTTTTTTAAGATTTCTTTCATTTTTATTGTGTATTTTATTCTATAAGAAGCATTTTACTTTAATTTTTAAAAAAGTTAAATGTTTGCCTTTGTAAAAACTTTGTGCTAAAGTAGAGCAATTATGGCAACAAGTAAAGCAAGTGTAAATAGTAAAATAAAATTCAGTCCTGTGGACATAGATGCTCGCAAAAAGCTCGATTTTAAGGCGGGGGATACTGTCCGAGTATGGTCCAAAATCGCTGAAGAAAAAGCAGGTAAGAAAAAGGGTGAAAAATCTACTATCAAATACCGTCTCCAGGCTTTTGAAGGAATAGTTTTGGCTCGCAAGCACGGCGGGGAAGCTGGCGCTACTTTTACAGTTCGCAAGATTGCCTCTGGTGTAGGAGTAGAAAGAATCTTTCCATTATTTTCTCCAAATGTAGACAAAATCGAAGTAACTAAAAAAGCCAACGCTCGTAGATCAAAGCTTTATTATATCCGTACTAAAGCCGTTAAAGACGTTCGCAAGAAATTGCGCTCGGTAGCAAACAATAAATCTAAAGACATAGCTATTCCCGAAGAGGAAGAAGTAGAAATAGAAGAAGTAGTAGAGAGCAAAGAAGAATAATTTGTTATACTATTTCGTAAGCGCAGGTGGCGAAACTGGTAGACGTACTACCTTGAGGTGGTAGCGGGAGCAATCCCATGGGAGTTCAAGTCTCCCCCTGCGCACAATTGTTTTAAACATTACAATAATATCTTTGTTTTGTTTTTTTGTGTTATAATTTTTGTATGAAAGAAGGAAAGTCAGATTTACCAAAGGTTGATGATAAGACAATTAAAAAAATTAATAAAGCACTAAAAGAAGGTGGGGATCTAAAAAAAGAAGCATTAGATTTGGTCAAAAAAAGACTAGAATCTGATAAAAAAATTTCAGACAAGAAAGGTTCTTCTGGAGATTCTAAACCAACTACTTTTTAGTTTTATTTATGTCCACAAAAGAAAATTTTAAATTAATTATTTCTATACTTTGGGGACAAGTGGCATCTTTGTTTTTCTTATTACTCCTTATCTCTGCAGGAGTTTCTTTGTTTTTGGGGGAGAGGGTAGACGGCATAATTATTCTATCGATTATGTTTATAAACTTGATGCTCGGCTTCTTCCAAGAATACAAAGCATCTAAAGCATCGGAGAAATTGATGCATTTGGTCCAGACTAAAGTCTATGTATTGCGTAGCGGGCTCTTGGTACAAGTACCATCAAACGAGCTTGTGGTGGGGGATATTGTGCATTTGATAGCAGGCTCTGTTGCGCCGGTGGATATTCAGATTATAGAATCACAAGAAGCTTTGATAGATGACTCTATGCGCACAGGCGAAAGTATGCCCCACTCTGTAGTAATGGGAGAAAATATTTTTGCAGGGGCGACGGTCTCTTCCGGCAAGATTGTTGGTAGTGTGATAGCAATAGGGGACAAATCTTCTCTTTCAAAATATAGATCTAAATTAGAATCCGTAAAGAAGTGGAGTAGCTTCTCTGTCTTTACCGAAAAAGTAATAAAATATGTTTTTATAATTTCTCTGATCACGCTTATTGTAGCGATGTTCTTGTTGGTTGTTGTTATGGGCAAGTACTCGCTTGCGCACTTTTTTGTTTTTGCTATTGCAATGCTTGTTGGTGTAGTGCCAGAAATGTTGCCACTTATTATCACCCTTATCCTTACTCGAGAAGCGTTAGCACTTTCTAAAGACAAAGTAATAGTCAAAAGGCTTTCTGCTCTAGAGAGTTTGGGTGCTGTGCAATTCTTGCTTACAGACAAGACCGGTACTATTACAGAAAATAAATTAAAAGTTTCTTTTGTAAACGATGTAGACAATTTCTGGGAACTTTCAAATTCTATTAGCGAAGGCGAATACGAAAGAACTCCGATGGATGAAGCTTATGACAATGCACTTGATTTTTCTATTGCCAAGATAAAGACAGGTGTTCACAAGATTACACATTTCGAACCTTTTAAGCACGAAGTGGGTTACGAAGTTTTTACATTAGAAAACGGTACCAAGGTAGCACGAGGAATAATTGGCAAGGTTTTGTCTTTGTGTAATGACAATACGCACCTCGCATCTAAAGATAAAAATTGTGATTTAGTTTTGAATTCTGCATTAGCCTATGAAGAAAAGGGTATGCGAGTAATAGCCCAAGCTTCTTGCCTAGCAGGAATTTGGAGCTTTTCGGGCTTTGTAGCTTTTTATGATCCTATCAAGCCATCTGCGTCGGAGTCGTTAAAGCTTGCTCACGTACGAGGCATAGGGGTCAAAATTTTGACCGGAGACACTCGGGCTGTAGCTATGAGTGTAGCTGAAGAATTGCATTTGATAAAAAGCCCAGACAATATAATTTCGCTTGATACAGTAGAGGTAAAAGATTTGTCCGATGCACAATTGCTCCGTGCGATCGTATTTGCTAAGTGTACCCCAGAGTCCAAGCTTGAGCTTATTAACAGATTCATTGCACTTGGCCCTGTGGCATTCTTAGGAGACGGTATCAACGATGCATTGGCCCTTAAAAGGGCAGACATAGGTATAGCAGTAGACAATGCTTCAGACATTGCAAAAGAGTCCAGTGACATCATTCTTTTAGAAAAAGACTTGAGCCCGATTTTAAAGTCCGTAGCTACAGGCAGACGCGCCCTTCGAAATATCTTGACCTATATTATGTACACATTGGCAGGTAATGCTGGTACATTCTTCTCTCTTCTTATTGCATCGTTCTTCTATCCTGTGCTTCCGATGCTCCCTATACAGATACTTCTTAATAATTTACTTACAGACTTACCACTTATGCTTATTATTACAGACAATCCAGACGAATACGCACTAAGGCATACACCGCACTTCGAACCTAAGAAGATAATGCAACGCGTGTTCATCTTCGGTATTATCTCTAGTGTATTTGACTTATTGTATTTCCAGCTTTACAAAGGCTCCACCATTGCAGAGCTCCAGAGTGGATGGTTCTTGCTTTCTATTTTTGCTGAGCTTGCTCTTATTCTTTCTATTAGGTCTTCGCGTTCTATATTTAAATCCCCAGCATTATCCGTGCCTCTTACAATCGGCATTATTGTTTCGGCTATTTTGCCTTTTATGTTTATGTATGTGCCTATCTTTGCAAATGTTTTCAAATTCTCCGCACTTTCTTTCGAAACTATTTTTGTTATATTGGTTCTGGTTTTTGTTTATATTTGTACTAATGAAATAGCAAAGTACTTTATGCGTCGCAAGAACTTGTATAATAAGCCAAAGCCAGTTTCTCCTATTTTTAAATAATTTTATGTTACAATACTCCCTATGATATTTCCTGAAGATGTTTTAATCCGTGTTGCTATATGTTTGGCTGCTGTTTTTGGATTTTTTGTAGCTCGGCATATTTATAAAGAAAAGAGAGCAGAGAGGCCATTGATCTGCCCGATAAGATTTGATTGTGATACTGTCGTGCATAGTGATTATTCAAAGTTTTTCGGTATACCTGTAGAAATACTGGGTATGCTGTATTACTTCTTTGTGGCTTTGTCTTATCTTGCATTTATTTTCTTACCTCATTCATTACCTAATGCATTGGTAGGGTTTATGGCACTCGTCTCTCTTATTGGTTTTCTCTTTTCAGCTTATCTTATCGCTGTGCAAATCTTTATATTAAAAAAGTTCTGCTCTTGGTGCATAGTCTCTGCTTTTATTTGTGTTTGTATTTTTTCTCTTACCGTAATTGCATATGACTTCTCTGTGCTTTTCGGAAATATTTTGAGTTAATTTTTTACTATCGTTTTTGTGTTATATTGAATTTATGGAATTTAGAAAAAGAATAGAGGGAAAATTTTTAAAGGCAAGCTTGCCCTTTTTAGTTCTTTTCCATTTATCTTCTTGCGCAAATAAAGTAGACCTAACGGATCCAAACTCACCTTTAGTAAACAAGTTTCAATACTTAATTGAAGATAATGGGGGAGTTACTTATAATCTGAAAAATAATAAAGTCATAGAATGAGTTGCTGGGTATGTTGTTAGCCTAGACCAGTTTGAAACGAAGTATTCAGCTGATTGTGTTTCTGCTGTTGAAATTGCTGAATTTTTTGTAAACAATAAAGAAATATTAATGGATCCAAATAATAATTTTGGTGCTTGGCTTGATGAAGAGGCCGGTGAAGTATATTTTGATGTTTCCCGAATAGTTCGTGATTCTTCTTTAGCAGTAAAAATTGCTTACGAAGAAAACCAGAAAGCTATTTTTGATTTAATGAGAGGTGAAGCTATAGAGTTAAAGAAAAAAGATAAAAGTAAAAAAACTTTATGAAAATTCCACTACACTTATTTTTTAAAAATTTATTCGCAAGCTACGGCTTAGACGAGGAGAAAGACCCTATAAAAAGAGGGGAGATAATAGAACGCATTATAAAAGACCTGAAAGCTATCCCAAAAGAAAAACAAAAGATAGACTTCCCAAAATTCATTAAAGATATCAAAAAAGCCTACTCCAAAAATTTGGAATAAACAAAATCTTGGCTCGGTTCTAGTCTTCAGTAATCCCCATTAGTATTTGACATACTACAACTTTAGTTGTAGTATCAATTACAACTAAAACTGTTCCTATGAAAAATACGATGTATTATTGGGGGACAGTTTTTTGTCTCCTGCTTGCCTCCAGTAGCTGGGGGCAAAGCGAAATTAAGTTGTTCAATGTCTTTACGGACTTCGAACAACAAATCCAAGAGATGGAAGGTGATACAACCTTCGAAAACTTTTCTTGGAAAATTTCAAAAAACCAAAAAAACATTATTTTTGAGAAAGGTGGAAGCCTTTTCCCGGGCACTGTCGCCTGGTACAAGGTTTCCTTCGAGGACTACACAGCAATGTGGTCTTCACAGATAGGGAGGTTGTGGACTCCCTACGGTAATGCCACCTTTCTCCCCACAAAAAACGGCTTATGGATGATGTCCATAAGCACAATAAGTAACCCCAAGAAACTAAAAAAAACCCTAAAAAGGGTTAGAAAACTAAGAGCCGAACAAGATTAATTTTGTTTGGCTTTTACTTTGACTTATTTTTTATGCAAATGTATAATATTTTTATGAAAAATCCTTTTAAAAACTTTGGAAAAGTTGGTCCGAAAGAGGTTGCAAAAGCTATTAGCGCGGCCGCTTTGGTAATTCCTGCAGTCCCTGCAGCAGCAGACAATCCTCCAGTGGTTGTAAATATAAATAATAATGACAAAAATTTTTCAGAAACGAATAGCCCTAGTGTAGTATCATTCGACCCAAATTATATTCCAAAAAAACAAGAGCAAGACCAAGACGAACCGGAAGAAGAAGAAAATGACACAGAAGGGGGGTCAAGTCCTGAATTTGATTTTGGGGGACCTGTGGTGTTAAATATTTCTGCTTCTTTTAAGACAGCTACGGTTGAGTTTATAAACAAGGAAGCGGAGGTGCAAGCAAAAAATGCAATAAAGCAATTTTTGGAAGGAGTAAATTTAAAGAATACAAAAATAAAAGCAGTGGGTACGTTTTCTACAAGAAGAGATTGGGATAAGAATAATGATATTGCTGAAGAAAGAAGAAATGTTGGTTTGAAAATACTTAAGCAAGTACTAAGTGAGCTTGGATACGCAGAAGGTGATGTCACTATAGAATCTGAGGCAAGAGGTCAAGATATCTTAGAGTTATATACACAAGAGCAGTTAAACAATATGACTCAAGCAGAAATTGAGAAAGCGATAGACCAAACACAGGGTATACATTTTGAGCTTATTACAATGGAAGACCCTGTTCCACGCCAACAACCAAGAATTCCTGAGAAGAATTTTAATAATCCAAAAGATTATGCAAACGTCGGGTACTTGTTGATAGATCCTTCTCCTTCTATGCAGAATGACAATGCTGATGTGCAAGCCCAAGTTGGTATTGCTAATAAGTCTAAAAGCGAAGTAAGTAAAACTGAAGTGGTTACTTTAATAATGGAGAGCGGGAATAAAGAAGCGCACTTCAAAACCTTGAATGGTTTATTGTCTCGTATTGGATCATACGATACTCCTGTTGAGCTTTTGGTAATTACTGATGAGCCAGATGAGACACTGGGAGGGGATTATGAAAGTTTTGTAAGTAACATCATTGCTTTAGCAAAAGAAAAAAACGTAAAGATATTTTTCAAAGTTTTTAATCCTTACAAACCTGCAGGTGGCTTTAAGGTTTTTGAGCTCAATGAAACTAATAAGCATTTTATGAAACCTGCGAGTGGAACAATGACTGATCAATTACTTTTAGATAAGTGGTATAAAGCTATTAAATAAAA
>CAYTMO010000016.1:0-22642 GCA_964439045.1 uncultured Candidatus Saccharibacteria bacterium
CAAGATTCTAAAATACGCCTAAAAGATGTTTTATGCCCTTTTTGTTGAAAATTCCTCATAATATGTTATATTATAGCATATGATTTTCAATAAAAAACACCGAAAGAAGGTTCAAATAGTCTGGAATATACTATGTATATTAATAATTGTAAGTATGATATTACTGTACTCCCCAATATTTACTTTGCAACAATAATTTAACTATTACCTCCTCGCATCATCTTTAGAAATACATCTTGGGATATATTAACTCTCCCTCGGTCTTTCATTTTCTTCTTGCCCTTTTTTTGTTTGTCTAAAAGCTTGTTTTTACGAGTAACATCTCCACCGTACAAATACCCTGTAACATCTTTTCTAAATGCTTGTATAGTACGAGAAGATATTATTCTATTTAACGCTTTACCTTGAATTTTAGTAACGAACATTTGTCTTGGTAAAATACTGTGCAATTTTTCTACAGCTTTTTCTGCTTCCTCTTCTACTCTTTTTTTTGATACAACTCTAGAAAAAGCAGGTATCACTTCGTCCGCGACAAGGATATCAAGTCTTGTTACATTAGCTTCTCTCATATCATCTATCTCATAAGAAATAGATCCATAACCCGAAGACACACTTTTAAGCTCATCAAAAAAATTACGCATAAGTTCACGAAGAGGCATTTTTATAGAAATAGAGGATCGAGTGTCTCCGAAATTTTCTGTTTCTCCTGTCTCTCCTTCGTGATCAAAAATAAGTTGAATAATGTTGCCAAGATATCTTGGAGGTGTAATTATTTTCAAATTAACCCACGGTTCAAAAACAGACACAATATCATTATCATCTGGAAAGAAATACGGGGAATAAACCTTTTCTCTTTTATTGTTTTTCTTTATTACTTCGTAAGTTATAGACGGAGTAGTAATAACTAAATTCAAATTAAATTCTCGTCTTAAACGCTCTGTAATTATTTCTAAGTGCAGCATACCCAAGAAGCCACAACGAAATCCTCTACCAAGCGAGCCACTGGATTCTTCTTCATAAGAAAAGGCTGAATCTGAAAGCTTGAGTTTACCTAACGAAAGTTTAAGTTCTAAGAAGTCATCTGCATCCTCTGGAAAAACAGAAGCCCACACCACAGGTAATGGCTTCTCGTATCCTTCAATAGGTGGTAAAGGACTTTTATTTAGTATTATTGTATCTCCGACAGAAGCTATGCCGGGTTTTTTTATTCCTGTAACAATATAGCCCGTGTCTCCTGAAGAGAGTAATTCTCTAGGAGTTTCTTCTGGAGAAAAAGTACCAACTTCTAAACTAGTGAATTTTTCTGCTGAAACACAAAAGGATAAGCTATCTCCTTTCCTTACTTGACCATCCAAGATCCGCACGAAAACAATAACCCCTTTATGGTTTGAATATTTGAAATCAAACACAAGCGCGCGTAGTACTCCTTCTTCTTTATAAGTATCAGTAGGTGGTGGTACTCTTTTTATTACTTCTTGCAACAATTCTGGTACCCCTTCCCCTGTCTTACCTGATACGAGTAAAATATCTTCTGGTTGACAATTTAATAACTCTACAACTTCTTCTTTTATTTCTTCTACACGAGCCAAAGGTGAGTCTATTTTAGAAAGTACTGGGATAATTTTCAAACCACTTTCTCTTGCCATAGAAAGCGTAGTAAGAGTCTGTGCTTGAACCCCTTGTGTAGCATCTATTAGCAATATAGAGCCCTCTACAGCCTTTAAAGCGCGCGATACTTCATAAGAGAAGTCTATGTGGCCTGGTGTATCAATAAGATTTAGAACATAAGAATCATTTCCAGATTTATACTCCATTCTTACTGGCTGCATTTTTATGGTTATACCTCGCTCGCGTTCTAGTTCCATAGAGTCTAATACCTGATCTCTCATTTTGCGTGTTTCTATGGTATGTGTTATCTCAAGCATTCTATCAGCCAACGTACTTTTACCGTGATCAATATGCGCTATGATTGAAAAGTTTCTGATATGTTTTAAATCCATTATAAATTAAATAATTATTCTTCTAAAAATCCTCCAGTCTGGTGATCCCATAATTTCGAATATGCACCGTTTTTTTCTAATAATTCTTTATGTGTACCTTCTTCTACTATTCTACCTTGATCTAGTACAATTATCCTATCCATTTTCTGAATTGTCGAAAGCCTGTGAGCTATTACTATTGAAGTTTTATCTTTCATTAACTCATTGAATGAATCTTGTATATACCTTTCACTAATACCGTCTAGCGAGCTTGTAGCCTCGTCCAATATAAGTATTGGTGCAGGTTTGAGCATTGCACGAGCAATAGCTATGCGTTGGCGTTCCCCTCCTGAGAGTTTTACGCCTCTTTCGCCTACCAATGTATCGTAACCTTTAGAAGTTTTTGTTATAAACATATCAGCATTAGCTAATTTTGCTGCTTTTATTATATCTTCGTCCGTAGAACTTTCTTTACCGTAACCTATATTGTCTTTAATTGAACGGTGGAAAAGTATGGATTCTTGAGGTACATAAGCAATAGAAAGTCGCAAGTCGTCTTGGGTTATTGTATTTATATTTTGACCATCTATTAATATTTCACCATCGTCAATATCAACAAAACGTAATAACAATTTAGTTATGGTGGATTTACCACTTCCAGAATACCCAACTAATCCAATCTTCTCCCCTTTTTGTATCTTTAAATTAAAATTTTGCAATACATCAGCACCTTCTTTGTAACTAAAAGAAACATTTTTAAATTCAATTACTCCATCTTTAATCTTAGAAATTTCAGGATATACTGGGTCTTTTACTTCTATCTCTTTTTCAAAGATATCTACCATTTCTTTTGCATTCGTAATATTTTCCATAAAATTAGTAAGCCCAGATGATAAATCCCAAATACGAGCTGTAATCGTATGCAAATACGCATACACCATAACAAAAACACCAATAGTTATTTCTCCTTTTCTCCAAAACCCAATAGACGAATAAATAACAAAAACTTCAAATGCTAGCATAGTAAATGCTTGAAAAGCGTGCCTACCCATTGTAAATGTATAAGCTCTATACATACAGCTTTTTAGAAAAGATGTTACTTCTTGAAAATAATTAAATTCTTTACCTGAAGCAGCGAAAGATTTTATATTTGGCATATTAGTTATAGCGTCCGACAAAACTCCCGTAATCTTTGAATCGGCTTCTGCACGCTCTAGATCAATTTTAATTTTTTTCTTAACAAAAAAAACAATTATTATCCCGTATAATAAACACCAAATTAAAAAGTACAGACCGAGTTTTTTTGATTCAAAAGATAACGCCACAACAGAACCTGTAATCAAAACAATAGTAGGCCAAAAATTAAAAACAGCAATTCCCGTAGTTTGCTCAAATGCTCCTACAAAACGTTTAGTTTTAGCAACAAGACTACCCGTAAAATTATTATTATAAAAACCAAAAGAATGATCAATCAACTTCTTAAAAGAAGAATCATATATATTCTTTGTTGCTTTTGCGGTAAATCTAAACATTACCCATTCAGCATATCTACCCATTAAGAGAGCTAGCAAGAATGAGGCACCCAGAGGTACCAGTAAAAGCAAGGTTATATCATAACGATCTCCAACAGACAAAGTGTTATTATTTAAACTATCAATAATGATTTTGTATACATAACCTGAAACTAGAGTTCCAGAAGTAATCCTAATCATCAAAACAAAAAAGACGGAAAAATACCCCACCCTGTAAGGTTTAATAAATCCCCAAAAATATTTAAAAACTTTGCCTAAAGACGACATAAGTGAAACTATATCAGAAAATACCTAAATATTAAAGCCCTTCTTCTTCAGGAATGACAACTTTGGCCTTCCAGAATTTTGTCCTTAAAGTTTTTATTAAAGAAATAAGTTCAGGATTTTTAAATAAATAAAGCACGTATACACCAGCTATTATACCTAAAATACCGGAAATAAATCCTTCCCAGAATACACCCCAAACTGATTCGTTGGTAAATATATCTGCAAAAGCATTAAGAGACAGATATGCAACTATTCCCACGAAGAAAGAAGAAACTAAGCTTTGGAAAAACACTTTTGAAACGAAATGGTAATTTTGCATAAAATCTCTTCTAACAAAAAACCACAATAAAAAGCTATTTAATATAGTGCCTAGTGAATAAGCAAGAGGTAGCATTAATACTTCAGTACCAAGAATACCAGAAACCTTAAACATTGATTCTATGAAATATCTAAATCCATTGTACTCTTTAAACAAATACAATAAAACATAAGCAAATACAACTATACAAATAGAAGAAACGAAGTTTACTACGAGCGGACGCTTGGTATTACCTCCTGCATAATACGCTCTAGCAAAAAGAGCGATAAGTCCTTGAGATGTAATGGATATAGAAAAGATAGCAAGTGATGCAGCTACAAGCCTTGTATTTTCCCAAGAAAAAGATCCTGCTCCCAATATCACACGCACTATCTGAGCACGAAGTACCACAAACAAAAACATAACAGGCAAAGACCAAAAAATAATTTGTCTTGCACCGACTGCTAAGTGTTCTCTAAATTCTTGCATTTTACCTCCTGTGAAAAATTTTGTAAGCGTAGGGAAAGCAGCTACAGCATAAGAAAGACCAATTATACCGAGCGGTACGGACTGAAGATTCATTGAGAGGTTAAAAATAGAAATAGAACCAAGCGCTAGATAAGAAGCAAAAGACACAATACAAATAAGTGCAATATTGTTAAGAGACAAACCTAATGTCCTTGGGATAGAAGTAATGAAAACTTCTCTAATACTTTTCCAATCGATAACAAAAGAAAAAAATGGAACAAAACCCAACTTATAAGCAGAAAAGAATTGAATTAAGAAATGCATCAATGCACCGAGCACAATACCATAAGCTAATCCTTGAACTCCAAAATTTGGATACAAAAAAACAATTCCAATAATAATACCAAGGTTGTAAAATATTGGGCTTAATGAATAAATAAAGAACTTTCTAAAAAGCTGAGTTACCGATCCGAACAAATTTGAAAGACCAAGCAATACAGGAGACAAAAGCATAATTCTAGATATCTCTACTACTTGATTTTGCATCTCTAAATTAAAACCAGGTGCAATATAAGGCGCAAGACTTGGCATAAATATGTACACAAGGAAAGAAACGAGAATCATTAAAAATAAAAACACAGTAAATACATCATTCAGAAATTTACGTGCCTGTACTGTAATTAAATTATTTTCCATTCTACTTGCAATGTATGGAATAAGTACAGTGATTGAGAGCAATGAAGCGACAGAAATAAATATCAAGTCAGGAACCCGAAATGCGGCATAATACACATCTAGTGGAGCGGAGGGCCCTATAAAGTGAGTTATAAAACGATCTCTGAAAAGACCTAAAATTTGAGACAAAAAAGCAAAAGAACCAAGCAGTAGCGCTGCTTGATTCATATTGCCATATTCTTTGTTAAAAATCCTAAAAATCTTTTCCATCTAAACTATTGTTGACTTTCTGTTTCTGTTTCTACGATTTCTGGTACAGGAGTTGGAGTAGCTCCATTCTTAAGAGAATTTACGTAATCAATCAAGCCTTTATCTGTTCTTGCTAAAGAAAGCGCTTGCTCTGCATAAGAAATTGCGAGTGAGTTATTGCCATTCTTTTTTTCTATTTGAGAAAGCAAGATTAGTCCTTCTATAAAGTCTGGTTTCAAAGTCATTGCTTCGTTTGCAAAGTCCTTTGCTTCTTTTGTTTTGTTATCAGCTAAATACACACGGGCGATAGCAAGCTTAAGTCCTGGGTTTACTGGATTTAAGCTAGATGCAGTAGTGTATGCCTCGATTGCTTTAGCTGGAGCATCTTCTACTCCAAGAATTGCAACAGTACTATATACATCTCCCAGTGCTTGGAAATTTAAATAATTATTAGCATTGTAAGTTGTAGCTGATGTTGCGCCGTTTACCGCTTCCGTAAAGCTTGACTGCAAGACAGCCTGCTCTTCATCTGTTAATTGTGTACCTTTATTTACCAAAGAATTTAATTTAGCAAGGTAGACTTGACTATAAGTACGTAAATACAAATCATTGGAGTAAAGAAGTATCGCTCTTTGAATTGATGATTCGGCTTTTTCAATACTTTCAGCTCGCACCGCATTACTGAAATAAAACACAGAAGCAAAGCGTTCAATATACTTGAAAGAAACTCCGGCAGAAACTACCATAATAAGAACTAAAAAAAGTATTGAGAAAAAGCTTTTTCTTGGGTCATCCAAGAAAGACAAATTAAGACTTCCTTTTTCTTTAGTAGAAGTATACAAGCCTACAAATACTCCACAAAAAGCAAAAGCAAGCAAAAATACAGTTACTCCAGTAGAGTAAAATAAAGATGCGATAAATAAATACAAAGATGCTAAGAAGAATATAATTGCTTCAGGGTGGAGGTTATTCCTTATGCTATTTGACAGGAATTTAACCCCAGCTATCACAAAGAAAATAAAGAACAACACCCAAGCCAATATACCGACAAATCCAGTAGTAGAGAAGAAAGTAGGGATAAGACCAGAGGAAGATACGAAAGGAGTATCCCAGAAAAGGCTAGAATTTATCACAGCTGGCTTGTGCATAGACCATACTTCATTGAATCTATTTGGTCCTGCTCCAAATACTGGAGACTTTACTAATACCTCTTTTGTAACCATCATAGTAGTAGTAAAAGAAGGACTAACCTCTACGTCTCTTAATTGAAGAGCATTAGGAATAGAGCTTCCTATAAATCTTCCAGACATAAAGAACAATAAACAAACAAGCACTAAAGCGAAAGAGAATATTGGAAATGACTTTTTTGTATCTTCTTTATTTTCTTGATCATTTCCTACTTGTTTATGAGATACTGAAATTTTGTATACAAAAATTATGAGAGAGAATATACCAAGTAATTCCCAAACTAGTGGGAAGTTCACCGCAGCAGACATAAACATAGAAAAGATTACAAACGATCCGAGTAGCCACTTTATCCATTTTTGTGAGACTTGAAAGAACTCAATCACAAACAACGAAACAAATGCAGTGAGAGAAGCCACAATACCGAAACTATTCCAAGAACCTATCAAGTTAGCGGTTTTTACGATACCCACAACTCCAAAAGACAGATCAAAAGGTGCAAAAAAACGAACCAATTGGAATAACAATGCAAGCATAGAGGATGTCATAATACCCAAAAGGAGCATTCGTCCTTTTTTAGGATCTCTTATAACTAAAGCAGAAACAAACATAAGCAAAAAAGCAGCAAACATAAACCAGAAAGTACCTATGTCAAACATTGTTCCAAAAAATGAAACACTTTTCGCGTTTGAAAACAAGGACGCTCCCAAGAATGCTACCACTATGCCAAGACCGGCCAACAACACGGGTGATTTTGGTAAAATTATTTTACCATCAGAGAATCTTGCTGCCGCCCAAAAGATAATTGAGATTACAAGACCTAAAACCAAAAGAAGCCCTTTAGAGGTATCTGCTGGTACGGAAGTAAAAGGTAAAAAGAAAATTGGTAAAAGAGTCACAGTAAGGAACAACGACCAAAAAGAAATTCTATCTAAAATATTTGATAACATAATTTATTTTTAAAATTAATAAAGTTGATAAAGTAATGCGACTTATTAGTACATATATAATACTATGGAAATACAGGACAATGCAATTACAACACAATGTTAATAAGTCTGTTTTTTACATAAATTATTCTTTTTGGGTTTTGTCCGTCTAGAAATTTAGTCACAATATCTAACACCAATACTTTTTGTTTTACTTCCTCCTCAGTTTCATCTTTTTCTATCATTATTTCTGCGCGGACTTTTCCATTTATCTGTACTGCGATTTTTATTTCTTCTTCAAGAATCTTTTTCTTATCAAACTTTGGCCAGCCTGATAGGTGTATGCTCTTTTTCTCGCCTAATACATTCCACAATTCTTCTGTGATGTGTGGAGCAAATGGAGATAAAATTTGTAAAAAGGTTTTATAATCATTTATATTTATTTCATCTGCCTTATCTATTTCGTTTGCTAAAATCATCAAACTAGAAACAGAAGTATTGAAACGCATTTCTTCGATATCAGAAGAAATTTTTTGTATTGTTTTGTGTAGAGTGGAAACTAAACTTTTGTCTGTTTTATTTTTCTTACTTACTTTTTCTTGAAGCCTCCAAACTTTTTCCAAGAAACGACGTGGTCCGATGATACTTTCAGTGCTCCAAGATACATATTGGTCAAAAGGACCAATAAACATTTCATAAAGTCTCAAGGTATCTGCCCCATAAGTCTTTACTATGTCATCTGGGTTAATTACATTCCCCCACCTCTTGCTCATTTTTCTACCATCTTCTGCTAAAATCATTCCTTGATTTCTCATTGCTTGAAAAGGTTCTTCAGTTTTAGCTACACCAATATCTTTTAAGAATTTGTGCCAAAAACGAGAATACAACAAATGTCCAGTAGCGTGCTCAGCTCCTCCTACATACATATCTACATTTTTCCAATATTTTACTTCTTTGTCCCCTACAAGACTTTTTTTGTTCTTTGGATCCATATATCGCAAAAAATACCAAGAAGACCCTGCCCACCCCGGCATTGTATTTGTCTCGTATCCTTGCTTAACCCAAGAACTAACCCCTGCTAATGGCCCTTCGGCTTTACCTGTTGGCTCATAAGATTTAACTTTTGGAAGTCTAAGTGGCAAGCTTTTTACTTGATGAATAATTCCATTTTTATCTTTATATAAAGGTATAGGTTCTCCCCAATATCTCTGCCGTGCAAATATAGCATCACGCATTTTATACTTTGTTACTCTTTTTGCTAATTTATTATTTTCCAAATACTCAATAAGGTTAAATCTGATTTCACCAGAAACACTACCACTAAAAGCTGAGGGTTCTAGCAAAATTCCATTTTTCATATCAGAAAAACAATATTCTAAATTTAAAACTTTTTTTCTTTCCTCTTCATCTTTTGGAACCAAAACAGTTTTTAACTTTATATTATATTTTTTTGCAAAAGCAAAATCTCTTTCATCGTGAGCAGAACATTTTACTATTCCTGTGCCATAATCAGCTAATGCAAAACTTGCTACCCAAATAGGCAAGTCTCCGTTTCCAACAGGGTCTACGATGTATCTACCTGTAAAAATACCCTCAATTTCTTTCTCTGTCTGTCCTTCATTCTTAACTCTTTTATCAACTATTTTTTTAGCGAAATCTAATATTTCTTTTTTATTTTCTACTCCATCAACTAGCTTTGACAAAAAAGGATGGTCAGGAGCAATAACAACAAATGTATCAGCACAAAAAGCTTCGAAGTGAGCTGAAAAAGTTTCTATTTCAAGATTAGTATCTTTTACTAGGGCTTTAAATAGCATCCCTTCACTTTCCCCTATCCAGTTTTTTTGTATTTCTTTAATTGAATTTGACCAATCTAGAGAGTCCAACCCAGACAAAAGTCTAGGAGCATAAGCTGTAATACGCATTAGCCATTGTTTAATTTTTATTTTCTCTACTTCGTAACCACCTCTTTCAGAGACTACCCTTCCGTCTTTTTCATTTACAATTTCATCATTGGCAAGTACTGTGCCCAACTTCTGACACCAGTTAACCTCTGCTTCGTCTTCGTAGGTTAGTCTGTATTGCATAAGTATTTGTTGCTTTTTTAATTCATCAAAAGATTTCCATTCTGAAGCACTAAAAAAATCCACCTTGCCCACAGAAGCATTTAAATTTTGATTCCCTGATTTTTCAAAACTTTTTATGAGCAAGCTTATTGGTTGTGCTTTGTTTTTCTTATTGTCATACCAAGAGTTAAAAAGCTGCAAAAATATCCATTGAGTCCATTTATAATATTCTGGATCAGTAGTGTTAACTCTTCTTGCCCAATCATAAGAAAGACCCATAACTGACAATTGTTTTTCAAAAGTTTTAACATTTATTGCTACTGCTTTTTCTGGATTTATTTTGTGTTCTATTGCATATTGTTCTGCAGGTAATCCAAAAGCATCATAACCCATAGGATGAAGGACATTGTAACCTTGCATTCTTTTTAATCTTGCATACACATCACTACCAATATAACCACGAGGGTGCCCAACATGGAGCCCTACTCCCGAAGGATACGGAAACATATCTAACACATAAAACTTTTTTTGCTTAGAAGGTTTTTTTGTTTGATAAACTTTTTTCTTCTCCCATTCTACTTGCCACTTCTTCTCAATTTTTAAATGATTATATTCTGAGGATTTTTTATGATTATTGGTTTTCATAACAAAAATAAATTAATTATCTAATATCTGTCTTTGGATATGGAGGATATATGTCTTTATCTATTGTTCTTTCGAAACAAGTTCTGCCTGCTTCGTGAGACCAAGATTCATTAGTGCCTCCTACTGGGTATGAAGATACTGCAACATCTTTTTCAGAATACATTGGCATTATTCCTCCATTGCTATACTCTCTCCAACCCTTAGGTATAGGTAGAGCAAAAGTAGCACAAAGTTCAAAGGTCAGCTCCCCTTTTACTACATATTCATAATTCAATCCTTTTTCAAATTCCGGATCAACTGGTACATAAAAAGATGAAATTGGATTTGAAAGTTCAGCAAGTGTGGTAGGTAACTTTTCTTTTTGTTGCCAGTAGTTTATCACAGAGTATTGAATACTTTGTAAGTCGGATATTCTTCTATCATCAAGCCTAAGCATTCTTTGTTTTGCGGGAGATCCCATAACAGAGAAACTGAAAAATATAACAAATAAAACTATAATGGAGGATTTAATTACTCCCCATAGTGGTACAGAAAAATTAAATATCTTTTTCTTACCAATTAATTCAAAAATATAATATACGCCCACAAACGTAGCTACAACAAGAACAGCAAGAACCTTCCACATAAATCGATTTGTTATTTCACCAGAAACAAAATATTTTACAAGAGTTACTAAATCAATAGCCACAACAATAGCAGAAAGAAATAGAATTATGTAAATAACCCACTTTTTAATTATTTCGTCTATATGCCCCATTTCTCCATTCGTAAACTTTTTCCAAAAAAAAGATACAAGAATAAATATTGGGAAAAATATAATGAGAGTGGCGAGTGCCATACGGATACTTTCATAATCATAAGTAGAATAGCCATACTGATATGTAGCGTTCAAAACATCTGGGAATTTCTTATCCAGAGTGCTAAAAACTAAATTCAAAAAAGACACGACCGAAGTAATAAGTGTAATCAAAACACCTAATGATAAAAAGAAAAAACCTATATTTAATTTGGGTTTTAGCCCTTCTGTTTGTTGTGTTTGCATAAGATGTAGTATATCATATATAGATATAATAATTAATACCTAAAAATACATTATGACCAAGAAAAATAATGAAAAAAGAGATTTTTCCAGGAAAATAACAGGCTGGGTGGGATCCACTCCTTCTTTAATCGTGCATACTATCTTTTTTGTGGGTATTTTTTCTTTGCGTTTATTTGGTTTTGATACAGAAAGTATACTGCTTATACTCACCACAGTAGTGTCGCTCGAGGCTATCTACCTTTCTATTTTTATTCAAATCACTATCAACCAACACAGTGAAGATTTGGAAGAAGTCTCTGGAGATATTGAAGAACTCCAAGAAGATGTGGATGAAATTTCTGAGGATGTGGAAGAAATTCAAAAAGATGTTGATGAGATTCAGGAGGATGTGGAAGAAATTTCTGAGGATGTGGAAGAAATTCAAAAAGATGTTGATGAGATTCAGGAGGATGTGGAAGAAATTTCTGAGGATGATGAGCTAGAAATAAAAGCAGAAGAAATAGCTGAACAAGAAGAAAAAAAGAAATTCGACGAAATAGAAAAAACTCTAAAAACACTCATCCAAGAAATTTCAGAATTGAAGAAGAAATAAAATTTCAAACCTTGCAAAAGTAGTGTGTGTGTGTTATTTTTTTGTGAGATGAGATTGAAAAAACCCAGAATTAAAACCCTTATGGGGTTCGCTGGAGGATTTCTGGTTGTATTGGTGATATTTTTAGTTTTCCAAATAGAAGGAGAACTACCGCCGATAGAATTCGGAATCTTCTTCCTACTGGGAGGAATTGTCGGCTATATTCTAGACCAATTTATTGATCTAGATGTAAAGTAAGCTTTGTCGTTCAAGTGCCAAAGGAACGACAGCAGAGAGCAACTGCTACAACAACTGCCAAAAGGGTTCTATTGAAATTAGAGCCCTTTTTTTATTAAGTTGCGGTAGGTCTTGCCTGCCGCAATAAATCAATCCAATCAAATATTTCTTTTTGGAAATTAATTTTGTTAGTAAAATAAGAAGGAAAAGATTTTGTTTCTAAAATAAAATTCTCTGGTCTTGCATTACCGCAATAATCTAAGTAACTATTAAATTCATATTTACCTAAATATTCGAGAACTTCATCTTTGTTTCTTATTCCTTTTTCTTTCCAATCCTTCTGAATGAGCTTTACTGGATTCAAGTGTATATAAGAAAATAAATACTTTAAATATAGGTCATTGTCTATATGTTGCGCCTTGAACTTACCCTCAAATAAACCACCAGTTCTTTTGTACCTATTATTAAAATACATTGAATATGACGTACTAATTTTTTGCATAAATTTACTTATCCCGCCTTCAACCAAGGGAGTCAATAACAAATGAAAGTGATTTGGCATTAAACAATACGCGCCAATGGCAACAAGTGGGTTGTTTCTTTCGACAGAAAAAGCATCGAAACTATTTGCACGTTTTAGATCAAAAAAATTAAGATCATCGACTGTGTTTGTAATATACAAAAGTTCCACAAAACGAATGTAGTCATTTTTGCTTTTGAAAATTAATTGTTTACTGTTACCTCGATTGTATATGTGATAATACTCGCCTTCCACGAAAGAAACTTTTCGAATAGACATACTCCTATTATATTTTATTCCTGTGCGGTAGGCAAGACCTACCGCATTTGTAGAACTTGCAAAAGCAGTGTGTGTTAAATTTTTTGTGAAGTTCTAAATTCGTTCAACTTTATAAATACCTGAGGGGAAATTTATGAATTGGAAAAAAATCATAGTATTTTTAAAAGGTGGGGACAAAAAAATACTTGGCCCGTTTCAAGCATACCAAGTAAAAACTCAACACCAGATCGATTGGGAAATCGACTGGAGTGTTCCTCCAAAAGATATTGAAAATCACCAAGTAGTAGACGTACCACCACCCAAAGACATCTCTAAGTGATAGTTAAACCTAGCCGTAGAAATTTGTTTAAAAATTTCTACGGCTATTTAATTTTAAATTCTACCTACCCTTCACTTCTTTCAGGATGATTGAGTTTAAATCTTAAACTCAATCACATCCCCATCTTTAACGATGTATTCTTTACCTTCGATTCTTACCCAGCCTTTTTCGCGAGCTAATGCATATGAGCCTGCTTCAAGCAACTTGTCATAAGCCACCACTTCAGCTCTAATAAATTTATCTTTAAAATCAGTATGTATTGCTGTGCCGGCTATGGGCGCAGTACTTCCTACCTTTATAGTCCACGCACGAGTCTCATCTTCGCCAGTGGTAAAAAATGTTTCAAGGTTTAAAAGCTTGTAACTTTCTTTTATTAAATCATCGAGCCCTGTTTCAAATATCGGATCAATCTGTACATAGGCAACCCCTATGTATTTTTCTTTTAACTTAGATATTACTTCGTCGATCGCATTGTCATCTGCAGCAGATACATTGAGTCCGTAGAGTACAGGCTTAGCAGAAAGCAGATGCATAGTTTTTAAAATTTTCTTCTCCTCTTCTTCAAGCTCTAGAGTATTTGCCATTTTAGAATCAAGTAACACTTGCTCTACTTTGCGAAGTACAGCGTCTTCCTTTACAAATTCTTTATCTCCTCTTTTTACTTCGCGGGTAATATTATTAATTCTTTTTTGTACAGTTTCCAAATCAGCAAGAATAAGCTCTAAATTTATAACTTCAATATCAGAAATTGGATCTACTTTATTTGCAACGTGAATAATATCCTTATCAGCAAATGTGCGCACCATATGCAGTATCGCATCTACTTCACGAATATTTGCTAAAAATTTATTACCCAAGCCTTCGCCCTTAGAGGCTCCAGCCACGAGCCCTGCAATATCCACAAATTCTATTACAGCAGGTATGCTTTTTTTAGATTTTGAAAGCTCAATAAGCTTGGCAACTCTAGCGTCTGGCACAGGCACAATGCCGACAGAAGGGTCTATAGTACAAAAAGGATAGTTCTCTGCTGGAACACCTTTTTTAGTAAGCGTATTAAAAAGTGTGGACTTCCCCACATTCGGCAGACCTACGATTCCTATTGATAGTGACATAGAAAGAATATAACAGAAAAGTTATTAATTGTCATTTTAAATATTTTAAAATTTAGTCTGGAAAGATTTCTTTTAGCTCGTTGGAATTATAGAAAGCAGTACCGAGAGATCCAAAAGTGTAATCCTTACCTCCTACGGTGACAATAGAGCCTGCAACCTTAGGGTTTTCTTTTGGTTTTGAAGCATTGAAACCTAGATTGAATAATGTTACCAACACATCTGCTCTATCTTTCACATTAAAACCATTTCTAGACCATTGCATCTCGATTTCTTTTAAATACACCGCTGTATACAAATATGAGTAATAATGATTCTTGCTGTCAGTAAGCCTATTATAAAGCTCGGTGTTTTTATTTACATTTGTTGGGTATGTAAACAATTCTGCGATATTATCTCCTGGGTAAAATTCTGAAGCAGGGTCATTGGCATACTTTTCTATGTCCTGAGCTGTTTCTTGCTTTATGCCGGAGACTCCAAGAGAAAATTGCGACATAGAGCCGAGTAATTTCATAGGCTCAAAATATCTCTTGAAGCTCTCACGATTAGAAGTGAAAAATCTAATTTGCTCAGGCACCACAGCGGATGCAATCATCCGAGATGATACACCAGTTTTCAAAGAAACTTCTTTTATTATTTCAGCATCTTTAGTTAAGCCTTCCTTAACTACCTTCCATTCGGCTGTATCTACCCAGCTACAGATAGACTTCTTTCCGTTTTGGGTATTAGTATTTAAACAACCATTAGTATTGTCAGTCTTTGGCACATTGCCAAAGAATTCATTTCTTTCGTCTATAGACCCACGAACACTTAACAAATTAAATTGCATAGATAAAAAAACAGTAGTAAAAACAACGCCCACGAATGCGAAAAAATATAAAAGTATTTTGAAAATTTTATCTTTATTTATGAAACTCATTTATCTGATCCTTTAGGCGATGTTCGCTGTCTGCTACTTCTTTCAATTCTTCTGCAAGCAACTCATTTGCTTCTTCTAATTCTTGGACTTCTTCTTTTAGAGCTTTCATATTGCGAGCTTTACGCAAAAATATATTTCTTTTATTTTGTCTAATAAGCAAGAAAAATATTATAAACAACAATAGTGCCAATGTGATGTACACAGAAATCCTGTCAAAGTTATTTTCTAGACTTGATAAAAAGTCATCATCTATCTTTTCTTGATTGGGAAAAGTGACCCATTTTTCATTAAACAATTCCCTTTCTTTTATGCTTATCTGCATTAAGCCTTTTTCTAAAATAGACTGCAGTATTGGCTTGTCGTTTAATAAAGCAAAGGATAATTTATAATCAAATCCTGTATTACCACCAATTTTTACACTACTTAAAACCTGTTTAGACAAAAAATAAGAAAGTGACGCAACATCCATAACACCAGCATCTACCTCACCTAATACTATTTGCTGAAGAGAGACTTCATTGTCTATAACATCTTCCAAGATAACTCGAGGATAATTTTCTTTTATATAATAAAACAAAGCTGAACCAGCGACTACTGACACCTTCCTACCATTGAAATCTGTCAGATTTAAATCATTCTTTTTTGTAGAGTCTTTTCTTACAACTATGACAGTGGGTACTGTGGCATAGGATTCTGTAAAAATAAATGTATTGTTTTGATTTGGCAATTCAGCAAATCCCGTAGCAACGTCACCTTTACCTAAGCTCAAATCTGAGATCATTTGATTACGAGATTGGGGTGAAAGATAGTTTATTTTTATTTCTAACTTTTCAGCAATAAGCTCTAAATAGTCTATTGCTAAACCTTGAATATTACCACCAGGACTTTGATAAGAAAAAGGTGGATAATTTTTCTCAGGATAAACTATAATTGTATTATTTCTAGAGTTAAGCCAAAATATTTCCTCCTGAGAAAGCAAATCAGCATTTTGCGATAACACAAAATCAGTTGGTAAAACCAATAATGACAGTATTAAAAAATATTTAAACTTTTGTATCATTGTTGTGTTGATTTATTTCGTTTTTAGAACTAGTAATTTGATCTACCGTACTATCTAAAATCTTATCTTGTCTCTCTATTTGATGCCCAGAAACTGCAATCTTTTCTTCTTCTAAGCCTAATTTCTTTTTTATAAGTCTCATTCGAAGCCAAGAATACCAAGGTATGAAGTAAATAATCACACAAAGAATCACAACAGGTATCATAAGTCCAAGCACATTAATAAGCACAACAAGTGCTTTAACTATTTTACTGTCACTAACTAAAAGCTGCGCGCCAAAACCTGGCTTCTCTACATTCATATCCTCATCCACTAAAAACGGCGTAGCATTATAAACACCAGCAACCAAATTTGCAGGACTTATATATTCGAAAGCTCCATTGATATCATTTTTAACCAATGCGTCGTCCAACTTCTTCTTTTTAGTTTGTAATGTTGAAATAAATCTCTCACCTACGGACTTGTTTGCAACATCTTTAAAGACTATTCTAGTCAGACTATTCGGCTCCCCCTTGCCTTTAATATAAAACTTATCTTTTGATAGCACGGCAGGAGGATATTCTGTAATTACAGGCAAAGCTACAATTTTATTGGGTTCAGTTTGTGCTATGCCTGGTTTTTCTTCAGGTTTTATGACCACGCTTTTATCTGGCAGAACTTGATTGGGTACAATTTTTGTCTTTACGGATCCTAATGTCGCTAACACATTACTACCCAAACCATCGTTCGCCAAGAGTGCTCCTTCAGTAAAATTGATATAAGCAATACCAGTATTGCGAGCTTCAAAGGTAACTCTAAAAATCAATCCGTTACTACCTAAAAATCCAGGATTCATTATTACACCTTCAAAAGAAATTTTGTCTTTAATAAACTTTGGATCTGCTGTCCAGAAATTCATTATCGTGTTATCTCTTGAGATTGAAATTATTTTTAGTAAGTCGGAAGGATAAAGAACCAAAGCAGACACCGCGTTTATTGCCTGACTAATTGACTTCACTTTTACATCCAGGGAGAACCTATCACCTACCTCTATTTGTTTTGGAGGGGTACCAAAAAACAAACTAGCGTTTTGGGCCAAAGATATATTTGGAATTAAGCAAAATAAAAACAATATAAAAGGGAGATAAGCTCTCAGCATATATTTCATATATTTTTATTTTAGCAATTTATAACGCCAAATACCAGATAGCAACAAGACAAACAAGATTAATATTATTACATAAACAAAAGGAATAAAGCCAGGAATGCCGATACTAGCTTCTTGATAATTACCATAAAAATCATAAGCACGAATACTTATATTATGTGAGAATAATGTTTTTGACACTGGGTGAGGACTTTTTATTATATCCCATTCACCAGCTTTGTTTTTTATTCTATATTCCTTTACACCCGAATCTAAATCATTTGTATTAAAAATAATCATTCTCGGTGTCTGCCCTAACAAAGTTCCCTCAACAAAAGAAATTTCAAAAGGAAATGGTGGCACTTCATCTTGTTTAGACAACTCTGTTTTGACTTCTTCGTTATTATCACTTTTATTATTAATAACTGATACAGCTAAGCTTTTCTGAATATGTTCTAACTCTGTGCCTAAACCATCATTTTTTAAAATATAAGTTTTATCAAAAAGGAATGTACCTCCACCTATTTTATTTGCTTTAAAATCAAGTACTGCTAGTAGCACTTCTTCTGTGTTGGATTTGTTTGAATCATAAGTTTTGGACGCTCCACCAGGTATGATACCAGTGAAATATATCTTACCGTTCTCTGCTCTCGGACTCTCTAACCAAAGCTTTACAACTGAGTTCGTGTCTTTGTAACCTAAAAAGGTAAAAAGATTTTCATCATAATCTACAACAAAATCAATAGAGTTTACAACCTGTTTGTCTGTGTTTAATTTTATATCAAGTTCGAAAGCACTACCAACTTTTACTTCTTCACCAACATCAAAAAAAACCTCAGCAGCATAAGTGCTATTATAAAAAATAAAAGATATTAAGAATGTAAATAAAAATAAAAAGTATTTCATAAGTTATCCTGTCCAAAAATACGCTAAAATTGAAAAATCTATCAAGTCTACAATGTTATCTCTTTTGACATCGACACAAATTGGAGGATTTGGTTTTTTATACCAAAAAGCCAATACAGAAAAATCTATTAGGTTTATCACTCCGTCTCTATTACAATCTCCCTGCAAAACCTCAACTATCTCTTCGTTCAAAAGAATTTTATCTCCTATTACAAACTTTAATAACTTGCTCTGTCTTTCATCGTTTTTATATTTTACAGAAACAGTATATTCCCCTTTTGGTAAACCAGAAAGATTTAAAACATATTTGTAAGTACCATCAATATTAGTTTGTCTTTCAAAAACTTTTTTCTCAGACCCGTTTATAATTATATCGATTGTTCTGTCTGGTAATGCATAACCAGAGATTACAATATCACCATTTAACACAGTCTCTCTTTTATCTAAAACAACAGTAGGAGCAAAGAGAATTCCACTTAAATGAGTAAGGTAGCCCACTTGAATAGCAATAGGATAATTAAGTAGTAGTGACCTATTACCCCAAACATCTCTTGCGATAACACTATACAAAATAGTGTTATCATATTCTTCTTCCAATGTAGCTGTAAAGTATCCGGTGGAATCAGCATATACAGATAGAGCGAAGATTCCCTGTTTAGAAATACTTACTAATGCATCAGGGTATGCGTATCCAGAAAAACGAACTGCAGTCTGCGGAATCAATAATGGGGTTAAGTTTACTGCACCGTTTGGATCAGTAGGATTGTTATTTATTACTACACCTCCAACATTTGCAGTTATGGTAACTGTCTCTGTCTCTATTATCTCCAATGCATTTGAAATTTGATAAACAAAAAAAGAAATCAAAAAAACTAAGACATAGATTATTTTCTTGTTTTGGTTTAAAAACTGAGTCATTACTTAAGAAGCAATTTTATTACTTTCACGAGCCTTTTTTATTATGTAATTATTGTAGCGTCTGAGTGCAGCTTTGCCACCAAAAAAGATGATTAAAATAGCGATAATCAAAACTATTGTGAGCTCCCAAGGAAATACAAAAAAGAAAACAGTTTTATTTGCTTTTTCTCCATTGGTGCCAAAATCAATATTCAAATTTGCAGAATACAATCCTAGTGCAAAGTTCTTCCATTCATAAACAACATTATCCCAAAATTTATTAAAAACTCCTTCTGGCACAATATAATCTATTGGTCTTTCAAAATTAATCCAATCAACTTTAAACTTTCTAGTACTACCAGGTAAGACATTTCCTTCTACCTTGTTGGCATCAAGCCTTTCTGTGGGTAAGAACAATGTATTCCTTAAAACTATTTCACCTTGAGGTTTAACTCTATCTCCTCCATCATTTCTGAATCTATATTCAAAAGAAACAGGCAAAGTTTTATACCAAAAAACTTTATCTTTCGTAAAAAAATCTAACAACCCTGCGTCTTCTTTTACATCTCCTTTTACAGACAATAAGACAAGGGTACCAGTCTGAGAACCGACACCGACAGTACCAGAATCATCATTTCTTGAAGTTCCAAAAAATACCACAGCAAAGTGCCCTCCTGGTTCTGCATTTTGTGGAATATTTATTTTAAATGGTACAAGCTCTTGCTTACCGGCTTCTACAGTAAAAGAATCTTTCTCTGTTTGTATCCAAGTGCCTAGACCTTCATCTGGTTTTACGAAAGCGGGTGTACCAGACTCACCCTGAGCTTCAAAATTTGAATAAGATAAATAAAAAGTTTCTGTGTTTACTGTTTCATTTGTAAGTAAAATTTCTCCTGATAAAGTCTCTCCAGGATTAGCAGAAAGCTCAAATCGTACAGGAGTCAAAGTTACCGCATCTACATTCTTTGCAAAAGAAAAAACACCAAACAAAGCTATTGCAAAAAAAAAGATTGAAATAAATTTTGACTTTTTATTCATAAATTAACATTTACAAATTTAGTATGTAGCAGTAGCTATAAATGTAATAGCATCAGTATAGTCGGTATGTGCAGAAGTAATACCAGAGACAGCAGCATTTACTATAACTTCTGCGTGTGCAGCAGAAACAGGACCGGTAGTTTCTACTATATTAGCGGCTGTGGTTGATAAGCCTTCTATTACATTTGTTTCTGAATCAGCATCACAAGCATCTCCACTGAAACCAGTAGATATAGTAAAACCAGACAAATCTGCACCATCATCATCTACACAAACACCATAATTTTCTGTACCAGCTGCCATTGTACCATCTGCACTACCTATATTGTCAGCTGGTACAGAAGTAGAGACCAAACCATTTGCACCATTGGTGTTTCTAACTGTAACAACTACTCCACCAGAGGAGTTTGTATCTGCCTCAAGAACAATCATTTGTATACTATCTGTACTACCCGACACTCTTACGCTTGAAGTAGCAATTGTGCCTAAATCTACAGCGTAAGGTGTAGCAGATTCTCCATCACCACCACCTGCTGCTGTGTCTAAATCAAAAGTCAAAGAAGAGTTAACACTAGCTGTTACAGCTACAGTATCATCATCCACTATAGGAATATCTAAAGTTCCAGAATCTCCAAAAGCACCACCGATTGTTATAGAATCGTCATCGTCCACCGCACCATTTGTCACAGTACTAGCTGAACCAGTACCACCTGTGGTAGCAGCTGTTCCCATTTCAAATCTTATACAGAAACCTGCTGTCAATGTATCATCTGTTTCTGGAGAAAAAGTCATTACTTGTCCAGTTACATCTACGTTCCACTCTGTAGCAGAAGCACCTGTTGTAACTATAGTCTCATCAGTATAAGTAGCAGTAGAACAAGTACCACTATCTCCGAGCCCTATATCAAAATTAGTTGCTGATTCTGCAGCTAATGTAAAGTCAGCACTAAATGTAAGGGTAATAGTGTCTGCTCCTCCTGTTTGAATACCAGTAGGGGTTACAAATTCAACTATGACAGAGCTCGCTGCAGTACTGGCTTCTAGTCTACCGAACGTAGCTTTTGCAGAAGTAACTGATGCCGCCATAGACAGAGACGGGAAAATCATCACAGAAAGCATCGATATTATACTGAATACTCCGACAAACTTGAACCAAACATTTTTCTTATTTTTTTGCATAATTTTTAAGATTTATAATAAATTTGTAATTAAATTTCTGGTAATATTGTAACATATTTTTTAAAATATTTTTTAAAAAGTTATCCACATTTAAGGCTAAAAGGTGCCTGTCGCTATTATTGTAATATTATCTGCGTAATCATTGTGTGCGGGAGTAACTACACTTACACCTGCATTTACAGATATTTCAGCGTGTGCATTGTAGACTGGACTTGTAGTAGAGTTTAAAATATTTTCCCCAACAGTGGTTAATCCTTGCACATCATTTGTGTTTGAATTCGTAGCACAAGACCCAGAGTTGTATGGAGATGCGCGAGAGAATCCTGAAAGAGTTGCGGTGATTACACATAAACCATAATTTTCTGTACCAGCTGCCATTGTTCCATCTGCACTACCTATATTGTCAGCTGGTACAGAAGTAGAGACCAAACCGTTTGCACCATTGGTGTTTCTAACTGTAATCACTATTCCATTAGGTGCATTTGTCAATGCTTCTAAAATTATCATTTTTATATTATCAGTTGTGCCAGAAGATTTGGTATCGCTTGGAGATAGTGCGCCGAACTCTACACTATACGGAGTGCTTGTTTCTCCGTCTGCCACACTTGTATCTATATCAAAAGTAATTACTGGCTCTATCGTGACACAGTCTTCGTTTGAAGTTTGAATTAGATAACCCAAATCGTCCAGTGTCTGGACAACAAAACAATACTCTCCTGGTGCAAGCTCTGTATAGTCATAGGTAATTACATTACCTACACTAGTATAAGTGTATGGACCACCTGAGACTGTGGCAATACCAGTATTGTATCCAGAGACTCCCCAACCTTGCCCGGCGGTGGAGGCCGTCCAATCAAGCTCTGCAGTGGAAGCATTTGCCACGGCAGTGAGTACTGCTTCCGTCACAAAAGGAAAATATAAAAATCCGTACTTGCCTATAAATGAAGTTGAAGAATTATAGCCACTGAGCAGTGTATTTAAAGAAGAAAAACTTTTAAAATTAGTAGAAGTTTCATATCCTCCACCTGTACCTACAACTGGGTCACGAATGATAAAATTTGTACTGGACAAATCTGTAGCGTAGGAAATAGAAAAAAATGACAAGAAAAAAACAATAATTAAAATTACTTTTTTATTAATTTTGTTT
>CAYTMO010000017.1:0-21572 GCA_964439045.1 uncultured Candidatus Saccharibacteria bacterium
AGTGCTTTTTATTCTACCTTTCTTAGTTGTAATTAAGAGTTCTTCCCCTTTTGTATTTACAAATACAGTATCTCCTTTTTTAACTCCATTTGAGATTATATAACCTGCTACTTGATTAAGTATTTTATTTTGAATTAATCTATTAAGTGGCCTTGCACCGTAATGTGGATCATAGCCTGCTTTTGCAAGATAAGAAAGTGCACTATCAGAAATTTCAAAATTTATTCCTTTTGCAAGCAATCTATCTTTCACAACTTTAATTCTAAGATTTACTATTTCTTTTATTGCTTCCAATGAAAGAATATCGAAAACAATTGTCTCATCTATTCTGTTCAGGAATTCAGGTCGGAAATGATCTTTCAAAGATTCTAGTACTTTATCTTTTACATTACTATAATCTTGTGTATTTGAATTATTAGAAAATCCGATCGATTCCATCTTTTCTATAAACTGTGATCCAAGATTAGAAGTAAGAATAATAATAGTATTCTTAAAATTTATTGTTCTGCCTTTTCCATCAGTAAGTCTGCCTTCGTCGAGCACTTGAAGAAGCATATTAAATACTTCAGGGTGAGCCTTTTCTATTTCATCAAACAAGACTACAGAGTATGGGCGATGTCGTACAGCTTCGGTGAGTTGTCCTGCTTCATCGTAGCCTACATATCCAGGAGGAGAACCCACAAGCTTTGAAATAGAGTGTCTTTCCATATATTCAGACATATCTACACGAATGATAGCTTTTTCATCATCAAATATAAATTGCCCTAAAGCTTTCGTAAGTTCAGTTTTTCCTACACCAGTTGGCCCCAAGAAGATGAAAGATCCTATTGGCCTGTTGGGATCTGATATTCCAGCTCTTGATCTACGTATCACATCTGATACTCTTTTAATTGCTTCACTTTGTCCTATGACTCTCTTATTTAATTCTTCTTCCATCTTTTCTAATTTTGCACGCTCTTCTTCAAGCATCTTAGTAAGAGGTATGCCAGTCCAGCGAGATACAACTTCAGCTATATCCTCGCCTGTTATTTCTTCTTTTAAAATTCTTCGAGATTTCTGAAGTTTCTTCAGACGTAAAAGTTTTACATCAAGCTCTTTTTTGAGTTCTGGAATTTTGCCATAACGTATCTCTGCTGCACGAGAAAGATCAGAACGCATTTCTGCATTTTCTGCTTCTATACGCATAGTTTCTAATTCTTTTTTAATAGCACGAATTTCGGTAACAGTGCTTCTTTCGTTTTGCCACTTAAGTTCTAACTCTTTTGTTTTTTCGTACAAATTCCCTATTTCTTTATCTATTTCTTTTAATCTATTTTTTAAAATATTTTTTTCTTCTTTATCTTTACCTTTCGATATTTCATCTACCGATACTTCTTTTCTTAATGCTTCTTTTTCTATCTCAAGACGCATTATTCTCCTGTGAGCATCTTCCAATACAGGAGGTTTGTTTTCAAGAGCAATTTTAAGAGATGAAGAAGCTTCGTCTATAAGGTCCACTGCTTTATCTGGCAAGAATCTATTAGTTATATATCTTGCAGACAGATTAACAGCAGACGTTATCGCATCATCTGTAATTCGCACTCCGTGAAAGAGCTCATATTTTTCTTTAAGACCTCGCAAGATTGTAATCGCATCTTCAATGGAAGGCTCATCAATGTACACAGGTTGAAAACGTCTTGCAAGTGCTGGGTCCTTTTCAATGTGTTTTTGATATTCTCTTAAGGTTGTAGCACCTATCGCTCTCAGCTCTCCTCGTGCAAGTGCTGGTTTTAGCATATTAGAAGCATCCATTGTGCCTTCTGCTCCTCCCGCTCCTACAATAGTATGAATCTCATCTATAAATAAGATCACCTTACCGTCTGCTTTTTCAATTTCTTTCATTATGCCTTTAAGCCTTTCTTCGAATTCCCCCCTATACTTTGTACCAGCGATGAGCATACCCAAGTCAAGAGATACAAGCTCTTTATCTTTCAAAGATTCTGGGATATTACCCTTTGCTATACGAATAGCCAAACCTTCTACTACTGCCGTCTTACCAGTACCTGCTTCTCCTATTAATATTGGATTATTTTTTGTACGACGAGAAAGTATCTGCATAATACGCATTATTTCGTTATCTCGTCCGATGACAGGATCTAGCTTATCTTCCTTTGCAAGTTTTGTTAGATTTCTGGTATAACGAAGAAGCATTTTGAATTTTTTTGGTTCGGTCACATCTGTAATATTTTGATTTCGAAGCTCTTCTAACACTTTGAGCACTACATCTTTATGTATTCTAAATCTTGCTAATGTTTCCTTAGCTTCTCCTTGTACATCAAACATCGCAATAAATAGATGTTCTGTGGAAACAAAATCATCTTTCATTATTTCTGCCACCTTTAAAGAATGCTCTATAACTTGAGCCAAATCAGGATTTAGATAAATCTGATATGCAGGCGAAAGTGTGCTACGAGACTCAGGAGACTCTATAGAATCTAATACAGAATCAGTTAAAAGCATGCTATCGATTTCTAATTTATCTAAAATAGAATTAACCATACTTTCTTCTTGTAAAAGCAAAGCAGCAAAAAGATGAAGAGAGGAAACGTGGTTTTGCCCTCGCTCTATTGCTAATTCGTGAGCCTTTTTTATTGCATCTTTTGATTTAGTTGTAAATTTATTTAATGGTGGCATAAAAATTGTAAGTTATGAAGTTTTTAAATATTTCTTCTTTTATTGTGTTGTATTTTCAGAAGGAAGAGGTATTTCTTCTTCCGTTTTTATTTCGTCGGCAGGAGTGTCTGATGTTTTCATTAATTCAATAATAGTAAAATCTTTTTCTTGAATTACTTTTGATACTTTTTGTTCTCCTAAAACACTTTTTATAACATACACTTCACCTTCTTTGGGATTTGCTATTGTAGACGCTATCACTATCTTATCGTTACCCAAAAATAAACCAGTTCCTAGAATTTTATCTTTTTCATTTTCACTACTTGCTTTCAAAAATAAGGTTACAGTCAGAGGCTGAATGGCTTTCAAGTCTTCTAGCAACTTTTTTTGTTCTACAGAAAGGGCTTCCAGGTTTTCTGTATCAGTATCTGCTGGTACTATTTTTTCTACAGTCTCTCTAACCACACGATTAATCGGTATAGTAATGGTTTTTGGAGCTTCTTCCATTAATGTCACTGTAGTTATGCCAGTCGCAATAGATGTGACAAAAGAAAGAAGTATTGCAAGCAGTATTAATTGTGATTTATTTAAATCTTTTACATCCATAATGCTATAATAGCACAAAATTTATTTAAGAAAAATTACTTTTGAGACATCTTTTCCCTAACCATTTTTTCAATACGGTATGGATTTGCTACACCATTAAAATGCACTTCTATGTGGTTAGACCCCGAAGTATCGAAACTAATAGATCCTATCCCTAAAATATTTTCCAAGAAACTTTGACTTACTTCCAAGTTCTGTATATTTCCATATTCAGCAAATTTGCGAGATGTTGAGAACAAATGATATCCTAATGCTACCCCACTTTCTAATACATAAAACGTTGTCGCCCTACGAAAGACTTCCCCCAATACAAATACAAGTATTCCAATAGGTATAGCTTGCCAAAAATACATTACTCCAACAACAGCAATAACTATTCCCAAAAAATAAAAACCTAAGTATCCGAGTACGTGCGGATGAAGCTTTAAAATTGTTTTTTCTCCTGTATCCATAATATTAACTATACCACTTTTTTAGTTTGTACAAAATTTCTGCTAAAGATTTTATTGTGTAATCTATGTCGGTTTTCTTAGTATCCCTACCGAAAGAAAATCTTAAAGAACCGTCAGTTTCTTTTATATTTTCATTTATAGCTTTTATAACATAAGAGACTTTACCGTCCCCAGACTTACAAGCACTTTTCGAAGAAAGATGTATTCCTTTTTCAGACATCTCTATTACTAATAAGTCGCTAGGGATATTTGGAATTGTAATATTCATATTATTCGGTAATCTATTTTCTAAGTCACCATTAATTACAAAATATTCCTCATTATCAAAAGTCTTTTTTGATAAGCCTTTTAACTTTTTCAAAAAATAAACCCGCAAAGTATTTAAACGTTTACTTTCTTTGTCTTTTATTTTTTCAGTATGAACTAAAGCATCTGCAAGTTGGGATATCTGATCAATATTTTCTGTGCCGGCACGAAATCCACCTTCTTGGTCTCCTCCACCAAAAATCTTTGCCAAATTTACAGAACCTTTTTTGTAAAGAATACCACCACTACCCGCTCCTTCGATTTTAGAACCAGATAAAGACAACAAGTCAACTCCAAGTCTTTCTACATTCAAGTCTAAATAATTTACTGCTTGCACTGCATCAGTATGGAAAAAAGGTGCACCTTCCACACTATGCAAACCTTGCCCAACTTTTCTAAAATGTCTAATTTCTTTTACAATTTCTTTTATGGGTTGAATCGTACCGATCTCATTGTTAGCATACATTACAGAAACTAAAACAGTGGTAGGCTTTAAGGCTTTTCTGATTTTCTTGGGGTCTACAATACCATTCTTCTCTACTGGTACTATAGACACTTCCACTAAACCTCTCTTTTCTAATAATTCTAAAGTTTCTAATACAGAAGGATGCTCTATATTTGTCGTCACGATATGTGGCACAAATTTTTGCATTTTAAAAAATGGCCATATTACACCTTGCAAAGCTAGATTATTACTTTCTGTCCCCCCACTTGTAAAAATAATCTGATTCGGCCTCGCACCCAAAATACTCGCTACCTTTTCTCGTGAGTCTTCTAATTTTTTTCTAGAGAATGTGCCCAATTTGTGAATAGAGCTTGCATTGGGTTTTACGCTAGAAGCATAGTCCATATATATCTCTTTATATATTTGTTTTATTTTTCTATGTTTATTTTTTAATGCTGGGTTTGATTTAGCCATAAAATTAGTATATATTGAAAAGATATGAATACAAAGCTCGACAGTATTTTTTTATTGATTTTTTTTGTTTTAATCGGACTTATCATTATTGGTCAGATAATTTGGATTTTTAAAACAGAAAATCGCTTAAAGAGATTTTTCTTAGGTAAAAAAGCAAAAGACCTAGAAGATACTATCGTTAATTTGCAAGATGAAATCACAAAATTAAAATCCCAGATGGCAAGTACAGAAAAGAACCTAGATACAGTAAACCAAAAGCTAAAAAAGAGCATCCGAGGATTAGACACAATAAGATTCAATCCATTCCCTGATCAAGGTAGTAACCAAAGCTTTGCTATAGGTATGATGAACGAAGAAGGTAATGGTGTGGTCATATCAAGCCTGTATTCCAGAGAAAGAATGAGCATATTCGCAAAACCAATCAAAAACAACAAATCTGAATTCGAATTAACCAATGAAGAAAAAGAAGTTTTAGAGAAAGCAAAAGTAAGTTAGTTTGAAGGTTTGTAAAATAAAAAGTTTAAAAATAAATGCAAAAAAACAAAGAAGAAAATCAAATAGTGGAGCGTTCTCCTGTCGTAGTGGTGATGGGGCATATTGACCACGGCAAGTCTACTCTATTAGATTATATTAGAAAAACAAATGTAGTAGACGGTGAAGCTGGAGGAATTACTCAAGCTATTTCGGCATATGAGGTAATCCACAAAGACGAAAAAGGAGAGAATAAGAAGATTACTTTTCTAGATACTCCTGGACACGAAGCCTTCTCTGCTATGCGTGAACGCGGTGCGAATGCAGCAGACATTGCTATTCTTATAGTATCTGCAGAAGATGGAGTTAAACCTCAGACCATAGAAGCTTGGAAAACTATTGTCTCAAATAACGTTCCGGCAATTGTGGCAATAAACAAAATAGACAAACCTGGTGCAGACATAGAAAAAACAAAAACCCAACTAGCAGAAAACGAAGTATATCTAGAAGGTTACGGTGGCAATGTACCTTTTGCAGAGATATCAGCCAAAAGTGGACAAGGGGTAGAAAACTTACTTTCTTTAATAAGTATTATGGCAGAGATGGAAAACTTTACTGGAAAG
Source organism: uncultured Candidatus Saccharibacteria bacterium (assembly GCA_964439045.1). Taxonomy (GTDB): domain Bacteria; phylum Patescibacteriota; class Minisyncoccia; order Phycocordibacterales; family UBA9973; genus UBA9973. The sequence continues at coordinate 6,030 of CAYTMO010000017.1, forward strand.
AAAGACACTGAAGCATCAGGACTTGTAGTAGAAGCAAATCGAGATTCCAAACGCGGTATCCAAGCTAGTCTGATCATCAAAGACGGAACTTTAAAAAAAGGAATGACAGTAGTTGTGGGAGACGCAATATGCTCTACTCGTATTATAGAGAACTACAAAGGAGAACAAATCTCCGAAGCTAGCTTTTCTTCACCTATCCGATTAGTAGGCTTCGACAAGATGCCGAAAATAGGCGAAGAATTCAAAGCATATCTTAAAAAAGATGACGCTTTAAAAGCTGCACAAAACTTCAAGGAAAACGGGAATGTGAAAACAATAAAACAAGAAATAACTACAAAGAAAATAATACCGATAGTATTAAAAGCTGATGTATCTGGATCTATCGAAGCAATAGAAAAAGAAATCAAAAAGATAACAAATGAAAATGCAGAATTTAAAATAATAGCAAAAGGAGAAGGACCAATAGGAGAAAATGATATAAAAGCAATTTCTGTCGGAGAGAATGCATTAGTAATAGGCTTTAATGTGAAAGCTGATAGTAATGCTTTGGACTTAGCCGAAAGACGTGGGATAACTATTTCTTATTTTGATATTATTTACAAAATGACAGAATGGCTAGAAGAAGAAATGGAAAAGAGACGACCTAGAGTAGAAAGCATAGAGACCACAGGCCGTGCCAAAATAATCAAAGCTTTCAGTAGAACGAAAGAAAAACAAATAATAGGAGGCAAGGTTACAGAAGGCAGTATACATATACAAGGCATCGTAAAGATAATTCGTAGAGAATTTGAAATAGGACGAGGCAAGATAGTAAATCTAGAAAAAGGCAAAGTAAAAGTAAGTGAAGTAGAAGAAGGAGCAGAATTTGGAATGATGATAGAATCAAAAATAGAAGTAGTCGGAGGTGATGTAATAGAATCCTTTGCTATCGTACAAAAATAACCTGTCCCGTACTAAATTTTTGAACAAGAGAAAGTTTTATAAGAATGTAAATAATTACAAAAAAATAAATGATTATTATTAATAATAATTTAAAATTTTAATACTGGGATGACCCAAAGAAATGAAAAAATAGGAGTATTAGTAAAAGAGCTTGCAGCAACTTTTTTAGGGCGAGAAAATAACAGAACATCACTAATAACAGTCACATCTTGTAACACTTCCCCAGACTTGAAACGTGCTACTATATTCATTACAGTATTACCAGAGAGTAAAGAAAGAGTAGCCTTAGAATATGCAAAAAGAAACAGACCAGGCCTTCGAGAATTTTTGAAAAAAAATATGCAAACGAAGATTATCCCCTTCATAGACATAGAGATAGACAAAGGTGAAAAGAATAGACAAAAAATTGACGAATTGCTTCGAGAAAAGTAGTATAGAAATGATTTATAAAATTTTCGAACGAGGCTACTTTAGTACGTAGAGAGAAAATTTTATAAATCATTCTCAGTTCGGCCTGGTCGCCAAGTGGCATGAGCGTAGCGAAGTTATGTTTGTCGAGAGTCTGCTTGCAGACTTAAAGGAAGGTTTTTAAAAAAAGAGGAATAAAAATATGTTCGGCCTGGTCGCCAAGTGGTAAGGCGAGAGTCTGCAAAACTCTTATACGGCGGTTCGATTCCGCCCCAGGCCTCTGGTATTGTAATTTAAAAAAGATATAATAGAAGGATTGAAAATATAATATTGCCCGGATGGCGGAATTGGTATACGCGTACGACTTAAAATCGTATCTCGCAAGGGATGTGGGTTCGACCCCCACTCCGGGCACAGCACGGAAGCAAGCAAATTTATTTGCTTGCGCGTGGGGATCGAAAGGCTTTTCCTTATTAATTTATTAATGGAAAAGCACCTGGCTATGTAGTAGCCGACCCCCACTCCGGGCACAAAGTTTTTATTTTTTGTAAAAATTTTAAAAAATATAAGATAGGTAATGCCTCCATAGCTGTTTTGGTAAATCGAAAGCTTGTTAGTAAAATAGAGTTGTTTAAAAAGCAATATAGGTAATGCGTCCATAGCTCAGCTGGTAGAGCAGCTCCCTCTTAAGGAGACGGTCGGGGGTTCGATCCCCTCTGGACGCACAGCGGCAAAGCAGGCAAACTGTTTTGCCTGCGAGAGGGTATCGAAAGGATTTTCGTTATTGAGTAAAACGAAATCGAAAATCACCTGGCTATGTAATAGCCGATCCCCTCTGGACGCACATTGCAAATAAAGTTATTTGCAAAATAAACTGTTTTTAAAATTGCCGGGATGGCGGAATTGGTATACGCGCTAGTCTTAGGAACTAGTGGGGCAACCCTTGGGAGTTCAAGTCTCCCTCCCGGCACAAAATATATGTTATAGATAGGACTTGACATTTATTATTAAATATGCTATGATATGCGTATGAGAATAATAAATAACAACTTAATATCTTTGTTTGGAGTATTGGCTGTCTTTGTTTTTGGCGTCGTTATGTCCCCTATCCGAGCTAATGCTTATGCAATAGTAGGAAGTGGATTCTATGCTTATGAGTCTGATGGACGCACCAACCCAACAGTCGAACCTACTACACCGACTCCTACTGTAAGCACCAAGCCTGTCGTTAAAAAGCCTGTAGCTACTGTAGTAACCAAAGGTGCTACACCTCTTACAAACACAGCGAGTGTTGGACAAGTATCAGGAAGCTCTACAAGCAACCTCTCTGCAAACGCATTATCTTCTGGATCATCATTTAGCTTTATGCCAGACACATTGCTAGAATGGATTTTCCTCTTTATCTTAATCTTGCTTGCAGTAAAGCTCTACCGAAACGCAACAATAACAAAAGAAGAGAAACACGCACCACTAAAACACGCTTAAAAATAATATTATAATTAACAAAAGCCACCTTAAAAAGGTGGCTTTTAGCTTGACTTTTTCTACATAGTATGCTATACTATGCGAGTAAAAAGATCTTTGACAAAAAAGTTTTAAGCAGAATTTCGCTCATTTTAGTGGTTAAAATTCCCCTCCCCAAACCCCCTTTGACCCCCAAAACGAGCGAAATTCATCGCCGAAAACTAAAAACAAGAAAATGGTTGCAGCAAGAAGATTCAAAATGCCAAAAGCTAATGGCAAGCTGTGGGTGTTCCTACCCATCGTTTTGGCTATAGCTTTAGGAACGTGGACGCTATTCGGCTTAGGCTGGATGGTGATTGTTTTAATAGTAATAGGGATCACGTTCCCTTTTTACTGTTATGACCGAGTGCCTGCGTACCACGCGCAGGCTACCGAAGACGTTGAAGGAAACTTGGGGGTGTGGCTCCCGGGTCTTAATTTTTTTAATCCTTTGCGTTTCGTAAAAAAAACAGGCCCGCCTGTAGATCTACAAGCGGATGTACACTTGTCCGTCGTGGATTCATACCAATCCCGGTCGGATGGTGTGGTGTTCGTGAAATATGTTATGTCCATTCGGATTGACATCTTTGGGGATGACCCTACAGAAGCCATCCTGAAATTTCTGTCCTTCGAACCAGGATCAATCCAAACTCTCGGACGGTCAATAACCAGTCAACTAATTTCAGATTGGTTTGCTACAAACGACAACGTATTTACGAAGAAAAAAACTGAAATAACTGAAGAGGTGTTTGGTGGACATGGTCAGCATTCGCCAGAGATTGAAGAATTCATGGAAAACCACGGAGTTCATTTCCACGTAAATATCGAGGATGTGGACCCAGACGATCAAGTAAAGAAAGCGAAGGCTGCAGCGGCCCAAGCAACAGGTGCAGCAACGGCAATGGCAATACTAATGGCTCCCCCACCACGAGGAGCAGGAATGACTCAGGCAGCGGCAGAAAAGTACTACCGAATTGCCACACAGGAGGGTAAGGTGACCGAGGTCATCTACACCGTGGACTTAACCGCAGATGGACTGGAAAATCTTGAAAATTTCTCTGTCTTAGGTGGTGTAGGCGGAGCAAAAAAAAATAAATAATGAGCAACCCAGCAACAACTCGCCCAGAACCTCCTTCTGGAGGAGGTCAAGTACAGAAGATGATTTTCTTTGCTGCAGCGATCTTAGCCCTAATTTGGCTATTTAGATCCTGTGGGAAAGAAGAAACCACTGCTACCGCACCGACGACATCAATCTGGGGCAAGAATTTAAAGACTCCGGTTGACCTCGTTTTTTACAACGGGTTCAATCTGGAATGCAATGTTCCGCTCCAGGTGTTCGTATCAGGAAATCCTGACCCAATCGAATTCGACGGGAAAGGATGGCGGACAAATTTACCGTCCGCAAAATACAACAAAAAAAGGGGCGAGCAGCCTGTTTATAAATTCCGCAAACCTGCGGGAGCTGTAAATGAGGTAGAGTTTAGGCTCTATGCTCCGCCTACAAAATAATTTAAAAGAGGGGGTCTTGCTTTTTGCAGGAACCCCTTTTTATTTTTGCTACTATCGTAAAATCTTTTTTATAATTGCAAAACTGTATCTGATATAAGTTGAGCGAGAGCCCAAGAGCCTAGGAGTATTGCTGCACCTATCAATGTATACAAGAATGCTCTCTTTGCTTGCTCTATGGCTTGAGGCTTACCTTGTGCAGTGACGAAGAGGAATCCAGAATAGATGATAGCAATAGCAATAATAGGTATACCTATTTTGATAAGCCCTTCTAAAAGCTTTTTTATAAAATCATTAAGATTATCCACTCCTATAGGGTTTGTAATAGTGGTAACACCCTCAGAATCAGATTCAGAAGTGTCAGTTGCTGGGGGGAATGTTCCCTGCCCCAAAGACACGCTCGGCAAAAATACTGCAAAAGATAAAAAAACAATAAGGGTAAAAATGCTTAAATTTTTTGTGATTGAATTCATAGATTTATTATATCTATCTTAAAAATCTTTAGCAAATTTTATATATTAAAAAAATTCAGCCCCGTCGCTCGCGAGCGACGGGGCTGAATTTAAATATTTGAATTTTTTTACTTTAATTGCCTGTTTGCGGATATGGTGGGTTGTAATTGTTGAGATTCACATCCCCTGTTCTTGGATTTATGCCTTCGATTTGAAATGTATCAAGCACTAAGTACATAAGTCCCCAAACAGAAAACATAATAGTCATACCAATTATCCCCCAGAGCATATGCCTCTTGCCTGTTTCTCTTGCCTCATCATTTTCAGCATTTAAAACAAACTGAGACATCCCCCAAAGAAAGAATGCCAATGCTAATGCAAAAAGCAACTTTATTAAAGGGTTCAATATCAGCCTATTTACATTCTGGATAAAGTTATCAATTCCATCCGCATAGGCAACTTGTGTAAAGAAAAAATCCAACATTATATTATATTATGGACACACTACTCCAGGAGATTCAATACAAGGTACTTGAATAGAACTACTGTTTGTAATTCCAAAAGTTCTCTTAAGGATTGCTACCAATCCCCAGATAGAAACGATCACAAGAAGAGCGATAAGACCATTGATCATAGCACCACGTCCTGCTGTCTTTGCTTCTTCATCCTTTGCAATAGCATAAGAAACTACTCCATAGATGAAGTAAACTACTCCAAGCACGATAAGCACTGGGACGATACTGTTCAACAAAAGACTAACTCTACAAAGAATTGTTTGTAAAGTAGTACCGTTAGTCAAACCTTCACAAGAATCAGTCACTGTCTGCGCAAACATAGCAACTGGAGCAAAGGTAGCCAAAGCTATAGCACCAAATTTCCAAAAACTAACATTTAACTTATTTTTCATAAATATTTTACTTGTCTCGCTATTTTTTAATAAAGCGAATAAAAAACATTAATAATAAACTTTCACTCGACCAATTAATAATAATTCCTAAATAAAATAGGTATACAAATTATATCATACGGCAAAGTAAAATAAAGCTTTTTCTATTCACACACCTCTTGACTTTTATACCAGTATGTGCTATACTGTGTGGGTAAATAACGCTCGTTGAAAATAAAAAACATGGCTTAGATTTTTGGTGTTATTTTTGGAGCTGAAACATTCGGCTGTAAAAGTAACATCAAAAAAATAAAACCTAAGCATTATGAAAAAGATAACTGCAACCATCGCAACTTTCGTTTTTTTCTTTTTTGCAACCACTACCCAAGCACAAGCTTGGCGCAACGCACAGGGGTTTACCTCTGGTGCAAAAACTGCCCTCCACCGCGTGTGGGGAACCGATATGGGATATTATGACGAAACGGAGACTGCTAGAATAGCAGACTCTATCTACAGAAATGGTAACTATGTGAATATAAAAGTTACCAATTCAGGGGTTAATGCGAGTGGGGCGATAAAGATCCTTTCTCCCGTTACGATACAAGGAACATACTTGGGTTCTACAGACGCGACGTTCCTTGGTGGACCGCAAGGATACACCGCAAATTTATACTTAAAAATAAATTGCGGGAATCTGGGATGGGTCTTTATTCCTCCAGCGACCACCAATAGCAACAACACAGGGAAAGTAGCTGCGCCTTCGGGAGCAGTTTTCTGCCCACCGCCACCTGCTTGCGATTGTGAAACTCTCGTAGGCGAGTGGAAACATGGACCCGAAACTGGTCCGTGTGCTTGGAAAGTCCGTAAAACAGGAATGGAACCATGTACCAGTTGCGACTACACGACCAGCTGGTCATTCTATGTAAAGTGGGACGGGAGTTTGCTTTACTCATGGATAAGGACTTACGGGGATGGTACAGAAAAAAGGGGTGCCCTGCATTCGAAACCCTGGTTTATCGACGATGAAAGGTATTTCGAAACATACACCCCAAACTGGTAACCTCTCACCAAAGAAGAAGTCGAGCAAAAGAACCAATGGAAACAAAAGTCCCTTCAAACACATCGAATGAAGGGACTTTTTTATTTTAAATTTTGAAATTATTGCTGAAGAGTTGGGCGTTGGATGGAACCGCTATTATCATTTAAATTAAAAGTATTCTTGAGTACGCGAATTAATCCATATACAGTAAACATAACAGTCAGAGCAATAATACCCCAAACCATATACTGCCTACCTTTCTCTTTCTTTGCTTCATCATCTGGGTACAAAGCATACTGCACAACGCCCCAAAAGAAATAAGCAAAAGCTAAAGCAAAAACAAATTTGATAAAATTGCTACCTATGAGAGTGGTAACTGCGTCCATAATACCACCTATGCCTGCATTTGCACCAGGCGTTACTACTTGAGCAAAAGTTACAAATGGCATTATGCTCACAAGTGCGAAAACAAAAACGAGAGCGATGTTGAACTTTTTAAAATTCTTTTTATTCATAAAAAATAATTAATAATAAACATTTATAATCTGTATTATAATAACACATTTATTTATATTCCAAAAGACTGTCCTGTATAACCCAACAATTGAAGAATGGTGTGTACGATAAGCCAAGCACCAGCAGCCAGGGCAAGTCCAATAGCTACATCTATCATTGTCGATTTTGCTTTTTCCATTTGACCAGCATTTCCACCAGAGAATACAAGTTTAATCCCGGCAAAAGCAAAGATAATTGCAGCAATAGGTATAGCAAGGTAAAAGAGCAAAAAGTCTACAACATTATTTACAAGCTCAAAAAAGTGATTAAAGCCACAAGGGTTTATAATTTCGCCACCAGTTTCGCTAGTACTAGTACCGTCAGGGTTTACAACAGGGGTTATGGGTTCTTTATCTGTGCCGCAAGGAACTAATCCTGCTTGTGCTAAGGATGTATTAGGTATAAAAGTAGGGAAAATAACAAATGCTATTATTGAAAGTAAAAGAAGTAAAGTTTTTATTTTTTGTTTCATAGTTTTATTTTAACAACAAAAGGTTAAGTCTGCTACTAGCATCCCCTACTGCTTCTTTAGGCTTCTTGCCATTGGAGAGCACACTATCTACCATCAAACGAAAAACATTGTCTGTATCAGCAGGCGATGGGTCAAGCCAACTCTTAGAATAAAGTGCTGAAGAATAAAAAGCTGGGAAATAATCGTCTGTAGGCTTAGTGGCCAATAAATCACGACGGGCTGGAGCAACCCCTAATGTATCTACATACTTCTTGGCAAAATCTCCACTAGCAAGTAATCCTGCAGTAGCGTAAGCAGTGTTGAAGTTTTTAGAAAATGCTGACACAGCAATACCTGTAACTTTCGCTTTTGTTACCTTAAAATCTGCATTTTTAACTTGAGGCATAGGAGCTACTAAAAAGTTTTGATTTGGATTCTTCTTTACTAGTGTTCCTAGCTCGCTCGCAAAACCAAAATAAAAAGCTAGATTATTAGAAGAGAAAACATTTTGAGAATTTTGAAGTGATTTGTTCCAAGAATATGTATCCTTCAGCGGATCTGCAAAACTTGTATAAAAATCAAGTACTGGACCTAAATCGGGAATATTCTTATCACCACTATCAGTTAAATTTGAGCGGAAAATACCTCCATCGTCTTCTCCTACTATGCCACTCCCCATTTGCATAAACAATGTACTTAATATATCTTTGGCATTATTTACATTTGAAAATTGCCCTAATGCTACAGCACTTTTTATAATCTGATTTGAATCATCTCTTTTGGTTATGACTTTTACCATATCAGCAAATTCATCCCAATAAACAGGAGGATATACAATATTATTAGCATCCAATATACTCCTATTGTAATACATCATAAGTGGATCAACAGATATTGGAAAAGCTAAAATACCTTTTTTAGTCAAAAAGACTTCTCCAGCAGAGGCAAAAGTGTTTTTAAAATTCACTAACGGGTAATTAGAATATGGAATGGTAAAAATTTTATCAGTATAACCATAAGCTAAATCATCTGGTAAAAAGAACAAATCAGGTCCGGTACCTGAGGCTAACGCTTCTAGTAGCTCCTTGTCGAAGGTGTCTGGGAACTTTTGCACATAGCTCACTTCAAAAGTTTTATTTGAAGCATTAAAATCATCTATGAAAGAAGAAATAGTTGTTTTGGGTACGGTACCCCAAAGCACAACACGCCCTTGCAATACCACTTGCTTGTTCCCTTCTCCTATTGGTATGACACCAGAGAACACCATAATTGCCAATACAGCAAAACCAATAAAGATTACAACCATTATAATTTGAAAATTTCCTTTCATTTAATATTATTTATTACTTCTAAATATCATACCATAATGATGCGCTCCTACATCAATAATTTTCTCATAAATAAAACCATTTTTCTCAAAAAGCTCTTTGGCTTTTTCTTTTGAAATACACAAATTGTACTTCTTGGAAATTATTACAGAATCTTCCTCCAGTTCTACGAGCAATACCCGAGCATTGGGCTTCAATATCCTCTTTGCCTCTTTTAATAAATTCTCTTTGTCTTCAGCGTAACAAAGAACATTAGATATTAAAACAACATCGCAAATGCTGTCAGCTAATTTTGTACCTCCTAATTTTTCTACATCACCCCACAAACATTCTATATTAGTAATGTTTGATTCTTTAGCCTTGTTTCTGATTGTCTCTAAAAAATCTTTTTGAACTTCAATTGCGTATACTTTGCCGTTCTTTGCTATTTGAGCACAAGCAAGAGAATAAAAGCCTGTACCAGCACCTAAGTCTGCTACTATCATATTAGTACCCAATCCAAAAGAGGATAAAATTTTTAAGGGATCAGTAAACATATTTTAAATTGTAACATTTTTTTATGCGCACACGATAGATGCTATACCGTCCCCACTTCGTAATCGCATAATACTAACTCCCTGTGTTTGTCTACCTAGTGAAGATATGTCTTTCAAAGCTGTACGAATCACTTGCCCTTTTTTGGACATTGCTATCAATTCTTCTTCTTCTCCTGTCAAAACTTTCGCTACTATTATCTTGCCTGTTTTTGGAGTAACTTTAGCAGTCTTGATGCCGGAGCCTCCACGATGCTGAACTTTGTATTCCTTTAATGGTGTTTTCTTGCCGAGCCCGTTAGCACTCATTGTCAAAAAGTATCCATCTTTGTTTTCTTTTTTGATCACATCCACTCCTATCACTTCATCATCTTTACCAAGCTTCATTCCTCGTACTCCTCCAGCTGTGCGACCCATTTCTCTAATATCACTTTCTTTAAATCTGATAGATTGGCCTAAGGTTGTAGCTATCATTACTTCATCACCTTTTTCTGTGAGCAATGCCGAAATCAAACTATCCCCTTTGTCTAATTTGATAGCGATAATACCACTTCTCCTTACATCTTTGAAGCTTTCACTAGACATTTTTTTAGTCACACCTTCTTTAGTAACTAACATCAAAGATGTGCCAGACTTTTTCATTTCTTTGGACATCGGCAAAATAGAAGTCACTTGTTCATCGCTACTTAAAGAGAGGAAATTCATAATAGACTTACCTTTAGTTGCTCTGCGCCCTTCTGGGATATCGTACATTTTTATGCTATAAGCCTTACCAAGATTTGTAAAGAAGAGTAAATCACTATGAGTAGAACCTGAAACAAGCATCGTTACAAAGTCTTCTTCTTTAGTTTCTAAATCTACTACTCCCACACCACCTCTTTTTTGGGATTTATATTCGTGTGGATCTGTTCTCTTAATATATCCTCCAGCCGTAAACACAAGTACCGTCTCCACATCTGGAATGAGATCTTCCTCACTTATTTCTTTAACTCCACCTTTTACTATTTTTGTTCTACGAACATCACTGTACTTTGCTCTAATATCAGAAAGTTCTGTGGAAATAAGCTTAAGCATCTTTTTAGGGTTTGCGAGTAACTCTTTCATCTCAGCAATAAACTTTTGTTTTTCTTTTAATTCTTCTTCAATAAGCTTTCTCTCAAGTCCAGCAAGCTTTTGTAATTTCATTTCAAGAATTGCCACAGCTTGTAAATCTGAAAACTTAAATTCTTTCATTAAGGCAAGTTTAGCAGTCGCGCCATCCTTAGAAGCACGAATAGTTTTAATAACCTTATCTATAAAGTCCAAAGCCTTTTTAAGTCCAAGTAATATATGTTCACGTTCTTCTGCTTTACGCAAATCATACATACTTCTTCTTTTTACAACTTCTTTTCTATGAGAAATAAATTCAGATAAAATTGATTTTAAAGAAAGAGTCTGAGGTACGCCATCTACTAATGCAACCATATTAAAATTAAAATTGGATTCAAGCTGGGTGTTTTTATAAATATAATTTAAAACCTTCTCTGGGACTACACCATTTTTTAAATCAATAACAACTCTTATGTCTTTAGTAGATTCATCACGAAGACCTTTTATGCCGTCTAATTTCTTTTCTTGCACCAACTCCGCAATTGACATTATAAGGTTGGCTTTGTTAACACGGAAAGGTATAGAGGTAATAATTATAGAAAAGTTTCCGCCTTTTTGTTCTACTATTTCCGCCTCACCTCGGCAAACAACTCCACCACGACCACCTGAATAAGCGTGTAACATATCTTTGTATCCATAAGCTATTCCACCTGTAGGAAAATCTGGTCCTTTTATGAATTGCATTAAGTCTTCTGTGGTCGCGTCTTTATTTTCTATCAAATAATTTGTAGCATCTAGCACTTCCGCCAAGTTGTGTGGAGGAATATTTGTAGCCATACCAACTGCAATACCAAGTGTGCCGTTAAGGAGTAGCCCCGGGACTGCTGTCGGAAAAACTATTGGCTCTTTACGTGTTTGGTCATAATTGGGCCTGAAGTCTACTGTATCCTTTTCTAAATCTCTCAGAAGCTCACTGGAGAGCTTGGACATTTTGGCTTCGGTATAACGCATTGCAGCTGCATTGTCTCCGTCTATTGAACCGAAGTTACCTTGCCCTAACACTAAAGGATATCTAAAAGAAAAATCTTGCGTCATACCCACCATAGAATCATAAACTGCGGTATCTCCGTGTGGATGGTATTTACCTAAAACATCTCCCACTACAAGAGCAGATTTACGAAAACGAGCTGACGAAGCCAAGCCTAATTCGTGCATAGAAAACAAAATTCTTCTGTGGACGGGCTTGAGTCCGTCTCTAACATCTGGCAATGCACGAGCTGTGATCACAGACATTGCATAAGCCAAATAAGACTCTTTCATTTCGGAGATTATATCTACCGGAAGAATCTTGTCTGTCTTTGGTTCTTCTTCATTTACTTTTTCAATCTTTTTTGCCATAAATTATTTTAATTTTTATCTTCTATCTCGTTAAAATTATCACTTAAATTGTTTGTAAAATTAGAAAACGGTTTTACATCTTCTTTTATTTTAGTTTTAGTGTCTTCTCCACCCAAAGTCTGACCCAATGTAAATGTCCAAAGGACTATCATAAATACAGCACCAATGAAAGTAAAGATATGCAATATGTGCCTTCTCTCTTCTTCAGGCCGGCTTCTTAAATGATGAACAATTTTTTTAATTCTTTTTTTCATATATAAAAGTTATTAAAAACATAATAATAATTATGCAATCTTTAGTACTATTATTTCACCATCTTTACCTTCTAAATCTTTTCTTTTTAATGTTAATTTGTCTATCGTATCTATCTTGTCTTCTCCCATTTCTTTCAAGAAAGCTTTAAGCGTTGTGTCATCATAATCCATTGGAATTATCATTTTGGGCTCTAAAGATGAAGCTAGCTTAGCAGAGGTTTTGGCATCAAGAAGTCCTTCTTGATCAACCTTACCACCTACTGGGATAAATAGAATATCCGGCTCATTAATTGATTCACGTGCTTCCTTAGAAATATCCCCATTTTTCAATGCCCCTAAAAATACAATATTGATATTATCGACAGAAAAAGAATATATAGTATTAATATAGTTTTTACCATCAATATAAGAATTGGATAAAATTCCTTTCACGAATATTTCTTTTACTTCATAATCCCCTGGTCCAGAAATAACAAAAGGCTCTTTGTCTCCACGAGAAAGCTTTTCTATTCCATTATAATCTGGGTAATTTGTAGTAACAAAAGCAACATCCGCACCGAAACCAGTAGAAATGTCTGATTTTGAACTTTTGTTTACAGGATTAAAAGCAAGGACCATATCCCCTTGCACAATCTTAAAAAACTGCTTTCCATAATATGTTATTATCATTGTATATAATATAGCATAAAAAAAATTCAAATACACCTCAAAAACTTGCTTTTGAACAGCTTTATAGTAGTATGTCTATACAAGTTAGTTTTTATTAAAATACGGATTTAGGGTAACCCTCGACAAGAATTGGAAAAGTTCCAATAAATGTAGAGAACCTAGGCCTTCTATCCGCTTTATATTTTATTTAGCGGATATTTTAATTTTATGAGTAAAAGTATAAATAGTGTAGTAAAAGAAGAAGAGGTAATAACAGAGAATTTAGTCCTAAAGTCTATCGTAGACAGAAGTGGATATCGCCCAGAGATAGGATCTCTCGTAGAGGGTCCTGTAATATTGGTTCGTAAATCTTCAGTATATGTAGATTTAGCACCATTTGGTACTGGTATTATCTATGGACGTGAGTTTATAAATGCAAAGGATATAATTAAAAAAATAGCCCTTGGTGACATAATCAAAGCAAAAGTAGTCGATTCTGAAAACGAAGACGGTTATATAGAACTTTCCTTAAAAGAAGCAAAACAAGCCCTCACTTGGAGTGAAGCTGAAAAAGCCATCAAAGCAAAGACTGTGATGGATTTAGAAATCAAAGATGCAAACAAGGGTGGACTTATCCTAGAATGGCAAGGTATACAAGGGTTCTTGCCAGCATCTCAGCTTAAAGCAGACCACTACCCTCGCGTAATGGATTCTGATAAAGATAAAATACTAAAAGAGTTAAAGAAATTAGTTGGACAAAAAATCTCTGTAATGATTATTTCTACTTTGCCAAAAGAAGGTAAATTAATTTTCTCTGAAAAAGACGACAATCCAGAAGAAAAGAAAGAAATATTAAGCAAATACAGTGTAGGAGATGAACTAAATTGCACCATTGCAGGGCTTGTAGACTTCGGAGTCTTCTTGAAACTTGAAGATGGATTAGAAGGGCTTGTGCACATATCTGAACTTGATTGGGGCCTCGTAGAAGACCCTCGCACAATGTTCAAAGTAGGAGAACAAATAAAAGCTAAAGTAATTGAAATTAAAGAAGGTAAAGTATCCCTTTCTATAAAGGCTCTAAAAGAAAACCCCTGGAAAGAATTCGAAGGAAAACTTAAAAAAGGAGACATTATAAAAGGCGTAGTTATCAAGTACAATAAGCACGGCGCACTCGTATCTATTAAAGAAGGAGTAGCTGGGCTCGTACACAATTCTACTTTTGGCACAGAAGCAGCCCTTCGCACCAAATTGGAACTTGGAAAGAATTACAACTTCCAAATCACTCTTTTTGAACCAAAAGACCAAAAAATGACACTTATCCACTTGGAATAATAAATAGAGGTGTTATAATATAAAAGTCGATTGATTTTACAAAATTAATCTTTACAAACATATGATTAAAGGAGGACACTAGTTCGCTTAAAAAAAGTTTTGAAGAAATTCAAAACTTTTTTTGTTTATATTTGAAAAAATAAAAATGAGTACAAAAAACCTAAAGGAAACTTGTAGCGCTTGTGGCACTAGCCCGGTAAACCATAATGTTTTATTTACATTCAACTTAGTAGAAGAAACTTTGGGTAAATTAGGTGAGCTAATGCTAAGATTTAACAAAAGCCACACAATAGTAAACACAACTGAAAAAATATTACACGGACTACTCTATACAATAGGTTTTGTAAAATTTAGCGATGATATAGAAAAAGCTTCCAGTGGACGCTCAAAACTAATCTGGGAAGAAGCAGTAAGACGAGGGATAAAAATGCAACAAGTAGTAATATTTGGAAAATATATTGAACAATACAAAGCAAAGATTAACAATCAAATTTATTACTTTGAAAGCATACCAATACCTCCCTTTTTATCTCAAAAAGGCTATGCTTGGGCAGATGATAAATTGATACTTTCAAAAAAATTAAGGAATATAAGCATACCCGCACCTAAAACAAAAGTAATAAGAACATTAAGAGGGGCTAAAAAATCCTTTGGACTCTTAGACAAACCATTGATTATAAAACCTAAAAGTGGTTCCAGAGGACGCCACACAACCACAAATATAAATACATTACCCGAACTCGAAAAGGCTTTTCATTTAGCTAAAAAAATCACTCCTACTATGGTTTTACAAGAACACTTATACGGTAGTGTCTACAGGGCTACTGTTATAAACAATGAATTAGTCGGATTTTTCCGCGCGGACCCACCACAAATAACTGGTAACGACAAAAATACGATAAAAGAATTAATTGAAATAAAAAATGAAAAAAGAAATGAAAAACTTTCAGAAATCTTGATAAATGATGAGTTGATTAATTTCATAAAAAGACAAGGTTACGTACTCGAAAGCATCTTACCTAAAGATGTCACTATAAACCTGATAGCAAAGACAGGCAGAATGTACGGTGGTTATACAGAAGAAATGCTCGGAAAAGTACATCCTAAGATGTATGAAATTTTTAAAAAAGCAGGAGAAGTAGTAAACGCTCCTGTACTTGGTTTTGATTTAATTATTGAAGACCCTACAATTGATCCAGACACCCAAAGATGGGGTATA
>CAYTMO010000018.1:0-13929 GCA_964439045.1 uncultured Candidatus Saccharibacteria bacterium
TTACCCCCACCTCGCCAGTCTGTGGCAAGCCTTGGGCTTTTTGAAAAGCTAGGACTACTTTTTGCAAGCTAGCACCGTAATCGTTGTCTATCTTATTATTTGTCTTATTATATAAATTAAAGAACTTTTGAATAGTACCAACACGAGAGCCTTTAGACTTTAGTCTCATAACCACATTACTATCTATTAACTTTTGTATTTCATTTATCAGTGCCTGATTCTTATATGTAGTTGTAACTTCTTTTGGTGTTTCATTCTTCACTTCGGGTTCTATAGTTTCTTCTGCTACTTCTTTAACTTCTGGCTTCAAAGCGAGTAATTCTTTTTCTAAGCTTTCTACCTCCTTTTTTAATTCTTTATTTTCATCTTCAAGTTTCTTGAATTTTTGAGTATCCATATGCTCGCCTCCAGTTTCGATAGTTTGAAAAGCCCAATACCCTCCAAGAGAAAGTAATACAATAAAAAATAATGTATATAGAACAGACTTCAAATTTTCCATACATATATAATATCAAAAAAAATTAAATTTAAACAGTACTCTTCGAGTATTGAGTTTCAAATTATTCCATTAACTCTGCTATTACTACTAGCCTCTTATTATGAGTTCTGTATTCTTTGACCCATTCACCTGTACAAGTAATCAATTTCAAGTATTTACCATCATTTTGAGTAAAGACGCTTGGAACATCAGCATCAAAATCATAAATCTCCCTCTTCGTTACTACAAAATGCAAAGTTCCCTCGCCTACTGTATCTATATAAATATCTTCCCCAATTTTTACATCTTCTAAATTTGCAAAAACCGCAGGAAAAGAAAGTCCATTATTAACGTGACCCGCAATTACAGCACTACCTAATTCTCCTGGAATTGTCCCGTAAGCATACCAACCAACATCTTTAAAATTTTTAGGTGTACCCATATTCCCTTTGTTTGTAATACCAACGTTTTGCACATTTGCATCTACTTTAATAGAAGGTATCCGTAGTTGTTTTGGATGAGATGCGGTCCGAATTTCTTTTATAGTACTATTTTGTGTTTCGGAAACTCCTTCTTGCGGGACTTCGTTTACAGAATCATTTATATTTGCCACTTGATTTACCTCTCCAAAATAGTTTTCAGAAATGGGCAAATTTACCTCATCTGTTGCCAGGTAAACGGCTGAATCACGAGACATGAATACAAAAGTAGATATTACTATGACTAAGCTTGTTATTATTAAAAATATTTTTTTGTGTTTCTTCATTTTTTAAAAAACAAAAAACGGACCGTCGAAAAAGTCCGTTTTTTGCTTGTTATATTAGTTAATAGCCTTACGCTTCTTCGCCACATATAAAGATCCAGCTACTGCAAGAAATCCAGCAGTCGAAAGAAGAATATTTAACAAAATAGGAGATGCGCCTGTAGCAGGCAGACCTGGTGTAGGTACAGAAGGAGTCGGTACGAATACTGTACTAGCTACAGATGTTCCATTACAAGGCATTCCACCAACAGTACTGTATCCATATACCGATGAACATCCAGCAAGGAATGCTATAGCGACAGATGAACCAGAACAAGGAGCACCGTTTGTAACACTATAACCAAGTGCTGTTGCACATCCTGCTACATTCATCGTTGCAACGGATGTACCATTACAAGGAAGTCCGTTTGCAATACTGTAACCCAAAGCTGAAGTACAACCTATTGGAAAGCTAGCTGTAAATTGTGCAGACACATTTTGAACTCCACTAAAGAAGGCGGAGCCAAAAACTAGAACGAAAGAAAAGACTAAAGACAAAATTTTGTTTTTCATAATTAAATAGATTAAATTAATAAAAATAATAAGAATTAAAGATAATAAACGACCTTTATTAATGAGCAAATAAAACACCAGAAGATTCTAAACAGAATAGGTGCACTTTTTACTCTACTTATATAGACGCGTCTGAAATGAAAATATTACAAAAAATTATAATTTAACAATCTTGTCTAATAAATTATTCTTTTAAAAGATTTTTACCAATCATCGCTTTTGGTACCTCAACTCCCAAAAGGGTTAGGACTGTTGGTGCAACATCTGCCAATGTGCCACCAGAAAGCTTACAACCTTTTTGTGTAAGTATAGCTGGAACGCTATTTAATGTGTGTGCAGTGTGTTTAACTCCGGTGTCTGGGTGAATGTTCATTTCTGCATTACCGTGATCGGAAGTTATAAAAGCTACACCACCTCTACTTTCTAGCGTCTCTATCACTCGTGAGAGTTCATAGTCAATAGTTTCTACAGCTTTTATTATGGCGGGCTTGTTGGCTGTATGTCCGACCATATCAGCATTGGCAAAATTTATAAATATAAAATCAATTCCATTCTTTATCTGCAAAATAGCTTCATTCGCTATTTCAGACGCTCGCATTTCTGGTGCTAAATCGTGAGTCAATACATCTCTTCTACTTTCAATCAATATATGCTTTTCTCCCTTATGAAGTTCTTCGTGTCCACCGTTTAGAAAATACGTAGCGTGAGGATACTTCTCGGTTTCGGCAATATGTACCTGAGTTAACCCAGCCTCTGCTACCTGCGATGCGATAGTGGTATCAACCTTTTCTGGACCAAAGGCTACCAAAGCATCTAAACTTTTATCATATTCAGTAAGAGTCACAAAACAAATATTCTTTTCTACTTTGATATCTGAAATTAATCTTGAAAGTTGGCGTGCTCTATCAGAACGAAAGTTAAAAAATAACACCCCGTCATTTTTTGAAATTTTTGCTATTTCACCAGATTCATCTTGTAAAACAACAGGCTGCATATGTTCATCGAAGGTTCCAGATAAATAAGCTTCTGCCATTACTTCTGATGCTTTTTTACCTTTATGTAACTTCCCTTCTCCGTTAAATATAGCTTGCTTAACCTTCTCTACTCTGTCCCAGTTTTTATCTCTATCCATTGCATAAAGTCTTCCAGAAATAGTAGCAACACACCCAGTACCTAGTTCACCACAAAGACCTTCAAGCTCTCGCAGAGAATCCTTTGCACTCTGTGGTGCCACATCACGCCCATCAAGAAAAGCGTGAATATAAACTTTCTTAATTCCAAAATGTTTCGCAACTCTTAATATTTCGTGTAAATGCATTTCATGACTATGGATACCTCCAGAAGACACAAGCCCCATCAAGTGTAGAGTTGAATCATTTTTTATGACGTGATCAAAAAGAATCCGAAGAATTGGATTAGTAAAAAATTCTCCCATATTCATTGCATTCGTAATACGGACGAAATCAGTACTTATTATCCGCCCTGCGCCTATTGTCATATGTCCAACCTCACTATTACCTATTTGCCCTTTGGGCAGACCAATACTTTCCCCAGATGCTTCAATAACAGAATTAGGGTATTCCTTAAGGAGTTTATCAAAAAAAGGTGTATGTGCCTCATAAATAGCGTTATCTTTTGATTCTTGCCTATACCCCCAACCATCAAGCACAATCAATGCAACTTGTTTTTTGTTAACATTATTCATCTGAGTCTAAAGGAGAATCTTTTTCTTTTCTTATTAATTCATTTAATTTTTTAAATCTATTAGCTGCTTGGTTTATTCTATCTGTAGCAATTATTGTAAGCGATGAAAATGTTATGCTTACCCCTATTAATACATAAAAAGCTGTAAAAATACGAGAAGTATCGTTTGTAGGGTGCAAGTCTCCATATCCAACAGTAGCTAAAGTAACTACAGAAAAATAAAAACTTTGTATAAAAGACCAATCCTCCAAGACTTCATAACACAAAGTCCCAATAGAAATAAGGGCAAAGATAGAAGCAAAAGCTACTAATATATGGTGTTTTTGTAAATCTTCTTCTGCCATAAAACAAAAAATATTATTATTAAAAAATATTATAACACATCTATAGAAACCATACGATAATAGGGATACTCACTACAGATAATATTGTACTGACCAAAATAATATCTGTGGCTAATTCTTCTTCTAGGTCATATTTTTGAGCTAAAACAAAGCTTGTAATAGCTGTAGGCATAGCTGAAATCAAAACGGATATATGAACAAAATCCTTATCGTAACCCAACAATAAAGACGCAAGAAATACAAAAACAGGAAGTAACAACAATTTAGTCATAACCGCAAAACTTCCTAAAAATAAGCTTTGTTTTGAAAAATTACTATGCATAAAAACACCAAGAGTAAATAAAGCCAATGGGCTGGCAGTTTCACCAATCATAGAAATTATAGATAAAACGGTGTTGTCTGTTTTATTATCAAAGATAAAATTTAATACAATTCCAACAAGGACAGCTAGCACTAAAGGATTTTTAATAAAATCTATAAAGTATACCGAAACCCTCTTTGTTTTTAAAACAAAGAATTCTATCAAAAATAAAGAAACCAAAATACCCACAACAAGTTGTATAGCTCCAGCCCCCATACTAACTTCAATCGGAAAATTTGGGTAAGTCGCACGCAAAATAGGATAACCCATATACATCGTATTCCCCACCATCGCCCCCAATACAACTGCAACTTTGGTTTTATTATTAATATTAAAAAAAGACAATATAAAAATTAAAAATATACTTAAAAAAATAATCAACAATGAATGAAACCCAAGGAAACCCAAAGTACTTTTAGTAAATTCTATTTTCCAAAAAAGATTAATAATGAGTGCTGGTAAAGAAAAATAATATACGAACAAATTAAGCTTTTTAACCCATTCAGTTTTTGCTATGTTATAGCGGTGCAACAAATAACCCAGAACAATAAATCCAAAAACTGGGATCAAGAGCATAAAAATACTAATCATATTTTCATTATAACAAAATAATAATTTATAGATAAAAATTAGTTGTTTTCCATTTGATAAAAATACTCATATTCCAACAAATGATCAGCAATATCCTTTGGAAAAGTGTTGTATGGATCAAGCCCTTTAAATTGAGTTTTGTATAATTTCAAAGCCTGCAACTTTGTATCTTTATCGATCTTCACGAACAAATTAGCTTTGTTTTTTTCTATATTGTCTTCATAAAAACCGTTTTTTCTTTTAGAAGACAAATAGTCGTAAAAACCAGGACAAGTATCAATATGAGGAGTAGAAAATTCAATAAACTTAAAACCCAACTCTAAAGAAATCTTTCTTGCTATTTTACCCAAAACAGTATGATCTCTGTGTCCGGTATAGCCATCATCTCCGAAGCTCAACACAGCATCAGGTTTAACTTTTAAAATAAAATCTTTTACTTCACTTGCAAGGTTAGTTTCTTCTTCATAAAGAAATCCATCTCTAAAATCAGAAACTTTAATGTCCCCTATACCAAGAAATTCACCTACAGAATAAAGCTCTTTTGCCCTCAAATCAGCAAGCTCTCTGTCACTCAGATCTTCTTCTAAGTAGGCCTTGCCTCTCTCCCCTTTTGTAGCACAAAAAAGATGATTTTCACCACCTAATTTAGAATTATTATATAAAAGCCCCGCAGCAATTTCTGTCTCATCATCAGGATGGGCAATAATCAAGGCAATCTTTTGAGGAAAAACAAATTCTTTCATAATATATTTTTATACTAACATCTGAATGATTAAAAATCACCTTATTTTATATATAGTGTATGTGTTATAATTTTTATATGAAAAGAAACTTATATATATCAATAATTTTTATCTTACTAATTTTGCTAGTTATATTATTTATTTATACGCGCCCAAAGCAGCAAAAGGTAAAAGCCCCAGACATCTCTATTGTGCAAGAAATAGCAACAACTCAAAACAATCAGCAGGTTGAACAATGCTTCTACCGCATTACAACTAAAACCGAAGAAAAGCCTTTTAGCGTTGAAGAATTTATGCGTCTAGAATTCGATGGAGAAAAAGTTACAGGGATGAAATTTGGTTTTCAAGATGGCCCAGGATATAGCAATGGATACACTGGAACACTTAGTGGAACACAGACACCTGAAGAAATTTTGCTTTATTATTCATACACAGTAGAGGGATCAAGTAATACAGAACAAGAAATTTATAAAATAACAAATACTGGAATAGAAAGACTCCAGTACCAGCTGATTGAGAAAAATAATATGCTTGTGCCTGATCGTTCTTCTCTCGTGGGAAGCATTCCTTACACACCATTTTCTTGTGCTGAATTTACTGAAAAAGTACCAAAATAATTCTTCTGAACCTAAAATGGATTTAGTGCTCAAACATCTCTTATTGTTTTCGTTTTTAAACCATTAATTTAATTTAGTATAATAACATTATGATTAAAAAAGAAATTAGAAACGGAACCGTACACAAAATACCTAAAGATTTACAAAACACAATTAATTCTGATACAAAGGTAGAGACAGCTTGGAATAATATTACTCCACTCGCACGCAATGAATGGATATGTTGGATAGAATCCGCCAAAAAATCAGAAACAAGAATTCATAGAATTAAAAGGACAAGCGAAGAACTATCAAATGGCAAACGTCGTCCTTGTTGCTGGGCTGGTTGTATTCATCGTGAAACAAGCAAATAGCAAGAATCGTTCTTGCTATTTGCTTGTTATTTTTTAAAAAAATTAAAAAACAGACGAGTTTTCACCTGATTTTTCTATCAGGCTCCCCTTAGTGGACAAGTTCAAAACTCTGAATTGGGCTTGTATTAAAAGTAATTTACAGTTTAGCGGTATTCTTGGACTTTTTCCTACACTTTCACTTCAGAACTAGAAGATAAAGGTTTTGAGTTTTTGATACCCCTTATAGCAAGTATTAGTGAGATTATTTGTGCAACAACGATAATCCAAGCACCTTTTGAAGCCAATGCGTACAGAAGGAATAAATGACCAGGAATGATAAAAATCCATCCAAGACGTCGTTTGTTGTTTGCCCAGAAGTAAACTGTAAGGATAAAGAAGATGACCGCTATGAGCTCTAATGTTGTTACTGGATTGATAGTATTTAGTAGGTAGACAATAGCAACCACAATACCAATAAACACATAGTGCAGTTTTTTCAGTTTCCTAGAAAATAAACCTAATGCTACAAGCATAAAGAACAACTCAAATGCGAGTAGTTGATAAAGTTGAAAATGCAAGCCAATAACAGCAAATAAGGCACAATCAATTGTTGTATAAAACCAAGATGAGTTTGGAGGGTTTTTTCCAGAAAGTAAAAACTTCCACCAAAGATTTATTAAACTCTGCAAAACTTGCAAAACGATAATTACCATAGTTTTATTTTAACACTTTTTGCAAAAAGTCTTGAACCCTACAGAGGTATCAAAAATCACCTCATTCAACAGAATGACTCCTGGTGTAAAATTTACAAAGTGATTTTAAGGGCTCGGGAGGTAGGGATCGAACCTACGACCAATCGCTTAACAGGCGACCGCTCTACCGCTGAGCTACTCCCGAATGTATTCAATTCGGGAGTAGCTCAGCCAAAACAGCTAAACAACAAATCCCGAATATTTAATTAAACCAAAGAACATTATTATATTAACAGAAAATAGAGAAAAAACAACAAGAGTGCTTGGTGGATAGGTTTGTGATTTTATTTATAGTATTTCTCTATATTTTTCTTATGCTCTTCGTAAGTCACAGCACAATGTATCTTTCGATTTTTATCGTGCAAATAAAACATACATTTGGTGGTGGCAGGATTATAAGCAGCCGCGATAGCTGCAAGGCCAGGGTTCGCTATAGCGCTCGGAGGCAAGCCTTTGTATTTATAAGTATTATATTCAGAATCTATTTTTTTATCTTCTGGGGACACTTGTCTCCACCAACCATCTTCCTCACTCCCCTTTGCATATTGCAATGTTGCGTCTATCTGAAGCTTCATATCGCTAAAGATACGATTCCATATAATCCCTGAAATCAAATTCATATCCTCTGGGCCGGCGGCTTCGCGTTGGATAAGGGAGGCAATCTTCAGTGCAGTATCTTGATTGATTATTTCGGATTGCTTTGTTTTTTTTATTTTACTTGTTTGTTTAGTAAATTCTTCAAGCATAATCTCGCTCGCACCAATAGGATCTTCGTCTTTGTTTAAAAGGTAAGTCTTCGGGAAATATCTACCTTCTAGGTCCGTACTATTTAATGCAATATGTGCATTCACAAAATTATTTTTCTCTTCTTCACTCCAGGCTAGCTTATCCGCAATAATTTCGGCAATTTGTTCTTTGCGTAATCCTTCGTTGATTCGGACAATACGCACAGAAGGATTAGCTAAGTCTACATAAAAAGACAGTCTTGCCAACAATTCACTATCAAATTTATAATATATAAACACACCAGAAAATAATATTCCTACAAATAAAATAGAAAATAAGAAAAGTGATTTTAATTTCATAAGGTGATTATATCACAAAAGCATCACAAAAAAGTTTAAGGTATGCGCCACAATTTTATCCAAAAATCCTAATTTATAATTTTCTGGTTTGAAAACTTTTGATTCACTTTGCCATTTCTCAATAATTTCTCTTATTTTTACTACAGTGTCTTTCTCTTGAAACCACACCCCTACTTCAGAATTCAAATTAAAAGAAAAGAAATCAAGGTTCTGCGAACCAACCATTGCCTCCTTGCCATCAAGTAGCAACACTTTAGCGTGATTCATCTGTGACATTAAATGAAAATCAATACCAAGCTTGGCACATCTTGCCATATAAAAGTAATTAGCTTTATTTAAAAAGTAATATTCTGTATTTTCTGGCACAAGAATAGTTACCTTTACCCCCCTTAAAATTGTTTGATGAAATAGCCCTACGAGGAAACGTTTCGGTACGAAGTACGGCGTAACTAAGATTATCTCTTTTTCAGCCCTTAAAAAGTTTTCTTTATAAATCTTCTTTAAGCGAAATTTATTCATTGCAGGAAAATGCTCGAAAACCCAGTCCTCAATTTTAGTAGCTATTTTAATTTTTTTAATTTTTGAAAGCACATTAACATCCACACCTCCGGCGTATTTATAATCTTTTGCAAATACGCGTACTATGTATTTGACTAATGGTCCTTTTATCCTTACTGCCAAATCTTGCCAATCCATTGCGTCTTTATTTATATTCACCCCTCCCAAGAAAGCCACTTTCTCATCCACTATTAGAATCTTTTTATGCATTCGATGTAAAAAGTGACTCAAGAAAAATACCTCTACACCTGACTCCTTGAGCTCTTTCACATCTTGCCTGCTTAAGTTTAAGCTACCAAAAGAGTCTAAAATTATTTTTATATTCACACCATTTTGAGCTCTGTCTTTTAATAAGCCTACAAAATCAAATTTAGTATCATTCTTAAAAATATACATTTCAAGATAAACAGATTTCTCTGCTTTACGAATTGCTTCGTACATAGAATCCCAAGTATCCTTTGAACTAGTAAAAAATTTATACTTCATTTCTCAAAGTATACCACATATGGTATTTGCTTTTTAAAAAAAATAAGATAGAATAGTTTTGTTAGTCTTTTAGCTGGGCCCTTAGCTCATCTGGCTAGAGCGCCTCATTTGCAATGAGGAGGTGGCAGGTTCGAGTCCTGTAGGGTCCACAAATTAAAAAATCTCCATCACTGGAGATTTTTTAATTTATAAATTTTTATTGCCACATAAACAAAACAAATCCAAAGATTATAAATAGCACGAGTTGATACCCTGCTTGTATTAGAAACTGTGCCCATTTTATTTTTGTAGGATTATTATTCCACATAGAACTTCCAGCGACTGTCGGCATTACGAAAGCTACCCAAATCAAAAGTGCATTAAACACTCCAGAGATTTCTATCCAGCTACCGATACCGATATAGCACGCGAGAATGTATGCTTGCAAGATAGACAAAACAAATTGCACACCATACAGAGGCATTGCACTCTTTTGCATTTCTTTTCTTTGAATTTCATCCAATTTATCTGCCCCTATAATCTGCATCCACTTCTTCCCAAAGAGAGGTCCATACCAAATACTCCCCACAATCATAGATATGACTGCACACGCCAATACCGCTAAATAATTTATTTCTATCATAAAATTTGAATTAAATTTTTAATATCTTTATTATACTGATTTTTTATATTTTGTTTAAATCTTGATCAAAACTCTCTAGATAACTCGTAAGTTGCCTATTCACTTTTATAAAGGTTGCTCTCTTGGGAAATTCGCGCAAGCTCCTTGCACCGATATATGTACCAGTACTTCGCAAGCTACCGAGCAAGTCCTGAATAAATATATGTATATCACCCTTGTGAGGAATCAATGTATATCTACCTTCTGATGCTCTGTGGGCATCCTTTTTGCCATAAAAGTTCTCCATTGCATAGTTGGAAGATGAGCCGAAATATTCTTTATACTTCTTTCCATTCTTTTCTATTGTCTTTCCACCACTTTGTTCAAATCCAGAAAACATAGAACCAAACAAATTAAAATCTGCCCCCGCACAAAAAGCCTTCGCCACACAAGAAGGAAATCTCTGCCCTCCATCTGCTATTACCCTCCCGCAATTACCATTCTTGCTATCTATTCCGTGAGCTGCATCTGCGCATTCTATTACAGCCGAGAGCTGTGGGTAGCCTACGCCTGTCATCCGGCGAGTAGTGCAAGCACTTCCTGGGCCTATGCCAACTTTTACAATATCTGCACCTTGCAAAATTATTTCTTCAGCTATTTCGTTGGTCACCACATTCCCCGCTATCAATATGTGTTCTGGGAATTCTTTGCGAATACTTTTGATCACTTCTAGAAATCTAGCTACATAGCCATTGGGCACATCAATACAGATGAAAGAAAAGTTTTTCATTAATCCTGCCTTCTTCATTTGCTTTATCTTTTTCAAATCTTCTTCCCTTATGCCTGTAGTATAAGCGACATAATCTGGATTTTTAAAAGTTTTGAAAAATTTTTTAAAGTCTTCCACTTCATAATATTTGTGAAAAGTCGTAATCATTTTATAAGGCGCTAAGACTTGAGCCATTTCGAATGTCCCGCAAGTAGCCATATTTGCTGTCATTATGGGTATTCCAGTCCACACCTTAGGAGAATGATAGAATTTAAAAGTTCTCTCTAGAGAGACTTCTTTTCTAGAATTTAATGTACTTCTTTTAGGCCTTAATAAAACATCCTCATAGTCGAGTTTGGTTTGCTCATCAATACGCATAACTTCATTATACTCCTTTATAAAAAAATCAAAAATAGCAATGCCCCAGCCGAAAGCAAAGCTTTCGGCTGGGGCATTGCTTTAATATTAAAATAAGCTTGCCTGCCGGTAGGTAGGCAATAAAAAAAGGCCTTCCATTTGTGTGAAAGGCCAATTTAGTTTTAAGGCAACCAACCATTTTTTTATAACAGCAAAACAAACAATGTGTTTGTATTCCGAAACCAGGCCTTTCGACACAGTTTCAATATGTAATTAAGTGAACCTATGCACCTTTGTGTATAGGTTGAATCCATTTGCTAAAGGATTCAATTTGGTAGGAACTACTACCCACTGACCTAGTTTTAAAAACTAGGAAAAAAGAACAAAATCACGAATCA
Organism: uncultured Candidatus Saccharibacteria bacterium; assembly: GCA_964439045.1. Classification (GTDB taxonomy): domain Bacteria; phylum Patescibacteriota; class Minisyncoccia; order Phycocordibacterales; family UBA9973; genus UBA9973. The sequence goes on from CAYTMO010000018.1 coordinate 11,492, forward strand.
CTTGATTCGCCGGTGGACTGCACAAAAAGTGCAGTCCACCAAGACGCTTTGCCACATTCCCTAGTGACAATAGGTGCGGATTAGGAATTATCCTTCTCCGCTTTCTTTCTTTCACGCTCAACCCTACGGGCTTCGCGCTTTTCTTTTTTTACGGTAAGTCTGCTGAGTTTTGCTTCGGCTGCAGTACGATCCTTTACGTTTTCTTCAATAGGAGTCCAAAGAACTTCACCATTCTGCGCACGATACAGCAAAGTATTGTATTCCTTCTTCAATTGGAGGAGCTTCATCTTTACCTTGGCAACTTTTTTGGAGTCACTAGGATTTACTCCGAGTTCTTCCCCATCAACTGCAATAGTATCAGGATTTGTTGCTAAGTAATCAGCCTGTACAATTCTATCAGCTTCGTATTGCTCTTTTATATGAGCGTTCTTTAAACTGTCGCGCTCAATTTTTTCCGCTTGTTCACCTATTCTTCCTAGTTCGGCACTCAACCCAAATATAAGATGTGGAGTTACTTCCCCACCCTCAAATGCTTTGGGGTGACCCTTAGGCCAAGGATGCCAATTCCCTCCCACTGCCACATAAGCGACAGGTTTTACTCCCAGTAAATAGACAGGTAATTTGGCTTTAACGGCAACCTCACCACTCACAGAAAAACCGCGAACCCCCTTCCCTTTTCCAAAATCAGTATCGTATCGCCCAACAAGTTGGGCAGCCATCCATACAGGCTTTTCATTAGCGCTCCCCCAGCCTTGAAACTCAAGACCAGCGAAAAGTGCTAGGTTCGTAGTAGTACCACCCTTGTTGTTGTTTCTCCTGCGATAAACACCGCAAGTATCACAAACAACTAAACCAGCAATAGTGTCCTGATACATTCCTGCAATGTAGAGCTCTGCTCCGGATATCAATCCGAAGGGTTTCGTTTGTTTCGCGGGAGTAGTACCATAAGAATGCAACGAAGCCGCCATCCCAACCTGCCCACCTTGCGGGTGGATAGGCCCTGAACCAGCGACTCTAAAGAAAGCTCCGAGCTCAATCCACGCCAACCCTGATTTGATTACTGGTGGACAGCAAGGCTGTTGCGGTGAAGGTAATTGAAAAGATATATTTGTAGTACTATTAAAAATAGCACTAAAATTATTTTGCAAAAAAATAGCCGGTTGTGTTTTTTCTTGCTCAACGCAAGACACATACTCATTTCTGTTTTTGCAAAGATAACGATATATAAAATCAATACCTGCACGCTTAACTACGTAAATCTTTTCGCTCCCGTCAAATTTCTGTAGCTGTGCATTTCCCTTGTCAATACTGTTCCAGGCCGTAACTAATGAACAGCCCGTGTAATCTTCCCAGCTCAATATCTGGGCACTTTCTTTTTCTGTAGCGGTCAATTGATCCCAAATCGGATGATAGAAAAAAACCACAGATTGGGGTTTTACTTCTCCAACTTGTTGACCGAAGGTATCGTTTGCAGCCAAGATTAATAGAATCACGGCTACTATTTTCAAAAAATAGTTCATCGATGGTGTTTTTTTTGAAACTTTTTAAAAAACTTTTACTCCCATTTTAATCACTTCGTCCGGACTGTTTGGTGGCACTACATAAAATTCCTCCCTTTTGCCATTGATTTCTTCTGTAGTAGCAATTATACATACCACAAAATAATCGTTGGCGTCAGCCAAACGAAGGTTCATGGGGATTTGTACTTCGTGGTGTCCTTTTACTGTCCAGTGGCCTGTAGCTGCGTGTCTTGCTGTTGTGACTTGACTATTGGGAATTATACTGTAATCCCAACGTTCGATCTGTAAACCTTCAGCAATATCGTCTTTTATATTGACGAAAACTGATTGCCCGTTCGTTGTAACTACTATGTTACAAATACGCCGTGGAGTGCAATCAAGACCCCTCGTAACCGTTCGGACTACAACTGAGTCGCAGCCGTTCGTTCCGAAGGTTTCAATGAAAACCCCAAGTTCGTCAGAATCGCAGGATTGGAGATTGACCCAAGTCGTGTCCGAACCTATTGGTTCGTTCAACACGATTGGAACTAATTCCACCATACATCCGTGCAAGTCAGTGACAGATACATTGTAAGTCCCTGCAGGCAGACTATCCTGCACTTGTCCATCCGCTCCATTGTCCCAATCATAAAAGAATATGGGATCACCTAAAATCGTGATGGAACCTAGCGATAATTCACACGTAGGTTGAGTAACTTGGACAGACACATTTGGTAGTTCACGCACAGTCAGGTTAAGTACCCGAGTACTGTCACAACCATTACTGGAAGTGAAGTGGTCAGTGTACGAACCGGTCATTGTGTAGCCTGCGAAGGTTTCACCCGCACAGATTGTAGCGTTAACTGTTTCGGAAACGTTCGGCAGCACAGTCAGGTTAAGTACCCGAGTACTGTCACAACCATTACTGGAAGTGAAGTG
>CAYTMO010000018.1:14029-20139 GCA_964439045.1 uncultured Candidatus Saccharibacteria bacterium
CCCGCACAGATTGTAGCGTTAACTGTTTCGGAAACGTTCGGCAGCACAGTCAGGTCCAGATACACAATGCTGTCGCAGCCCAAAGAAGTAATTCGATTCGCAGTATAAATACCGCTTTGCGAAAGTTCTTCTCCGTCAAACAGATAAGATTCGTCTGCACATATAATTGCAGTCAAATTCGTTTGAACTGTCTGACAATTCGGGCATGATTGAATCTGCACCGTTTTGATAATCTGACAGTCATTTGCATCCGTTACAGTAACCGTGTAAGTTCCGGGCGCTAATCCGGTCGCAGTGGCTGTCGTCGCGCCGTTGCTCCACAAATAAGTGTAGGGCGAAGTACCACCGTGGCCAGTGGCCCTAGCAGTACCGTTTGCACCGGTTGAACAGGTCGTGGTTGTGGTAACATTTACTTCGTTTATCCAAAACCATACGATCCAACAAGGGATCCACTGATTGTTCAACCAATACCCCTCTGTGCTTTGTACGTTGTAACTTCCAGGCACGAAGCTAAAAGTATAGCCTCCTTGTTGAATGGGAGTATATCCCCCCAATACATTCGCCTGGGCCATCCAGACCCACGTACCTCCACACAAGTCAATGCAATTCAAATCAGCTTCATACTCACAATCCCCAATTGGCATAGTAGTTAAACTAGCTTTTCCAATTGGTTGGCTGTAAAAAATTTCCTGGCTTTGTCCCGCCAGTGGGGTTTGCAGCGTACTCAATCCCATAAAAATGGTGAGTACTACTGTTGCGATTGTTTTCGCGTTCATAATCAGATATTTGTTGGAAGATGAAAAATTTTTTTTAAACGAGCCCGCGGGTAGTAACCGCTCCAATTCCCTTTTCCAGAACATCTTCCAACATTTGGAAGAAAGGAAAAAGATAAGTTAAAACCCGGGGCTGTTCGCCATATGTGAGATCATTATCACCCACTTGACGGAATCTTAAACCTCATCTAAGAGGCAGAAGAAAAAATTTAAAACTTAAATTTTTTCTTCTGCCTCTTTCACCCTGTCACTCGTGAGCGACGGGGTGTCCCCAAAAATTTTCTTATTATGCGCAATCGCATTTCGATCTAAATCGAAATTAATTTAAACGAGTTTTGCTCGTTTTGTTCAAAACTATGGAGTATTAAGTGAAAAGACACCTAAAAGCTCATTTGTCAACGGACACTTTAACAGCCCACATTCTAGCATAGATTATATATAAAGTCAAGTCGAAAACCCTTGCTATCTCCTGCAAAAAGACTATGCTTTATGTATGGCAAAAAGAAAATTAGACGTAGACAAACTTTGGGATGATGAAATACAAGCGACAGAAGAAAAAATCAGCAAAGCTGATAAAGAAAAAATCCCACCACCAAAAGAAAAACCACTACCTAAAACCTACGATCAATTAAAAAAAGAAGCTGAAGAATCAGGCACGAGTAAAACAAAACCGGAATTTAAATCTTTTCCAATAAAGTAATCTATATTATCTTCAAACTCTCCCCTGTCTGTCCGCTGATGATATAGTCCGCGACTTTGTTTTCTACTATTTCTTCTATCGCACGCTTGATAGGTCTTGCTCCGAAATTCATATCGAATCCCGCTTCAGCGACTTTGTCTATCAATGCTTCTGTTATCTCTAATTTTATTTTTTTATCTTCATACAGCCTCTCTGCAAATTCTAAAAGAAGCAATGCAGACACTCGGCGCACATCCTTCCTAGCAAGTGGCAGGAAAAGTATGATGCTACTAAATCTATTTAGAAATTCCGCCGCAAATACTCCAGACTGTATCAATGTGTCTATAAGGTATGCTTTACTAATACCAATATCCGCTATTATATCCTTGCTCCCAGCATTCGTAGTGGCAATGATGATAGCGTTTTTAAAATTCGCTACGCGCCCACTCCCCCTGGTGAGTTGCCCTTCGTCTAGTACTTGAAGGAGTAACTGATGGATACTCCTATGCGCCTTTTCTAATTCATCAAAAAATACTAAAGAAAGAGGATTCTCTTCTATTACACTTGCAAGCCTATCAGAAAAAGTAGTCACAGAGTCCGGCAACGAGAACTCACTCATATCAAATCTAATCATCGCATTCTTGTGCCCAAAGTAACTCTCTGCTAAAACCTTGGCAGTGTAAGTCTTCCCTACTCCAGTCGGCCCCAAGAAGAGGAAGCTCCCTGCGGGCTTGGATGGGTCAGACACTCCAGTACGGAGGCGCTTGAGAGCTTGCGCTACATCCTTCACTGCTTCGTCTTGGCCGATTATTTTCTTTCGCATTGTGGATTCGAGCTCCATCAATACTTTCTTTTCATCGAGCCCGAGTGCACCTATCGGCATATTTGTTTTGTCAGAAATTATTTGTTGCACATCAGCTACGGTGATAATTTTCTTTGAGCCAGAAAGCTCTTCGAGCACGAGGAGTGACTTCAATGGCTGAGGCTGATTGCCGATAAATTTATCCGTGAGGTGCACTATTTCTACCAATGCATCAGGCTCTATGCTAGTCTTCGTCATCATTGCTTGGTTTTGCAAAATTTCCAATGTCTCTTCGAAGTTGGGTGGCAAGATATCTATCTTTTCAAACTTAGCAAGGAACTCTGTATGCGCCTTTAACACTTGATCATAATTTCCAAAGTCAGTAGTAACTATGATGCCCAAGTGTTGCATATGCAGATACGGCAATAGCCTTTCATAAAGTTGTGGATACAAATGAATATTTTCAATTACCAAAATCACATTCCCAGAGTCAGCAGCTTCTTTAAGAGATTTATCAAATTCTTCGAGGCTCAACCCTTCCACTCCTAGCACCACTACTCGATGATGATGTATTCCAGGAAATGTGAGCCCCGACTGACCGAGCTTGCCGAGATAAGAAATAATAGAACTCTTACCTACACCTGTCTCCCCCACAAGCAAGACATTGTGATTGTTATCTTTCGCAAGTGCGCGCTCCACCATACGGAGGACTTTTTCCTTACCATAAATTTCAAATGCTCCGGGAGTACTCGCATCCTTGCTGTGTCTGTTCAAACTAAAAGTGCTACCATACGAAAGCTCTGCGCCGATACTACCCAACTTCTCCAGAGACTCGAGGCTAATCTTGATAGGTAAAAAGAAAAATATCGGGAAAGACAAAACAACAAGAAGTGTGAAAGAAAGCCCGAGTACTATCAAAAAAATTCTAGCCAAAAATCCAAGCACTCGAGAGAAAATAGCAAAGACAACTTTTTCTACAAAAGTAAATTTGCTCCCCTCGCCAGTGTCCTGCTCCCAAGGAGCAAAGAGTGTACGAAGAAGAAGTGGAATAGAAAAAACATTGTAAGCGTAAACCAAAAGATTTTTCCAAGATTGTATGCCAACATTCATAGAATTATTTTAGCATAAATAAAATTACAATACTCTGCAACACAAAAACAAAAGCCCCCTTGCGGGGGCTTTTGCGGCACATATATTGTTTACGATAAATGTAAAGTTGTCCCTTACACTCACACGGATACTATAGCATACTTGAAATAAAAATGCAAGTGTTGTACTCTGGAATATGCAGGTGTTGAGTAGTTGCGCTACGTTTATGTAGTGAGGAAAGTCCGAACACAGCGAGCTCCGTAAGGAGTGGGAATGGTAATGGGTAATACCCATATGTAGCGATACATAGGTGCGAACAGTGACGCCAATGCCGAAAGGCTAGGTTCCCGACTTATCGGGAAAATTTCATAGTAATATGAAAATGAAACGGCTAAATCCTTACCTCTGTGCAAAATCGTGTACCGAGAGTAATCTTGGTAAGAATCGCTTGAGCCTCTGAGTAATCAGAGGCCTAGATAAATAACTACTGTTGTTGCAAGACAAAACAGAATTCGGCTTATAGACACCTGCAACAATATGAAAAATCCTCGTCAAAAGCGAGGATTTTTCTGTTTTTAAAAGTATGTAAAATAAAAACAGGGCGTCTCGAATTAGTTCGAAACGCCCCATTATGATAAAAGTCAGCACACTATTTCGTGCTGGTTTTTTGATGAAAAAAATTATTGTTGTTGCTTTATCACCTTGAACGTACGTTTTCCAATCCGCAAAAAATAAACGCCTGATAAGAATTCAGGACCAGAGAGATCAACAGTACTTTCAATAATACTTTGGGTTTCAATAAGCTCACCCAAAACATTGAAAATATTTACTGATGTCTCGGTATTTACTCCTATCACGTTTACTTCTCCGGTGGTCGGATTTGGAAATATGTCAATACTTTCCAGTCCTTGTTCACTTGTCCCGGTAACTCCTGATCCTGGAAGTACTTTGACGACTACTGTGCCACTTACCGGACAACTTGTCCCAGCGTCAACAATCCAAGCAAAGTGATGGGTCCCAAGACCCAAGTTCGATACTGCGAAACTGTAATTCCAACAACTTTGGCATCCGAATGCAGCATATGGCTGCCAAATGATGCTGTGTCCACTTCCTTGTACCACAACTGATAAAGTCAATATATCCGTGGTAAGGACATAGACAGTTACAGTGTCCTGCGGTTGATATAAAATTACCACAGGGATACACACGTTCACTGTAACCGTCCAAGTTGATGTTCCGCAATTATTTGTTGCGGTCAGCGTTACGGTAAATGTGCCAGATGTTGTGTAAGTATGACCAACACCCGTGCCATTACCGCTCGCCCCGTCACCAAAATTCCACACATAAGAAACACCGACTTGAACATTATCTACTGAAAAGAAAAAGTATTCGTCATCCCCCGTGGAGTAAGAAAACTGGGGGATGTTAGGAGTTAGTCCTTCGTCAACTTGGCCGTTGCAATTGTTATCCACGCCATCACAAATTTCAGTAACACCGGGTTTGATCGCAGCGTTGTTGTCATTGCAATCGCCGGTAGTGGCCGTTAACTCAATTGCAGCTTTGTAACCCGCAGGGCGTAGGCATTGCGTCAACGTTGTGCCATTGGAATAACCGTCACTGTCTAAATCAGCATACCAGACCTGCCCGGGATGCTGAAGTGTACTGTTGTCATTGCAATCGCTATTGTTGGCCACGTAGCCTATCGGCTGACTGCAAGCTTGTTGGATTACGGCCGGGTTGCCATAGGTATCCGCATCCATATCACGGTAGTAGGTATTCAGCACACCTTCGTCAATCTGTCCGTCGCAATCGTTGTCAACGCCGTCGCAGATTTCGGTTGCACCGGGATGGATTGCTGCATCGTTAGGCGCGCAATCTGAGACGTCCGGAGTGCCGTCGCCGTCTGAATCTGGGTTGCAGTCGGTTACATACAATGTTGCTGCAGCAGTCGCAGTACATCCATTTATAGTTACAGATGGATTGTAAATCGTCGTAGTGCAAGGAATAACATCCATTTGAGTGGTTATCCCATTTACGGTCGTGAAAAGGGTCGAGGTATCACCGAGGCAGATTGCATTAGGTGATACGGTGGCCATAATCGTTGGCAACGGGTTTACTGTAATCGTTGTAAACCCCGCCATTTGCGACACGCAACCATTTGCATTCGTCGCGGTTACAAAATAGTTTCCGGGTTGTGTTTGCATCCCGAAAAATAATTGCCCTCCGTTACCTTGCAAACCGGCTATACTAACTCCGTTCAAAAAAAGTTGGTAGGTAACGCCAAGCTGGGAACCCAAAAGAGTTATGGGCATACCTTGGCCTCCTTGGCAGTAGCTTCCCCCACCTGTGACAGAAAAAGTTACAGGTGTTGGGTTCGTTCCAACCGTGACACAAAACAACTCGGATGAACACCCACTGATTGAATTTGTTACAAATAAACAATAATTACCAGGGGCTAACCCACTTCGATTACGTGTGGTTGCTCCATCGTTCCAAAAAAAACTGTAGCCAGCTTGATTGCCTAAAATTTGAGTCACAATCGAACCGTTAGACTGTCCAAAACAAGAATTGGATGCATCTAACTGGATCTGACAAGTAGGTTGCTGTGCATTGGAAATAACCGGAAAGAATAATCCAGTTAACATCAACGCGATAAAAAACTTTTTCATATATATGGTTTTAAAATTGTTTACATTAACTTTCTAACGAGTAAAAAACTAAGCTAAACAATCTAAAACATTTTTTTCAAAGAGCCCCGCCTTCGCTC
>CAYTMO010000019.1:0-19371 GCA_964439045.1 uncultured Candidatus Saccharibacteria bacterium
TTTTTAGATTTGTTAATGAATGAGTTTCAGAATTTTTAATATTAATCTTTGTATTTTTGAATTTTGCTATTTCATCGTACTTTTCTTTTACGATGTTTGGTATTAGGGTTGTGAAAGCGTAATTCTTATTGGAGATAAAATATTTACTTGTACGCAATACAGAATCTATAAATTCAGTTTTAAATATTGAAGTTTCTTTTGACTCAATAACCTTTTTAAGATTAAAGCTCATATCCTTGATTTCAGACTTTGCCTCACTTGCCAGAACGGACGATACCACTAAACCAAGCATTTTTTTATTACGTATAGATATGCTTACTATATTTCCTACTTCAATATTTTTTGAAGAAAAGTAAGTAAGCTCTTCGGTAAAAGGGTTCTTTTGCAAAGGGATTACGGTCAAGATTTTCATATTTTTATTCTATCACAGACTGTGTTATATTAGCTTTATGGGTATTTTCCATAAAAAATTAGGTATAGATTTGGGTACGGCAAATACGTTGGTTTTTCTGCCTGGTAAGGGCATCGTTCTAAACGAGCCTTCTGTTGTGGCGGTATCTCTACAAGATAATAAAGTTTTAGCAATAGGCTTTGAAGCAAAAAGTATGATCGGCAAGACTCCTGAATCCATCATCACATATTCTCCAATGAAAGATGGTGTTATTGCTGACTATCGAGTTACAGAAGCAATGCTAAGATATTTTATCAACAAAGCATTAGGTAAATACAATCTTTTTAAACCAGATGTAATGATATCCGTGCCAGCAGGAGTCACTTCTACCGAAAGGAGAGCTGTAGTGGAAGCAGCTATAAAAGCAGGTGCTAAGAATGCCTATGTGGTTAAAGAGCCTATTCTTGCAGCTATAGGAGCCGGTATCCCTATTTATGAATCAAAGGGTCATATGGTGGTAGATATCGGGGGAGGCACCACAGACGTAGCAGTGATTTCTCTTGGAGGAATAGTGGCATCTACTTCTGTAAAATTTGCCGGTACTAAAATAGACGCTGCAATAGCAGACTATATAAAGAAAACTTTTAACCTTGCGATAGGAGACAAGACAGCAGAAGAGGTAAAAATAAAGATCGGTGCCGCAATACCTCTTGAAGAAGAATTGCGAGTTACGATAAAAGGAAGAGATTTTATACAAGGATTACCTCGTAGCGCACAAGTCGGAACGAATGAAATTGTAAAAGCGATAGACAATGAATTAAAACAAATAATAAAAGCAATTAAAGATGTATTAGCAGAAACTCCTCCTGAGCTCGCTTCTGATATTATTGATCACGGTATTATTATGACGGGGGGCTCTTCATTGCTTCGTAATTTTCCTGATTTGGTTTATCGTAAAACCGGAGTAAAGGCGACTCTTGCTGATGATGCACTTTTTTGTGTTGTGAAGGGTACAGGGATTGCGTTGGAACATTTGGACGTATACAAAAAAGCTGTTTTGAGCAAAAAGTAATATGATTTCAAAATTCATAGATCAAAATTATCTTCATCACGCATATTTGATAGAAGGGGACAATACTATTCTTCTTCCTGAACTTTTGATATTTTTGGAAAGTTTAAATATAAAAACAACAGCTAATGCTGATTTCTATCAATTAGAAGTCGATTCCTTTAAAATGGAAGATGCAAGAAATTTAAAAGAAATTACTAATGAAAAAAGCTTTTCTAACGATAAAGATGCGAAAAAGATATTTCTAATTTCAGCAAATACTTTTTTGCTAGAAGCACAAAATTCTTTGCTCAAAGTATTTGAAGAACCAATAGCTAATACTCACTTTTTTATTATCACACCTAGTGTGCAGGTATTCATACCGACATTACTTTCTAGGTTTTATGTTATTAGAACTGAATTATTCTCCTTAAAGGAAAATTTAACAGAAGAAGCTGGAAAGTTTGTAAAACTTCCTTTGCTAAAAAGAATTGATTATATAAAAGAGCTTCTATCTAGCGCGAAAGAGGAAGACGAAGAAGATACAAAATCTGCTTTGCTGATGAACGAAGATTCTCCAAGAGCTAAAGCATTAAAGTTTTTAAATAATCTGGAAGTTGTATTACATAAAAAAATATTAAAGTCTTCTTCTGATATAAAAATCTTTGAGCATATTTTCAAAGTTCGTAAATATCTCCGCCAACCCGGCTCATCTGCCAAAAGCCTGATGGAGTCCGTTGCTTTGGGAATACCAGAAAATATTAAGTAGTTTTTGCCAGAGTGCATTCATAAATGCTATAATATAACCATATGCAATATAATTTTTCACAATTTAAACTAGAATTAAAGAAAATAGAGGACTTTTTAAGCAAGGAATACAGCCAGCTTAATATTGGGCGAGCGTCACCGATGATATTAGACGGTGTTACGGTGGAGGCCTACGGCTCATATGGACCGCTTAAGAATGTAGCCTCAATATCTATTGAAGACCCTAAGACCTTGCTTGTGGCTCCTTGGGATAAGTCTCAGATTAAAGCCATAGAAAAAGCTATTTTGGTCGCAGATTTAGGCTTATCTTTAGCAACAGGAGATACTGGTATACGGGTAATTTTCCCTCAGCTTACCGGCGAGACTAGACAGAAGTTAGTAAAGTTATTAAAAGAAAAACTTGAAGACTCTAGAATAGTAGTAAGAAAAGAAAGAGAAAGAGTAATAGACGAAATGAACAAATTAGAAAAAGAAGGAAATATGACAGAAGACGAAAAGTTTCGTGCAAAGGATGAATTACAGAAAATAATAGACGAAGCAAATAATAATCTAGAAGCAATTTTTGAAAAGAAAGAAAAGGAAGTGATGAATTAATAAATTTTAGCTACGAATATATAATATGAATATTTTAATTTTTTTTGTAATTTTACTTGTGTTGGTTCTTGTGCACGAAGCTGGGCACTTTTTTAGTGCGAAGTTTTTTAAAATTAGAGTAGACGAATTTGGTTTCGGTTTCCCACCAAAGCTTTTTGGAATCAAAAAAGGGGAGACAGAATACACCTTTAATCTTTTACCAATTGGTGGTTTTGTTAAAATTTTTGGCGAAGACCCGAACGATGAAAATACAAATGGACCAGATCGAGAAAGGAGCTTTGTACACAAGCCAAAATGGCAACAAGCTATAGTGCTCTTTGCTGGTATATTTATGAACTTCGTTCTTGCTTGGATTCTTTTTTCTTTTGGTTTTATGTCAGGGCTTCCTACTTCTACTTCAAACGCTCCTAAAAATGTGACTTTACAAAATTCACATCTAACCATCGTTTCTGTTTTAAAAGACTCTCCAGCAGAGCTTGCAGGGCTTGAACCAGGAGATAAGATAATATATCTGACGAGCGGTACCGATACTACACAAGTTATCAGCCCTGAGTCTGTAAAAGAATTTGTTACTACCCACGGAGATAAAGAAATAGAATTTGGCTATATAGATAGCAAAACTGATGAGACTAATGTAGTAAGACTCACACCCGCACTTAATGGCGATCAAAAGCCGTCTATTGGTATCGCAATGGATGAAATAGGTATTGCGAAGTTGTCATTTTTCCCTGCTCTTTGGGAAGGACTGAAGCTTAATTGGAATGTAACCATAGGTACAGCAGTAGGGCTTTATACGCTTATAGCAGATGGTATAAAAGGAGTAGGTAGCTTTGCCTCTGTGGCTGGACCTGTAGGAATGGTGGGTATCGTAGGGGATGCATCACAATTCGGCTTTGCTTATTTAATGTCTTTTGCAGCACTTATATCTGTAAATCTTGCAATAATAAACTTGATTCCGTTTCCAGCCCTCGACGGTGGCAGACTCCTATTCTTGTTAATAGAAAAAATAAAAGGCTCACGCATCAATCCTAAAATAACAAATACTGCTAATACAATAGGTTTCTTTGTTTTAATTACTCTTATGCTCGTAGTTACTTATCACGATATAATAAAGTTGTTTTAAACCTTAGATATAAACTTAAAAAGTTCTTTAGAGTAGAATACTTTCTTTGCTTTAATCACAATATTAACACCTTTTAGTATTTCTTTTTGGGCTACTACTCTCTCTTTTTTGTTTAATGTTTTTAAATATGAACGCAAACCTTCTCGAATTTGTTGATAATGCCACACATCGTGTGTTGCGTGAGAATACCAGTATTCGTGGTTATTCTTTGGGAACTTATCAGGGTCGTGTTGACCTTGTATAAAATCTTTAGGCATATCTCTTTCAAAGAACTCAATTAACTTTCTCATTTCATAAACTACAAAGTGCTCTAAAAACATAACACCTCCAACTACAACCATAGAAGAATTACTTTGAGCTAATAAAGACATAATTTTGTTATGTCGGTCAGTGCTCTTTATGGCTTCTTCTCTCTTGACTTTTTTTGTGTTAACTTTTAATAGATTTATTGATTGTTCTCTCCAAAAAGAGTGTTCGTACTCTTTTCTGTATTCTCCAGCAAAAATGCCCATCTCATCGCAGTAATTTTCAAAAAATACTTTAGCAAGAAGAACGCTATGAATTCCTGATACTTTTATTGCGTTTAGTATAAGTGGTATAAAGTAAGAAACACCAGCATATTTCTGATAAATAAATTTTAAATAACTGTCTTTTTTTAATTTATTACCCTTAATACATTTAAAAAATGAGCCCATTAATACTTCATTTATTCCAATATAAATTTTTGATTCAATTTCTTCAAATTTTGTCATTGCTTTTTTTTTGCTTTTACTTTTATAATTGAGTTATATTTATTGACCTTGAATTATAGTAATGTTAAAGTATTTAACTGTAAACTTGTCGTCGAAAATCGACAAAAGTGAATTTAAAAGATTAATACAAATAATTACACTATGAACATAGAATCAATTCTTTCTTTGATAGGGGTCACTGGTAGTTCTCAGAGGGTTCTTATTGAGCTCTTGGAAAGTGGACCAAAAACTGCGTCATTTTTAGCTAAAAAGTTATCCCTTCCTAGGCCTAGCATTTATGATGCACTTCGATTTTTAGAAAATAAAAATTTGATTATTTCGCAACAAGAAGAAGGTAAAACAATTTTTTCCATAAATAATCCTAAAGCAATTTTGCAAGCTTTAGATGCTTCATCTTCCAAATTTGAAAAAGCAAAAAAAGAATTTAAGAACATACTTCCAGATTTACTAAAGTCACCACGAATAACTGAACCCAAAATAAAAATGTTTGTGGGTAAAGAGGGGTGTCAGCAAACAATGCGAGATATTTTGTGGTATAAAAATATTGAGACATATACTCTTTGGCCTATGCATAAAATGATTGAAGTTTTAAGTCCAGAATTTCTGGAGTGGCATAATAAAAAAAGAGTTGCGAACAATATAAGGTTAAAAGCTATAAGAAAAAAAATGGATAAGGTAGACATAAAAAAGTATCCATTCATCGGCAATAAAAAAGAAGATTTAAGAGAATTAAAATTTCTCCCAGATAATATTGATTTATCAATGTCCTATTGGATATACGCCGACAACGTTGCTTTTGTTTCTGCTGGTAAAGAATTGTACGGATTCATTGTTCATAGCAAAGAATTCGCAGATATGATGAAGTTTAATTTTGATATAATTTGGGGTAATAAAAAACAAAACTAGACTTTAGTTACTTTCTGTCCTTCCTCTGTGTCTTTCACTTCGTAACCCAGTTGATTGATTTCGTTTCTTAATCCATCAGATTTTTTGAAGTCTTTATTTTTGCGGGCTTCTTCTCTTTCTTTTACTAAATTAAGAATTGTTTCCGGCATTACTTCTTCTGTTTCTTTTGTAAGATTTTCGAATCCAAGTCCCAATACTTTATCAAAGTCTAAAATTGTGGCTTTCTTGTCTGCATTTGAAATATCATTGTTTTTTATCAAATCCCAAAGTACAGTCAAAGCACGAGGGGTGTCTAAATCGTTATTTACGTGTTCTGTAAATTTATGTTTATACTCCTCATTTATTCTGCCTATTTCTTCGCCCAAGTCCAAATATAGTCTTTGTAAACGATTAAGAGCTACTTCTGAGGCCTTGAGTGCGTCCCAGACTAAATTTACTCTTGTTCCATAATTAGCCATTAAAAGCCAAAAACGGTACACCATAGGCTCGATTCCTTTTTCTTTCAGATCTTTTAAAACATAAAAATTACCCAGTGATTTAGACATCTTTTTACCTTCTACGAGCACCCATTCATTGTGTATCCAATATTTTACAAATCTTTTTCCTGTTACACCTTCTGACTGAGCAATTTCGTTTTCGTGATGGGGGAATATATTGTCTACTGCGCCCGTATGAATATCAAGTTGTTCTCCTAAATTCGCCATAGACATAGCAGAACATTCTATATGCCAGCCAGGTCGGCCTTTACCTAAAGACGTATCCCAGAAAACTTTACCATCATTTTCATCCCACATTTTCCACAGAGCAAAGTCTTGGGCATTTTCTTTGTCATATTCATCAGTCTTAATCCGTCCGGATGCATTCTCTTTTTGGTCTTCTAATACAAGGCGAGAAAGCTTGCCATATGTTGGAAACTTTTTTATATCATAATATACAGATCCATCTTCGCTCTTGTAGGCAATACCTTTTTCTAAAAGTGTTTCTATTATCTTAACCATTTGATCTACATAATCAGTTGCTTTAGTAAACACTGCTGGCGGTAATATATTGAGCATTTTTACTTCTTCAAAGAATCCTTGAGTATAAAATTCTGTAAATTCTTTTAAGCTTTTTCCTGCTTTTATAGAGTCACGAATAGTCTTATCATCTATGTCGGTAATATTTATAATTTGTTTAACTGAGTATCCGTTGTATAAAAGTACTCGCTTTAATGTATCGGCAAAGATATATGCTCGATAATTTCCTATGTGAAGAGAGTTGTAAACCGTAGGTCCGCAGGTATACATCCGTACTTCTTTTCCATCTATCGGAACAAATTCTTCTTTTTCTCTTGTGAGAGTGTTGTAAAATTTTAATGTCATTTATTCTTTGTATTAGCTTAATTCTTTAATTTTATGAAATAGCCTTTGCTTCACTAAATTCATTTTTGTAAATTGAAATTAAGGTGTAAAGAAGACTAATAGTAAGTGGTCCCACAAGTACTCCAATTGGCCCTAATAAGGATATACCGCCGAGTACAGAGAATAGCACTAGGATTAACGGTATGTTAACTTTCCCTCCTATGAGGTAGGGGTTTAATATGTTGTCTACTGTGCCCACTATAATAACAGACCAGATTAAAAGCCCAATAGCAGAAGGTATTTGTCCTGTAGCAAAAAGGAAGATAATTGCGGGTACAGAGACAAAAGCAGTACCCACCATAGGTATAAGAGAGCCTATAGCAGCCACCACTCCCCATAAAGCAGGGTTAGGTACTCCGAATATCAAAAGACCCAGCCCCATTAAAATTCCTTGAATTAATGCAATGAATAGATATCCTTTCATTACTCCGTTTACTGCGATAGACAATCTTTTAATTATTTTATGATCATCTTTATCTGAAAGAGGACTTAATTTTATCAAAGAATCTTTCCAATGCTTGCCGTCTTTTAAAAAGTAAAATAAAGCAAGAAGCATTAATGTAAAGTCAAAAAATGTTGTCAGTGTTGCACTAAATATTGCTCCTAAATTATTAGAAAGAGAAAGCACGATTTCGGATATCTTTTCTTTTGCATCAAAAACAAAACCACTAGGTAGAATTCTGTTTACAGTGTTTTCAAGTGAGTTTATGTACGCTCCGGCATTACCTTCAGCTACGAGGGTAAAGTACAAATCTTGGCTTTGGTTGAAAACTAAAACCCCAATACCGAAAAGTGGCCCACAAAACAAGATAGTAAAGAAAATAACAGTGAGTAGGCTAGATAGCCATTTTGTAAGGCCTTTTTTGGTAAACCATTCGTACATTGGGTGGAGTAATATAGCAAAAGATATACTAAGTACTATTACTATCCAGAATGGTTGAAAGATAAGAAAGGTAAATAATAATGTGGCTAAAAGTAGTCCAAAAAAGAAGTACCTTTCTATTATTTTTGTTTGCATATGTATATAGTATACAAAAACTTGCATTTTTGCAAAATATCGTTTATTATAGACCGAGTATGAAAACAGAGAAAACAGAGGAGTTTGCAATAATACAAACAGGTGGCAAGCAATACAAAGTCTCATTAGGCTCTGTAGTTTCTATCGAAAAATTGAAGTCTACTAAAGTAGAATACAAAAAAGGGGACACTGTCTCTTTTGATAAAGTATTACTTGTGGATGATGGTAAAAATACAACAATTGGTGCTCCATATATTAGTGGTGCAAAAGTAGATGCAGAAATTATGGAAATCGGACGTGCAAAGAAAGTAATGGTTCTAAGATACAAACAAAAATCCCGATACCTAAAGATAAATGGACACCGTCAACCATTCTTCAAAGTAAAAATAACTTCTATAAAATAATCCCTCACGGGGTTATTTTTTTTTGTAATTATTATTGTCTGTTTTTTAGAGCGTATTTCAGAGTATCGTTGTCTGAGTATTCTAGCTCGGTGCCAGTAGAGAGTCCGCGACCCAAAGAAGACATTTTAAGATTAAGAGAATCCACTGTGTCTTTCAATTGATTTCTAACATAAAAGTCTGTATGATCACCCTGAGGAGATAGTGAAAATGCCAATATTATTTCTTTTAAATTTTGAGATTTTTTTATTTTTTCTATTAGTTCATTTATTCTGACAAAACTTTTTGTGTTTTTTTCTACTATTGGTACTAAGCCACCAAGTATAAAATACTTTCCATTATAGACTTTGCTTTTTCTTACACTTTCAAAATCTGAATCTTTCTCCACTACCATTATTGTACTTCCATCTGTGTTGGGATTATCACAAATATTACAAATTCTATTTTCATTTCTGCTCATCAAGAAAAATCTAAAACATTCTTTGCATTGCGAAGCTTCTTTTTTAATATCTAAAACTGTTTTAGCTAACTTGTTGGCGTATTCGCCATTGCGAGACATTAGAAAATAGACAAACCTTCTAGCTTGCCTTTCTCCAATTCCAGGGAATTCTTTGAATATTTCAGTTAATTTATCTATCGTATCCATCCCATTAAAAATTTAAAATCATAATAGAAGGTATTATATCACGTTTGCTGGATTTTTAACGGGACAAGTTATATTAAAAGTCGTCCAATCCATCGCTAACCTTGGTTGCAGAAAATTCGCTGAAATTACTTTTCTCAAGAT
Organism: uncultured Candidatus Saccharibacteria bacterium; assembly: GCA_964439045.1. Lineage (GTDB taxonomy): Bacteria > Patescibacteriota > Minisyncoccia > Phycocordibacterales > UBA9973 > UBA9973. Next base: position 9,189 of record CAYTMO010000019.1, read on the forward strand.
TTAAGAATGTTGTAGTTTTGTCGTCAAAGTAAAGGTCTACTTTTCCTGTAGGGCCATTTCTGTGCTTCTCTATTAATATTTCGGCTATATTTGTTCTTTCGGATTCGTCCTTACCTTTATCCTCTCGGTGAATAAACATAACCACATCGGCGTCCTGCTCGATAGAACCAGAGTCTCTAAGGTCTGAAAGGCGAGGTTTGCCACCACGAGACTCCACTGCACGAGAAAGCTGTGAAAGAGCAAGTACTGGCACATCTAATTCTTTTGCCAAGCTCTTGAGCGATCTGGAGATTTCGGTGACTTGGTTTACCATTGAGTCGTAATTTTTAGAAGTAGTCATAAGTTGCAAGTAGTCCACTACTATCATATCGAGTCCTTTTTCTGCCTTGAGTCTACGAGAAAGCGCTTTCATTTTTACGATAGAGTTTCCTGGTTGGTCATCAATAAATATTTTTGCTTTGGAAAGCTTGTCCAATGAATCACGCAATTGAGAAAAGTCTTTATCAGAAGAAAGGTTACCAGTACGGAGATTCCAAGCATTTACTCTGGACTCCGCTGAGAGCATTCTGTCTACGAGTTGCTGAGAGGACATTTCAAGAGAGAAGATAAGTATTGACTGATCGTTCTTGGTTGCAGCCATACGAGCCATATCAAGTGCAAGTGTTGTCTTACCCATACTTGGTCTTGCTGCAAGAATAATTAAGTCAGATTTTTGAAGTCCTGAAAGCATATTATCCAAGTCTCGGAATCCTGTAGCCACACCTCTTAGCATTCCTTTTGTTTCGTGCAACTTTTCAAGTCTTTCGTATGCTTCTGGTAATGCGTTTTTCAAGCTTACATATTTTTGATTTTTAGGGCTAGACACCACCGCAAACATCTTCTTCTCTGCCATATCCAAAATATCATCCATATGATCATCTCCTTCTTCAAATGCGAGTTCTGAAACATAGTCTGCCGCTTCAATCAAACTTCTTAATACAAACTTTTTCTGCATTATATCTGCATAGTGTTTTATATTTGTAGAAGAGGGGACTTGGTTTACTATTTCTGCTAAATATTTGTTGCCTCCTATTGCTTCGATGAGTTTTTGTTCGGTGAGCTTGGTAGAAAGTGAGAGCATATCTATCGGTTCGTTTTTCAAATACAAGTCCAACATCGCTTGGAAAATCATTTTGTGCTTTTCTACATAAAACGAGTCCGGAGTTATTATTTCTTCTACTTCAGCCATACCATCTTTGCGTAGCATTATAGAGCCTAATACTGCTTGTTCTGAAATTATACTTTGCGGTGGCACACGCACTGCACCTCTTATATTACTTTTTGTATTTCTTACCATTTAGGCATTCTAGCATTTTACAAAAATAGTCAAAACTTACTTTTAGAGTAAATGTGTTATTAAAGTGTGGATAGAAAAATAAGCTATATATGTTAAGATATTCTTATGTCAAAAAAAGTATTATTGTCTGGAGTCAAGCCAACCGGAGCCCCTCATATAGGTAATTATTTTGGTGCTATGAAGCAATTTGTGGATATGCAAAATGAATTTGAGGCATATGTAATGATTGCTGATTACCACGCTCTAAATTTTATTCAAGATAAAGAAGAGATGAAGAAGAATATTCTTGGGGTACTTTTAGACTATCTTGCTATTGGGCTTGATCCGGAAAAAGTGGTACTTTTCAAACAGTCTGACATTTCTGAACATACAGAGCTTGCTTGGGTCTTCGATACTTTAGTTACGGTGCCATATCTTATGCGAGCACACGCATACAAAGACGCAGAATCCAAGAACAAAGAAATAAATGTAGGAACTTTCAATTATCCTATGCTTATGGCGGCAGACATTTTGCTTTATTCACCAGACATTGTGCCTGTAGGGCAAGATCAACAACAGCATATAGAATATGCCCGTAACGCTGCACAAAAATTCAACAATACTTTTGGCGAAACATTCAAACTCCCTGAACATAAGATTATGAAAGAGGTAGCGATAGTACCGGGCACAGACGGACGCAAAATGTCCAAGAGTTATGACAACACAATTCCACTTTTTGCTGAATATGAAGAAATAAAAAAGGCCGTGATGGGAATTGTTACAGATTCATCAGGAGATGTGCCTACAAACGTATACGCAATACATAAATTAATTCGCCCAGAAAATGAGTTAAAAGAACTTTATGAAGCAAACAAAGGTAAATATAAAATTCTTAAAGAAGCACTGATAGAAGATTTGGAAAAGTTTATTGCCCCAATGCGAGAAAGAAGAAAAGAATTTGAAAAAGATATTCCCAAAGCTCTTGCGATCCTTAAAGTTGGAGGCGAGAAAGCAAAAAAGGTTGCTCAAGCAAAGATGAAAGAGGTGAAACAGAAAATCGGGGTGGATGTTTATTAAACTTATTATTTATTATTCAAGTGAATCAAATATCAGCGTACTAGTATAGTGATATTAAAAATAAAGTAATGAAAAATAATTCTGAACAATACAAAAAAGAATTAATAGAAGTGTTGCATAAAATCGGAAGCGATAAGCAGCTTCTTGCTGATTTTATGAGAGACATACTAACTCCAAGAGAATTTGAAAACATAAGTACTCGATGGGAAATAGTGCGACGTTTAGCAAAAGGGGAGTATCAGCAAACCATTGCTGAAGATTTGCATCTTGGTATTGCTACTGTTACGCGTGGATCTCGCGAAATGCGCAAAAAAGAAGGCGGGTTAAGACGAGCTTTAAAGGTAATGAAAAAGTAATTGAAATAGTTATCCACAATATTAGAATTCAGTTATTGACTTTTCTTTTTATAAATACTAGTATACTAGTATGATGATATTAAAGAAATTACAAATTAATAAATCGAACCAATCTTGGTGGGGCACAAGCAAAAATACTTTTGTGCCGATTTGTTAGTTTCTTTTTATTTCTCTATAAACATAAAGGAATTCATACACCGGCTCAAAAGTCGGCGTTTTTTGTTTATCAAAAACGTAACTCTTTGAAAACTTAAAAAACTTAATTTTAATTTAATTAAATTACTTACGATGAAATGGACGTGCCATCTTTGCAAGGAAAATCCTTGCGTCTGTCAAACAAAAAGGGTTTTTTGTAACTTGATTTTAGTTTGGCAAAAGTAATTTTATTCAAAACCACTAACCGATATGGCATTGCGCCCTCTATCGGTTTTGTTTTTAAAATGTTGACTTTTTTATAAAAAAATATTAAATTATGTATGTAATGAAATTAAACACAACTAAAATTAATTTAGTTCTGCTAGCTCTGGGGCTTTCTAAAGTCTTGAGGGTTGGTGTTTGATTTTTTCTAAAAAGCTAATTAAGCAAAAAAGAAGAAACTAAAAACGAGCCCTTACAGAGAAGGGTTTTTTGTTCTTTAACATTTTTTTCACCTTATAAATGATGAGTCATGAACTACCTACTCATGCCAGAAGAAGTTTCTGGTAATCCAACCATCTTTTACACAATTGTCGGCAATCCCGCTAGTGAAAAAGTAATTGCAAAATTAAACGAACTTCATGGTGGTAACGGCAGCACCTTTTTAGTTCTTGAGGAGAAAGAGATTTCTCAAGAAGAAAGTTTTTTTCTCTCTTCAGTTGCGTTATGGGATGGACCAAGAGTTTCTTATCAAAAGAAACAAAAAAGACCCAATATGAAAAACTTCACTCCAGTTCAGGTTAAACAACGACCAGGATGGAGCAAAAGATCTTACTGGGGTCTATCTGTTGCTGAGAACATAAGTGACACCAGAATAATTGATTGCGCGAATCAAGTTTATACTTGGTTTCAACGTACATTGGAATACTTAGATCAAGGCAATATGCCTTGGGGAGAAACAAAGAAAGGAACCTTCGTTTTAAACGGAAATGTTCCACGAATGAATGTGGGTGTTGCAGAAAAAGTTTATTTTCAATCAAGTATGGGAAGTTTTCAAACTTTTCCCGACTATCGGGTTACTTATCCTGAAGTTGTTATAGAAGCTTTGGGTGAGTTGTTTGAAGAGTACAATTTAAGCTTTCTACCTTTAGTGGAAGCCAATCGTGAGTGGGATACAGATTACCAATATGCATTTCATGATGGATTGCCTACGAATTATGCGATTCAAATTGATATGCTCGGGCTTACTGAAAGCATGCTACATGAAATGGAGTCAATGTCCCTGGGACAAGTTCGTGAGGCACTCCGGGTTCAAATTTTTGAAATGGAGAATAGTCTGGCTATGTATCAACTACTATGTAAAATTGGTGGGGAGAATTCATTTTTTAATCCTCGTTTCCGTAGCTTTCTGGATAATCTTCGTACAAAGCAGGGTAGAAAAGTTGCATTGTTGGCTGTAACCGAACAGAAAAAACGAGCAATGATGGAAACAGAGTTTGGTAGGCCTGGTGATGGAACTATTACAGATGAGGAAGTATTCCAACTTACCGGATTTGATCGTTTTTTTGGACCGACTGAGTTTCTAGAATATCTTGAAACTACTGATAACCATTGTGATTATTTGCTTTACTGCAGGACATCAGATCCAACAGATAAATTGAAAGACCCCACTCTGGTTGTAAATCAACCTTTACTCGGATGTCCAAAAATTCGTAAAATCATCAAAGCAAGCAGTATTACTTTTAATATTGATGCTCCTGAGATGGCCTTCGAAAGAAGGATAAACGATACCAAGGGATACATGTTACCAATGAGTATGGGTTACGTGGTTAACACAACTGAGGACCTTCAAAGTCTTGATTTTGATAACCAAACAAATTTACGAGCAAAACCTCTTGTGGGAACATTTGGTTGCTACGGACACTTTACCGGAAGGAAAAACGAAGCTAAATTCATCGCTATGTTAACTCAGGAAATTCAAAAACGTGGTCCTTATATCATCCAACGGGAAATGAAAAATTCTCTGGTTGCTACAAGTACGCATCTGTATGCCTATATTGATAGGATTTTCATGGGGGTGGTTGATGGTAAGCCGTTATTTTTAGGCGGTTTCCGTAATATGCTTCCGATTGATTCGGAAGAAGTCCGCAAGGGCCGAATCCACGGCAACGGTACTGCTGTTTGGGTTGAAATTGTTACTACCTAAGTTAATTATTAAATGTTTCTAACGTTCTTTTAAAGTGTTATAATCCTGACTGGATATCCTATTGTAGGGTATCTAGTCATTTTTTTATATTATGAAAAACCAAATTTTAGAATTATCAAAAAAGTTTATATCTATAAAGTCGAATGCAGATAATCCAAAAGCCCTGAATAGTATTCTGGAATTAGCTCTTTCAGAATTAAAAGATTTTACAATAGAAAGATTTGAAAGAAATGGTGTAAAAAGTGCGCTCATTTATAATACAAAGAAACGACCAAAAAATTTTAAAATCCTACTCAATGGTCATCTAGATGTTATACCTGGAAAAGATTTTCAGTATAAGCCGAAAGTTATTGGAGATAAATTGTATGGGGTAGGTTCTATGGATATGAAAGGGAATGCAGCTTGCTTAATAGCTGTATTTAAAGATGTAGCAAAAGTTGTAAATTATCCGATTGCTTTACAGTTAGTTACTGACGAAGAGATTGGTGGCTTTGATGGAACAAAATATCAAGTAGAAAAAGGGGTAAGAGCAGATTTGGTTTTGGCTGGCGAGCCAACAAATTTCGATATAGTTCACCAGGCAAAAGGTATTCTTTGGATAAAGATTCAAACTAAAGGTAAAACTGCTCACGGAGCGTATCCGTGGAGAGGTGAAAATGCTGTGTGGAAAATGCAAGAATTTTTAAATAAGTTACAGAAAGAATTTCCAGTACCGAAAGAACAGTCTTGGATAACTACCGTAAATCTGAGTCAGATAAAGACACAAAACGAAGTGTTTAACAAGATTCCCGATGAGTGTACGGTGGGTCTCGATGTTAGATATATAGCCGAAGATAAGCATTCTGTTTTGAAAAAAATTAAAAAGCTTGTTCCTCAAGGAACTAAAATAGAAATAATAGCAAAAGAGCCTGCGATGTTTACAGAAAGACAAGATGTATATTTACAAAAACTGAGCATAATATCAGAAGAAGTTCTTGGGAAGAAAGTTGTTTTTCGTGGAGCACAAGGGTCTTCGGATGCAAGACATTTTGAGCGAGTTAATTCGTCTTGTGTGGAATTTGGCCCAATAGGTCAAGGGATAGGTAGCGATAAGGAGTGGGTAAGTATATCTAGTCTAGAAAAGTATTATAAAATTATAAAAACTTTCTTACTCTCAATATCTTAAATTTTAATTATTTTCGTGGTATAGTACCTATATTATGAAAAACAGAGTATATATAAAAGATATTAACACTAAGGCAGGGGAGGAGATTGTAATTGCTGGATGGGTAGATGTTAGGCGCGATCAAGGTAAAATGGTTTTTTTTGACCTTCGAGATATGACAGGCAAGGTGCAATGCGTGGTATTGCCGAATCATACTGAAGCGATAGAAAAAGCAAAAGAGTTCCGCCCAGAATGGGTACTCAAAGTTACTGGATTAGTCAACAAACGCCCAGAAAAAAATATTAAAGAAGGAATAATAAATGGTGATGTGGAGCTTGAGGTAACAGGCATAGAAGTCTTAGCTCCGGCTGCGACTTTGCCTTTTGATATGTCGCTTGATGGATACAATTTGGATTTAACTACAGAATTAGACAATAGAGCTTTGGTATTAAGACAACCAAAAGTCCAGGCTGTATTCAAGGTACAAGAAACCGTAATAGATTCTTTCCGAGAGTTTATGAAACAAAATATGTTTTTTGAATTTCAAGCACCGTCTATGACTCCAGCTACAGCAGAAGGTGGATCTGAAGTTTTCCAGATTAATTATTTTGATAAAAAGGCGTATCTTACTCAATCACCTCAACTCTATAAACAAATTGTAATGTCTGCATTTGAGCGATGCTTTTCTGTGAATAAAGTGTTTCGCGCAGAGCCATCTTCTACTACTAGGCATTTGACTGAGATAGTTTCACTCGATGCTGAAATGGCTTTTATTGATTCTTGGACAGATGTGCGAGATATGGCAGAAGAAACAGTTAGATATATTTTAAAACAAGTGGAACAAAAAAATAGCGAACATCTGAAACTGTTGGATGCTACATTGCCGACGATGATAGATAAAACTCCAACGCTTTCTTTGAAAGAAGTGCAAGAAAAAATATTTCAAAAGTCCGGTCGTGACGTAAGAGGAGAAAAAGACACTAATCCACAAGACGAAAGAGAAATATGTGAGATTATAAAAGAAGAAACTGGTTCCGACTTTGTGTTTATTTATGGATACCCAACTCGCAAAAAGCCTTTTTATGTATACCCAAACCCTGAAAATCCAGAGTTTAATGAAGGAATGGATTTGATCTGTAGAGGGGTAGAATGGCTCTCTGGTGGCAGAAGAATAAATGAATATGAGCAACTAATGGAACACATAAAAATATGGGAAATGAATCCAGACAAAGTGAAAATGTTTTTAGAAGCGTTTAAATACGGAGTACCCCCTGAAGGCGGTTTTGCTTTTGGTGCAGAGAGGATAACAATGCAGATTTTGAATTTGAAAAATATTCGTGAAGCTTGTATGTTTCCTAGAGATATGAATAGAATTGACGAGAGATTAACTGAAGAAGGATTCTAATTAATTTTGATGAATAATTTACTCAAGAAAAAATGCATACCGTGCGAGAAGAAAGGTATGAAACCTTTTGATAGAAGTGAAGCGAAAGATTATCTAACACAAACTTCCGGCTGGGCGCTTTTAGAAGTTGCGGAAGTTGCGGAAGAAGGACTTCCGCAGAATAGAAAAATCTTAAAAATAAAAAAAGAATACAAATTTCAAGATTTCATTGGCGCAGTGAACTTTATAAATCTAGTAGCCGATATCGCTGAAGAAGAAGGACATCATCCGGATATATTCTTGCATAACTGGAATCAAGTTACCCTTACTATCTCAACACACTCAATCGGTGGTCTTTCAGAAAATGATTTTATACTTGCTGCGAGGATAGATGCGTATAGATAAAATTGATTTTAGTTTTCCGAAAAGACTTTTTGTTTCAATTTATTAAAATCATATTCTTTTGGGAAATAGTCTTCAAAAAGTTGCATCGCTAGTTCGCCGGTGTATTCGTTAGTAAGTGATGCATAATGCATAGCAAGAATCATTTCTTCAGGTTCGCCTACGCAATCAAGAGGTTTAAATCCTTGAATACCGAGAATTTTTTTAAATAAAGGTAATAAGTTTTTTTTAGTATATAAGTTGGCACCAAAAATATTAATTACTTCTTTCTTGGGTAGAAAAGCTGAAAAACAAGCAAAAAGAAATATACATTTTGGGCATTGATTGCACCAATAATTAGTTCGTGATAGGAATTGGACTAATTTTGGCTCCCAAAAATAGCTATTGCAACTAGTAACATTATAAAGATATTTGGGGTAGTTTACAAAACGTCGAACAATTTCAAGTTCGCTGTATTCTCTTAAAAGTGAATATGTTGAAATACTAGGTGTTATATAGGATTTTATATAATTATTAATCATTTTTTCTGCTTCAGATGATTTACACCATTGATGATTCACCTGCAAACCAAGGTAATCTAAATTACCAAAATCAGCACTATGCTCATTTGAGAATACTATTGAATCATAACCTAGAAGTTCTGCAAGTAATGTTGCTATAAAAGTGAAAGTCGAGACTGATGGGTATGCGATTGTGTTTATAAATGGGTCGCTGTGACGTGTAACACTAATTGTTTTAGCACCAACTAACTTAGCTATTCTTTTATGAGCTAGTGTTGGGGCGAAACTAAAAAAGTCGAATGATATTCCAGATGCTTTTAGCATTTCAGCAGATAGAATGGAATCTTTTCCAGCCCCGTTTAAAAGAAGAGCTCGATTAGGTAACTTGTATTGTTTGGGTACAGGGCTAGTTAAAGAATTAACGTATGGAAATGCGATGAGATTTCGAAAATCAATTTTTCTAATATAGAAAAATTCTGCAAGACCATTTAGATAAAGTGATTCCCAGAAGTGTGCTTGTTCTCGTGTTAATGAAAAACTCCTAATATTTATATTCTTTGTAGGGAAAGCACTCCAATAGTTTATTCCGAGCATTATTAAAAGAGATTGCAGTGTGGGTTCGAGTACTTCTTTTGGTACTTTTTTCCAATGTTCTTTTTCTATATTATTTAATTTTAGTTGATCTGTAAAAGTTTTTACTAATCCAAATTTAAACTTTACTTTGTAAGTAAAAGTAATCGTTGAATTTTTAGTATCAACCTTATATTTATCAAAAGTAAATGATAATACAGGGAGTAATTTCATAATGAAAATTAATCTTTAAAAGATTTATCTAAGAATTTAGTGATACCTTTTCCGTCTCTTGTTAGCCATGCTATGTTGGACTCTAATCGTTCTTTGACTTGTTCTATAGCTCTAGCGGCACCTGGGGCATCGTTTTGTTTGAAAAAGTCTGTAAAAAGTTTTAAATGTTTTGCTTCAGCACTTGCTCCTATAGATTTTAGAAGTCTTCCAAGCGTATAACCACCTTCACCATAACGAGATATTATTATTTTCCAATTTGTTTTCAAGGATTTAAACCAAACATCTCTACCATAAGGATTCATAGCTATTGATGCTAATATACCTGTAGTGTCCTGTATTCTAACATTGTCAGAGAAAGCAAAGTGTACTACGTCACACAATATTTTGTCGTCCTTGAAATCTCCCAATGCATAACCTATGCGATTCTTTTCTTCGTGCAATGTTTCTTTTTTGTATTGTTCTATAAAAGCATTATATTCTCTTACTCCACCATATCTCGCAACAATAAAATAAATAGCTCCTTTTATGTCAGGGTTTATGTGCAATCCTTCTTGAATCATTTTACATAAACTTTGTGCTTTTTGAATAGTTTCTTTGTCACCAGCCTTGCCGAGTCTGGCGATAGCCAAAGAACGCAAGAGGGAATCGGTATGTTTTTCTCCTTCTTGTTTTTCCCAGGTTAGTTTTTGTAGTACGGGAGAGAAAAGTTTAATAGATAATGCGTTTAAACTTTCTATAGATTTGTTTTTTGCTAAAAGTTGTTCTATTTTTGATATTCCAGATGATATCTCTAACCAAACCGTATAGTCATCTTCTCCTTCTGACACGGCATTACCTTGATAAGCCTTTAAAAAGTCTAG
>CAYTMO010000020.1:0-79 GCA_964439045.1 uncultured Candidatus Saccharibacteria bacterium
TTGATAGCGTTTTCTCCATCTGTGATAGAAGCAACGTCCCAAACCTTTACACGATTACCAGCGGCTTCTGCTACAAAAA
>CAYTMO010000020.1:179-18991 GCA_964439045.1 uncultured Candidatus Saccharibacteria bacterium
GCCTGTTATTAACAGAATCATACGCTAAGCCTTGAGGAGAACTCATCCCGGCTTGCGTGTTTGCACTTGCGAACGTAGTAAACACAGTTTGACCTAAAACATTAATAGCATTTTCTCCATTGGTGACAGAAGCAACATCAAATACTTTTACACGACTACCAGTAGCTTCTGCTACAAAAAGCCTGTTATTAACAGAATCATACGCTAAGCCTTGAGGAGAACTCATCCCGGCTTGTGTGTTTGCAGCTGTTCTTGTATAAAAATTTGGTTGACCTAAAACATTATCAGGCACACGATCAGTAAAAGTATCATTTGAATTTAAATTATATATTAAAACACGATTATTAGAAGAATCAGATACAAAAACTCTATGATTCATAAAATCAAATACAATACCACTAGGACTACTATAACCTAATCTATTTGGTGCGTCATTCGAAGTACTTTTAGTATAAACTGCTACAGGGTTTGAAAGAGAAGCCTGGTCATATTGGCCCAATAAATCAGTCGCTAAAATACCGTCAGTCAAAGCATAAGAAAATTGGTAAGTAGAAAAGTAAAAAATTACAAAAAACGACAAAAAAATTGTATAGGGTTTAATAATTTTAAATATAAACATAAAGAAATATTATAACATAAAAAAATCTACCCCAAATACACAAAAAATAAATTTATTTCCCCGTTAAAGCTCTGATTCTATCCTCTACCCTAGGATGCGTAGCGAAGAGCCCAGAAATTCTTTTGCCTATTTTATAACCTTTTGGATCTGCTAGATACAAGTGCGCTATGGCGCTTGATTGTTTTTGCATTGGTTGACTGTATTGTGAAATCTTTTTTAAAGCGTTAGCTAGGCCATCTGGATATCTAGTGAGCAATGCACCTGTGGCATCTGCTAAAAATTCTCTTTTCCTAGAAATCGCAAGTTGAATAAGCATAGCGAATATCGGTGCCAAAATTGCAAAAATTATTCCGACTATCATTAAAATGTTTCCAGCCTTACTATCATTATCATTATCCCTATGTCCTCCGAAAATCATACTTCTCATAAACATATCAGAGACAATAGACACGAAGCCAACAAGCACCACAACCACTGTAGAAAGTAGCATATCTCTATTCCCTATGTGTGCTAACTCGTGCGCTATGACTCCTTCTAATTCATTTTTCTCAAGTATTGCAAGGAGTCCAGTCGTCGCGGCGACTACTGCGTGGTTCTTGTCTCGTCCAGTTGCAAAAGCGTTTGGTGCGGGATCATTAATAACATACACCTTAGGCATTGGAAGCCCTGCTGTAATGGCTAGATTTTCTACGCTAGTATATAAATCAAAATATTCTTCCCTCTTGGCTTCCTTAGCACCAGCTAATTTCAAAACTATCTTATCGGAAAACCAATAGGACACGATGTTCATACCGATACTAAAAATCACAAAGAAATATAAAATATTCGGGTTCTGATAATAGTAGGAAAAGAACCAGCCTAGCCCAATAACAACAGCAAAAAACACGGACATAAGTATCCAAGTTTTTGTAATATTTTTTGATTGATGTGTGTAAAGGTTTGTAGACATAATTATTCTAGAAAGGTAAATAAGTTGCTTGGTCTTTAAGCATTACTTTAAGAGCAACAATCATCAAAATGATTAATACGAGAAGCAAAACTGTATTTAATTTTGAACCAAAAAATTTCGAACCCCAATATTCTTTTTCTAGGTTATTATTTTCCATATTGTTTATACTAACACATTTAAACCATTTTTTTAATTTCCTTAGCTTCAACTAAAAACTTTACCCCTCTTAATACGAAGGAAAATCCAAGTGTGAATAGAAACGGAGCTATAAACATAACCCAAAACAAGATTTCAGCAGCTCCACCATACGCATTCTCTTGGGTTTGAGCAGAAAATTTTGTTAGAAAAAAAGAAATAACTAAGCTAGCCAAAAATACAAGACCAAAAACTAAAAACAAAAGTCCATTATTCTTGTAAATTATATAATTCTCCTTACTTCTTAAAATCCTTCTTGGATACAAGAAAAGTATTGTAAGTATAAATATTGGTAACCATACAATAATAAACATAAATTGTATTATTCTATAATTATAGGCACTAAGACACTTTTGTCATTCTCGGGGAGGCCTGAGGCATTGTCATTGTGAATTTCTATGTACGCAGGGCCTTTGGGTAAATTTGTAAAGTCTATATTACCTTCAAAAGATACAGGCTCTACAGTCATCCATTCAGTAGTTGCCATAGCATTACTATTTAAAAGTACATTTTTATCTTGATCTAATACATTAATAAGAATATTTGCCTCAAAGAAATAAGCACCTTTTATAGCACCATTATAAGAAACCACGCCAGACACTTTTGAATTTGGTAAAATAGAAAAAGACACAAGATCCGCGAAGTTACCTTCCATCATTCTCTCTGAAACATTTTCCTCTATTTCTTCTGGAGCAAGTACTGGTGACTGTTTTTGCAATAAATAAACCACACCAAATACAACCAACAAAACCGCTACCCAAGATAAAACCTTTCCAAATTTTGTCATAAATTTTTTAATTAAAGTTTAATAAATTAAAACTTCACCTCTACATTATTTTGAGCCACATCATCATCTGGAAGATCAAAGAATTCCATTTTCTTAAAGCCAAACATTCCAGCAATGACATTGCCAGGGAATTGCTCAAGTCCAATGTTCAAATCTCTTACATTCGTATTGTAAAACCTTCTTGCTGCTTGAATTTTATTTTCTGTATCAGAAAGCTCTCTTTGAAGTTCTAAGAAATTGGTATTAGCCTTCAAGTCTGGATACGCTTCTGCTATACCAAAAAGCCCTGTGACTGCTTGCCCGAGCATCGCTTCAGACCTAGAGTGTTCCCCTATTGTCTTAGCACCCATCGCAGCTGCACGAGCTTGGGTTACTTTTTCAAAAGCGGTAGATTCGTGAGTGGCGTAGCCTTTAACAGAATTCACCAAATTTGGAATCAAATCATATCTCCTTTTTAATTGCACTTCGATGTCCGCCCAAGCTTCTTTGGTACGATTTACCAAAGATACAAATTTGTTATAAGAAATAACTATCCACAAAATTACCAAACCCAAAACTATTAAAATATATTTCATATGTTTTTTAAATCCACCTTAAACGATAAATTACTAATAAACTTATTATATTATAACACAATTTTAAGTAAGCAAGCTAGACAGTTTCCGACTTACGGAAACAAAAAACAATCTTTAGGTTCGGATTCACCTCGGCGCCAGGCGACGCCATACAACCCTCCAGCGAAAACCCAGAATCGAGTCGCTGGATACCCAAAACCAACGGGAGTCCATCGATATCAATGGGTTTCGTTCCTATAGTAATAAAGTCATTAATAAGTTGGTCTTTGTATTTCAAAACGTAAGGACCAGTATCAAGCGGACACCATTCTAACCCGAGCATTTGCTTTCGCTCATAAAGTTGGTCATAAGTAGCAATTCTTTCGAATCCAAAAAGATCACCGATAGTAAGAGAGATTAGCGTCACAACTTCTTTATTTTTACTTGGGACAAAATTAGGATTTTCAATCAAGTCTCTTGCGAAACCAGAAATATTTATGTTAGCAACTTCCATTTCGGTTATTAATTGCTCTCCGGTTTTGCCTCCTATTTCAATACTCTCTCTACGGATTCTCCTGTTAGGAAATGAGGTGTATATGTACTTAAGAGTATCAGGAAGCTTCTGGAAGATACCGGGCTCAAGTTTACCAACATAAACCTTGGTGTCTTTTTTTATTTGGCTTGGCGTATGAGCAATTTGTTCTTTTGTGCATTCAAAAACGACAAGTAAATCCTCTTCTAGATTTCGACTTTTGCGAAGTTCGGCAATACGGCGATCTGTCTGATATCCAAAACCTTCGATTGGTGAATTAATTTCATAAAGGAACAGTAAGTCATTCCTAGTAAATAATTGATTTTGTTTTAACTTACTTTTGAGTTCAGCTAAAAAATTCATATCTGATAACTTTTTCTTGTATGTTGCTCTATAGGGGAACTCTTCAAGTTTCTCTGAAACAACAGGATTGATATACTGATCGAGATTCTCTTCCGATGCAACACCACGCACTTCTCTGAGTTGGTTCTCCATATCGACAACTATAGCTACCCGAGGAACAGTGGGATTCCCTTCTTTATCTAACGAATAATAAACCTGCAATTCATTGTCCTCATCTACTAGATAGTGTCTTGCCATTGACTCTCCACGAAGACACCAGCCAGTACCATAAAAGGAGATTGATTCAACTAGAGGTTTCGGGTCTGACCCTCTAGGGTAGGTACGCCACTCTCCTTCTGTGATTTGAAGCAATTCATCGGGAATCGGTTTAAATTCTTCAATTGCTAATGCATAAAGCTTCGCAAAGTTTTTCTTTTCCAAAAATTCAATAAACTGTGCCTGTAAACTTTCAGATATATCATACCCAAACTTTGGGGGTTCACCTTTTGCTTGTTGTTTAAAAGATTCAAAAACAAGGACTAATGCTTCACGATTAAGTTCAGGGAATGGGGCTGTTGTTGTGTTTGTACGTTCTGTAAAGGACTTTTTTGTTTTATCAAATCTACCCATACGCAACGTACTACGAATCGCAAAATATTTGAGCCATCCAGGATATTCAGCACCATCGGAAGAGAAATAATCTATCCAATTATCAAGGGAACATATCTGATCACTTACCACTATTTCAGCTAATTTCCGGCGATAAGAATCTGGCACTTCATTACCACCGTATCCTTCCTCTCTATATTTGCTTTTAAAATATGCTTCGGGTATTTGATCTGGCTTTATAACAAATTGTTCATAGAGTTTGTTTTTAACGAATTTAATCCCTTGTTCCCGTGCATCTTTATTTGGATTTTCAAAAATATCTTCTAGGCGATTAAGATAATTTTGAATCCTTTGCTCTACGCCTTCTTGTGAATTTTCATGTAAGTTAATCTTCTTGTTTCTTTTTTCTGTACGAAAAGCAGCACTTTCAACTTCTTTTGAAATATTTAAATTATCCTCACCAAGTTTGTATTTTTCTTTCAAGAATCTTGGATTCTCTTTGGATTTTTCCATAACCTTATTATATCAAAGTACTTTTTGATAAAAAAATATAGTTTCTATTTTTTGAGTTGTTTTTTGGCTTGCCATTCTTCTACCCAAACAAGCAATGATGAAGCTAAGAAAATAGATGAGTATGTACCTAAGAACATTCCAACAGCAAGCATTATAGAGAAGTACTTAGTAGAAACAGGACCAAAGAATATAAGAGCAAGAAGCACTAAAATAACAGTAAGAGAAGTAGAGATAGAGCGCACGAAAGACTGCTCCAAACTTTTACCTATTGTGGTACTAAAATTTGAAATAGAAACCTTTTCTTGATTACCTAGGTTTTCTCGGACACGATCAAATATAACGATAGTATCAGAAACAGAAAGCCCTAAGATTGTAAGTATCGCTACAACGAAAAGAGTATCGAGCTCTGCCCCAAAATAATGCGAAAGCACAGCAAAAAGTCCTACTGGTATAATAACATCGTGAAGCAACGTAACAATCGCAATAAAACCATATCTCCAAGAAGAAACAGGTTTACTAACTTTTCTAAATGCATAAGCGATAAAACATATAATAGCGAGTGATACTAATATAACAGCTATAATAGCTTTACGGGTTAATTCGCGTCCAACAGAAGGACCAATAGAATTAAAATTAACTTCTGTCATTGTGCTTTCACCAGTTTCTGTACTAAATCTATCGAGTGTTTTTAAAAGTGTAGTATGTTCAGCATCAGTCAAATCACGGGATTTTATTATATAACCGTTCTCTCCAGCAGGTTGAATTAACACTGAACCGAATCCAAGAGCCTCTATAGACTGCGCTAACTCTTCTTGTTCTGGGCGAACATCACTGTAAGCAACCTCTGTAAGAGCTCCCCCTTTGAAGTCAATACCAACTTTCAAACCAAAGACAAACATAGAAACAATAGAAAGTATTACCAATCCGATAGAGATGCCGATGAATATTTTTTTGTTTTTAACTATAAACATATGATTTATTTAAATTATTTACTCTGTTATTTACTTATGCCACTTAAGAACAAAAATCTGGTAAATTTATTTTCTTTTACAAAAGACAAAGTAGTTAAGAAAACCTTTGTAAGAGTAATAGCACTAAACAAAGAAACCAATACTCCCATACCAAGCGTAAGCGCAAAACCTTTGATCAATGATGTTCCAAACCAAAATAAAATAACAGCCGTAATAAGGTTGGAAGTATTTGAATCCCTAATAGAAGACCAAGCGCGAGAGAAGCCAAGTTTCACAGCGTCTGCAATACTTCTACCAGCTCGAAGTTCTTCTTTAATTCTTTCAAAAATAAGCACATTAGCATCCACCGCTATACCCATCGATATAATAAATCCAGCAATACCTGCCGCAGTGAGTGTGACGGGAATAAGCTTAAATAATGCTAGCATTATAACGATAAAGATACATAAAGATACTACAGCTACAAGGCCAGGCAATCTGTACCAAAGAATCAAGAACAAAGCCACAAACATAAATCCTATCACAGCGGCTTTAACTCCTGCGTTTACTGCTGAATCACCAAGACTTGCACCGATTGTTTGTTTTGAAAGAAGAGTTATTGGCACAGGCAATGCTCCAGAGTTGAGACGGCCCACTAATTGTTTTGCTTCGGTTGGGTTGAAAGAACCAGATATAACTGCTTGTCCATCGAGAATTTCTTGTCTGACTACTGGAATAGATATTGGAGATCCATCAAGATATATTGCAACCATCTTACCTACATTGTTCTTAGTTATATCAGCAAAAAGCTTTGTACCGGTTTCATCAAATTGAAGACCTACTCTCGGTTCACGAGTATTTGGATCAAATTCTAAAACTGCTTTTTTAAGATATCTACCAGTAAGCTCTGTAGAAACGAATTGATTACTTGCATCAAGATTTACAACGCCGTCTTCTCCTACAACTACATTCTGAGTAGTGCCTTCTGGGGCTTCTGTTTTAAACTCTAAAAGAGGTGTCTGCCCTATCATTGCAATAGCTTGATCTACGTCTGTAATACCCGGAAGGTCTACTATGAGCTTTTCTTCACCACCTGAGATAAAGTCCCCTTCTTGCACTTGCACAACAGGCTCAGAAACTCCGAATAAATTAACTCGGCGTTCTATCACATCTCTCAAAGCTTCCATAGATTCAGCTACTTCACCAGAAGGAACTTGAGAAACATCAGCTTTATACACTAAATGGCTCCCTCCAGAGAGGTCTAAGCCCAGACGGAATTGATGATTTTGTAAAAATGGGCTCGCAGAACCGAAATTCTTATTAAGACGATACTCAGATTTATAGACAAAAAGACCTACACCTCCTGCCAAAACAAGCAACATTACAACCAAAATGATTTTTTTCAACAATTTTTTCATAAAGATAAAGCTATTCTATACATTTTATAGAAAATATGCAATACTTAGTTATATGGAAAATAATAATAAAAACTACATCATTTTTGGTGCTATATTAGGTCTCTCTCTTATTATTAGTGCAGGACTTGGTTCTTTTACTTTTTATAAACTACGTTCAATGGATTATATTGCAACTACTGGCTCTGCAAAAAAGCCTGTAGTATCTGATAAAGCAAAATGGACTTCCAATATTTCTCGTCAAGTTACCGCATCCACACTTAAAACTGGATATACAAAAATAGATGCTGACTTAAAAGAAGTTAAAAACTTTTTGATAACAAATGGAATAGAAGAATCTATGATTACTATCTCCCCTGTCTTTATGAATGAAGTGTATGAACAATACCCAAGCACAGATAAAAAATACAATTTAACTCAAAACATTGAAGTAAATTCAAGTGATGTAACGAAGATAGAAAACTTATCTAAAAACACAAATTCTCTAATAGCAGATAAAGGAATATTTTTCTCTACTAATTCTGTGGAATATTTTTATTCAAAATTACCAGAAGTACGAGTAGAACTACTTGCAAGTGCCGTAAATGATGCTAAAGCTCGTGCAGAGCAACTCGCAAAGGCTGGTGGTAAAAATATCGGCACATTAAAATCTGCTTCATCCGGAGTAGTCCAAGTAATGTCTGAGAATTCTGTAGAAGTATCAGACTACGGAATGTACGACACTTCAAAAATCAACAAAGAAATAATGGTAACAGTAAAAGCGAGTTTTGAAATAAAATAAATTATTTATTTTTTGTAAAAATTCTATTTGTTATATAAGAAATTAAAATACCTAATACAAACCCACCCAGTATATCTACTGGGTAATGTACCCCTGCCATAATTCTAGTAATACCTATAATTAAGGCAGACAAGATAAATAAGTAGCCCACTTTTTTATGAATTAAAAATATAGAAAAAGCTAAAGCCATAAAGGTAGTAGAGTGACCTGAAGGAAATGCATAACCACCCTCTACCCAAAGAGGCATAACATTAGGTAATGCAAGAAATGGCCTTAATTCCATAAATATATTTTTAAACAGATAACCAATAATCCAAGCTAAAACACTAGAGAAAAAAACAATCAATATCTCTCGCCATTTTTGTTTTAAAAGATAAAAAGGATTTTTAACTTTTTGAATATCTTTGTGGCATAAAACAAATAAAAATGCTAATACCAAAATAATATAAGGGAAAATCTCAGCAAAAAAGATTATTAAATAATCTCCCAAAGTAGATTGATGTGCGAAACTATAAAAAAAATAAAATATATCGTTATTCATATTACTTCTGGGTTAAGTGTATTCTTTTTGCTACTTCTAATACATTTTTAAAAAGCATCGCTACTGTTACAGGCCCAACTCCACCCGGCACAGGTGAAACATAAGAAGCTATGTCTTGGACTGATTCCAAATCCACATCTCCTACTACTCCACTACCTGATTCTGATGTTCCTGCATCTATGACCACAACTCCATTCTTTACCATACTACCCGTAATAAATTTTCCCTTTCCAATACCAGAAATTATAATATCTGCATTTTTTAGAATAGTCTCTCTATCTTCTGTAGAAGAATTTAAACTAATAACATTGTATCCTTTATAAAAAAGTAATTGCGAAACAGGCTTACCAACTAATTCCCCTTGTCCCAAAACTACAATATTTTTATTATGCAGATCCAAATTTATAGATTCTAAAATAGTAAAACAAGCAAGTGCCGTCGGAAAAACTAAAGATAAATCAGTCTCTTCATAAAACTTCCTACTCCTTTTTTCTCCTAAGCAGTCCACATCAAGCATAGACGAAATGGCGTCTAGAATCTTTTTTTTATCCAAATGTACTGGCAATGGAAGCTGAACGATTATGCCACACATATTTGGAATTTTATTTAATTTATCAATCTCTTCTAGCAATTCTTCAGTTGTAATACTTTCTGGGAAAAAAGCTTCTTGGAAACGAATACCCAGCTTCTCTGCTGCCCTTTTTTTCATATGAACGTATTGTAAAGAAACAACATCATCCCCCACTAAGATGTCACAAAAAACTGGTTGAAAGTTTAATTTTTCAACTTCTGTTTTTATTTCTTCTAAAATATCTTTTGCAATTTTCCTGCCATCTAATATTTCCATATATTTATACTCCAAAAAATTCATTTTTAAGATCGTCTCGATGCACACCTCTTGAGTATCTTCGCATACCCATCAATATTCCTAATGCAGCAAATTCTGTAATCAAATGTGAACCACCATAACTCATAAAAGGAAGTGGTATACCAGTAACAGGAAAAAGACCAAGATTCATACCAACATTTATTATAATATGACTCATAAAGAATATGGCTACACCCATACCGAAAAGCATTTCAAAGTTTGTTGCTCCTAGTGATGCAAAATGCAAAATACGCCAAATAACCAAACCAAAAAGCAAGATAATAATCACAGATCCTACAAAACCCCATTCTTCAGAATAAGCAGCAAAAATAAAATCAGTTTCTGGCTCTGGCAAGAATTGTAAACGAGATTGTGTGCCGTAACCCAATCCCTTGCCTGTTAATTGCCCACTACCTACCGCTACAGTAGACTGAAAGACATTGTAACCCGAGCCTTGAATATCAGCCAACGGATTTAAGAAATTAGAAATACGGGCCTTTTGATAATCTGCAAAAACAAAAAACCATAAAGATGCAAATATCAAAGCTCCAGAAACAAAGACAAATAATAAATGAGTTTTAGATATTCCAGAAACAAAAACCATCCCAAGCCAAATAAAAAAAATAATCATCGCCGAACCAAAGTCTGGCTGAAGTAATACCAGTACAAAAGGAATTAAAGCATAAAATCCTGAAATAAATATATGTTTAAAATTTTTTATTTCTACGTGCCGACGAGAAAAATACTTTGCAAGTACCAATATAAGCCCTAATTTCATCAAATCTACTGGTTGAAAAGAAAAAGACCCGAAGTCAAACCAACTCTGTGCACCGTTAGAAACTTTACCTAATATAAAAAGTGCGAATAAAATAAAACAAAGCAAAAGGAACATCCATACCAAAACCAAAGTATTTTTCAAAAAACGAAAATCAATAAAAGAAAAAATAAAAAAAATAAAAAAAGAAAGAGCAATCCAAACAACTTGCTTTCCAAAAAAATTACCCGCACCCTCCTCTGGTACAAAAGAATTCATGGTTACAAGCCCTGCCATAAGTATGGGAAGAATAAAAAAAACAAGTAACCAGTCTACCCCGTTAGAGATCCTTTTTGTAAAATTTTTTGATAAATCGTTAAGCATTGAGTTGTTTAGTATAATCTCTAACGGGGTCTATTCTCTTTAAAAGCGCACTTATAATATGAATTACTTTAATTTCAAGTTAAAAATATTGTACATCGGTATGATTTCTTGAGTGACTACCTTTGACAGGAATGGCTCAGGCCAAGTGAAATTTAAATCTGCAATCTCTTCTCCTTTTAACAATTCCAAATAAGTCCTACTAGCCGAAATAGCATTACCCATATCATCGTATAAAATAGTTACGATATTCACATCTGGAATAATAAAGAGAGAGTTATTTCTAATCTTCGCAGAGAGATGTGGCGCAGAATCTTCGTTTTGCAAATTTATATCTGTAATAGAAAGCTTGAGTTGGTCTATCTTCTCTTGTGGAACCTTGACCCATACTGGAACTTCGCTAAATTCAAAAGTTACATACACTGGAATAGAATTTCCCATATCTACCGCTGGCTCAAAAATTGCAAACTTTCCTGCTGGGGGGATACTTGTCTCTCCTTCTCTTTTACCAATGTAAACATTGTTCTCATCAGCAAAACGAAATCTATATCTTATTCTACTTATTGCTGTATTTATATTTTGGTTTTCCAAATACGCAACTGCATTGTATCTACCGTCCACAACTTTGAACATTCGTGACCAAATAACTGCAATATCATCTACTTCAAAGTTACAAGAAAGCGCACAAGACCCTCCACAGTCTACCCCTGTCTCCGTGCCATTTTGCTTTTTATCTGTACAAGTAGGAGGCTTGTTTAAATATGGATAACTAATCAAAAGTGCAAGAATGGCAAAAAACCCAAAAACTATCAATACATAATAAAGTTGATGCCGAGCTGCCCAAGTCATAGGAATATTGTAACACAGAAAAATAGCATATTAAAAGCTAGATTTAGCATCCATTATTTGGGAACATAAAAAAATTTCGACAAATGAGTGCGATACGAATCAGCTTTTTTCTTATTCTTTTTAATTGTTATCTTTACTTTGTTTGAATTCTTTATTATTTCTTGAAGGTCTTGTATGCTCTCTGGGTTTACTGCTTCATTAATCTTATACCAATTATTTATTTCACGAGTAAAATCTTCTGACATAAAAACCGTAATTATATAATCCCCTATAACATTAATATATAAATCTTTTTCTTTTGCTAATGTGTTGATTATCGCTCCCTGGTTGGTTTTACCAGAAAATTTATTTTTTATAATTTCTTTATCTAACTTTTCATTATTTGTAATGCATTGCCACAATACATAACCATTGTCCTTAAGATTCTTAACCAATTGATCTTCTGACCATTCGCGCGCAATATAAAACCACTGATGTGGATTGATAAAAACTACTGGTAAACTTTTGTCTGATTGAGAAAGCAGAATATTTACATAGTGCGTCCAAGTAGGCGCCAATGACCACAAAGAAGGGAAAACAATAGATAGCTTGTCGGGTAATTCCGCAAATTTACTTTTTGATTCGAGTTGATCCAAGAAACTTCTTATATACCCTGCCCAGTGAGTGTTGATAGAAGTTTTGCCTTTTACAATAGAAATTACTTCTTTCTTTTTTAAAGACCCAAGCGCCCGATACACTGTCTGCTTTGGGGTGTTTTCCCTAATTTTTTGATACTCCAGAACAATGTCTAAAGTACGCAAAGAGCCACCTTTTTGGGCTAGAATGTTAATTATTTCTAATTCTGATGGTGCAAAAGATAAGTTCATAGTCATCAATATTATTGACTTATAATACAATAACTTATTAAAAATAGCAATATTAAGAAAAAAGACTAAAGTATGTTTGAAGTAAAAAATAGTTCACCAGTAAAAAGTTAATCGTTATGGCAGATCGTAAAAAGTTCCTTCCAACAAAAGAACAGGAAGAATTTATGGAAAAAGAATTAGGATGGTTCAACAAATTTATGATTTGGCTTATCGCCAAAGATATCGATAAATTTACAGGGCCAAATCCAGATAAAGACAAACAAAAACCGAATGAGCCTACACCAAAACCAAAAAAGTAGTTTTGCATCATTAATAACAAAAACCGAATGAATCTTCATTCGGCTTTTTATTACAACACTCCATTAGAGAAGACTTAGCGAAGTAATATTGTAATAACTTATATTCAAGAACTACATATAAAGTTTACTCCAGCAAGGCCAAAAAAACGGGGCACAAATACCTAAAATCACAAACAGAAAACCAAAACCCAGTAAACCAATAAATATCAAATCCCAATTATCTGTATGAGGGTTTTCATCCAACGCTTTTTTATTTATTTCATTTCTGTACTTTCTATCACTGCTTGCTATTTCGTCAAACTCTTTATCAAAATCTTCAGAAGTAATTCCCCCTTCTTTCATTTGTTTATATAGAACTAATATTTTACCTCGAGGTAAAATAATATTTTTTCTTTGTGCATAGTAATTTTCAGTCGCTTTATTTTGTGCGTGTAACAAATAACCAAATATTAAAATTATCTCAAGACTCATTGCAAAAAAACCAACCATTATAAATATGGGTACAGTTGTTATATTAGAACCCAAAATAACTAATGATCCTGTGGCAATACCCCCTACTACCAAAGACATATTACGCACCGTTTCTCTTGCGTCTGATTGAATATGTACTCTTTCTTTATTCAGTTTATCTTGTAACTCGATAGTTTCTTGTCTGATGGCTTTAATTTTTTCTTCTCTTTTTTGATTATTCACTTTTTGATAATATCACACTTTTAAAGATTCAAAAACACAAATAACCCTATTTTATAATAAGGTTGTTTTAGATTTGAATACATTGTTCTGGCACCTACCTACTTTCCCCACAAGGAGTATCATCGGCACTAACGGGCTTAATTGCTCTGTTCGGAATGGGAAGAGATGTGACTCCGTCGTCAAAGTACCAGAACATTATATTCAAATGCATTAGTAAGAAATATGAATTTTTCTGAGAGCTATCCCTCGTGGCGAATCAGAAAAATTTATCTTTCTTACTAACTATTTTGCTTCCCCGCCTTATTCGGTGGGGTTGTGGTTTGCAAATTTCTTAACAGGAATCGAAACATTAGTACTTCTCAGCTACATACATTGCTGTATTTACACTTAAAGCCTATCAACCTAGTCATCTCCTAGGGTTCTAAACGATTCCTAATCTTAAAGCTGGCTTCCCTCTTAGATGCTTTCAGAGGTTATCCATTCCCGACATAGCTACCGAGCAGTCCACTTGGCAGTAGAGCTCGTACACCAGAGGTCAGTTCACTCCGGTCCTCTCGTACTAGGAGCAAATCTTCTCAAGAATCAACGAGTGCAGTAGATAGGAGACCAACCTGTCTCACGCATCTACATCCCACATTACTGTGGGGATTGGACTGTGACTTCAACTCAAAGAGTTGTCTAACGTTCAGTCTCTACGGGCAAATATTTTAAAAATATTATTCCCTCGACGTTGTCCATCTACTTTCGTAGATTAGGATTTCTTCGATATAAGTTAGCTTTTCATAATGTATTACTACATTATGCCGCCGTGATACTAATTTAATAGTATGGTTAATTTCAGATTTATAACAGTTCAGTCCATTTTGTTCTTCAAAATTTTCTTTTTCCTCTCTGGGATTCAGACTGTCCTGAAGTCAATTTAACAATTGACTGAAGAACGGTCTGAACCCAGCTCGCGTACCTTTTTAATTGGCGAACAGCCAAACGCTTGGCAGCTTCTCCACCGCCGCGCTAAGGTGAGCCGACATCGAGGTGCCGAACTCCGCCGTCGATATGAACTCTTGGGCGGAACTAGCCTGTTATCCCTAGAGTAGCTTTTATCCGTTGAGCTCCCACCGCATCTAAAGCGAATGGTCGGATCACTATGTTCTGGTTTCCCACCTGCTCGGGATGTACCCCTTACAGTCAAGCAAGCTTGTGCCATTACACTATCGGCACGGTTTCCATTCGCGCCTAGCTTACCTTTAAACCCCTCCTTTACTTTTTAGGAGGGTACAGCCCCAGTAAAACTACCCACCAGATACTGTCTCAAAACGTTTTTGCCGTTTTGGTTAGAATATGCCCTCAAAAAGAATGGTATTTCACTGTCGAGTAGAGTACAACCGAAATCGTACACATCAAACCCCTCCCATCTATTCTACGCAGTCTAAGAACATATTCAATATCAAGCTATAGTAAAGCTTCTAGGGTCTTTTCGTCTAACTGCACTTAACCGGCATCTTCACCGGTATTGTATTTTCACCGAGCTGGTCCCCGAGACAGTTTCCCACTCATTACACCATTCGTGCGCGTCGGAATTTACCCGACAAGGTATTTCGCTCTTCTATACCTAAGAAGGACTCTATCTTCAACCTCTCTTGCGAGTTCGGTTGCCTGACGCTGGTCTCTCGTTAGTCAGGTTTTGACTTACTGTACATTACTGCACAGTAGGTAGCATTCGAATATGTAATAACTTTTTTAATTTTAACTCATTTACCTTTTTCTTAACGGTCCCAGTCATTCCACGCGCAATTTACATTGTGTGCAGAACCTTAGGACCGTTATAGTTACGGCCGACATTCACCAGGGCTTATATCAGTCACCATTAATATTGCTATTAGCAACGCCGATATTTGACCTTCTGGCATTGGTCAGGTGTCACCCCCTATACATCCTCTTACGAGTTCGCAGGGAGCTGTGTTTTTGGTAAACAGTTGCCAGGGATACTTTCGCTGCGCCCCACGTCAAACGTGGGGAAGCCTTATTCCGAAGTTACGGCTGCTTTTTTGCCGAGTTCCTTGAGGACCTCTCACTCGTTCGTCTTGGTCTACTCGACCTGATCACCTGTGTCGGTTTGCGGTACGGATCCTATATTTCTAAGTTTAGAGACTTTTCTTGGAAGCGTGCTTTGTTTCATTACCTAGTACCGTGGTACTAAACTCTTCATTTATTTGGGATGTGCCATTGAAGGCACTATACGGATTTTCCTGTATAACATCCTCTATAAACAAACTACAAATCCAATAATGAGCGAAACATACTACACTCCGTCATCCCATCACAAAATACAGAAGTCAGGGAATATTAACCCTATGTCCATCGGGTACGGCTATCGCCATCCCCTTAGGCCCGACTAACCCTTGGATGATTAACATTACCAAGGAAACCTTGATCTTTCGACGTGGGGCGTTCTCAGCCCCATTGCGGTTACTTGTGCCAACATTCTTACTTCCAAACGCTCCAGAAGCCCTCGCAGGTCTTCCTTCACAGCAGATTGGAACACTCTCCTACCACTTGTTATTCTCGAAAGAATAACAAATCCTCAAATTCGGTAATATACTTAGCCCCAATTATTTTCGACGCAAAATCTCTAGATGAGTGAGCTGTTACGCTATCTTTAAAGGATGGCTGCTTCTAAGCCAACCTCCTCATTGTCAAAGAAATCTCACCTTCTTGTCTTACACTTAGTATATATTTAGGGACCTTATTTTGAGATCTGGGCTGTTTCCCTTTTGGCTAATGGAGCTTCGCCCCCATAGCCTAACTGCCACGCTCTTACTTCTGGTATTCGGAGTTTGATAGGTCTCACGAGATTGCTCCCTGTTGAGACCTTCCAGTGCTCTACCCCCAAAAGAAACACGCGACGCTAGCCCTAAAGCTATTTCGGAGAGAACCAGCTATTACCAGGTTCGATTAGCTTTTCACTCCTTACCACAAGTCATCCGAAGACGTTGTACGATCTACCGGTTCGGTCCTCCATTTCGCTTTCGCGAAACTTCAACCTGCTCATGGCAAGCTCACCTGGCTTCGGGTCTTATGCATTCTACCAATTACGCGCTATTAACACTTGGTTTCCCTATGGCTTCGCTGTTTTAGCCAGCTTAGCCGAGCAGTATGCATAAACTCGTTGGCTCATTCTTCAATAGGCACGCCGTAGCTCACATAAAGCGAGCATCGACTCCTTGTAGACACACGGGTTCAGGTCTATTTCACCGCCCTAATCGGGCTGCTTTTCACCTTTCCCTCACGGTACTTGTTCACTATCGATCTTTAAGAGTATTTAGCCTTACCAGTTAGTTCTGGTAGATTCCCCCCGGCTATTGATGTCCTGGGGTACTCAAGAATAACAATAAAAGAGATTAAATATTTTCGTTTACGGGACTATCACCCCCTACGGTGTAGCTTTCCAGCTACTTCAACTAATAATTAATTTTTTGACTCTTCTAGAAATCTACATTGTCATCTTACAACCCCGATGTATTGCTACATCGGTTTGGGCTTCTTCCTTTTCGCTCGCCGCTACTTAGGAAATACATATTTGTCTCTATTCCTCCTGGTACTGAGATGTTTCACTTCCCAGGGTATGCTTCTAAATTTAAATAAAAATTTAGATTATCAAGGTTTACTTGATAGGGTTTCCCCATTCGGAAATCTCCGGATCAAAGGTTGCTAAGCACCTCCCCGAAGCTTATCGCAGCAACGCCACGTCCTTCATCGCCTCTTAAAGTCAAGGCATCCACCGTGCGCCCTTAAATTTCCTGTTAAGAAATTTACAAACCACAATCCATACATTACATATGGATAAAACAACTCTCTTTATTTAATTATTTTTTCCAGACCGCTCTGGTAACTAAGTAAAAAGAATTTCCCTGTCTCTAGCAAAGACCCCAACAAATACTTGTGTAGCTATGCAGATTTAGATTGCATATATACTATCTGTGAGAAACTAGAACAGGATTTAAGTTGTCAAATTTCAAGCCTTGCCTCTCAAACAAAAAACCGCCTTTGGGGCGGCTTACAGACAAAAGAAATGTCTATAAACACCGCTCTTTTAAACTGTTTCTTGTTATTGTCATACTGATAAGTCCTATATTATACTAAAGCAAAATAGATGTCAAATCTGATTGCTAGGGATAACTTTTACCTTAACAAAGTGGTAGTTTTTGGTTTGGTGCTAGTAATAAAATTAAGACTAAAAAATTATATCAAACTAAAAAAGACACCACTTTCGTGGTGTCTTTTTTAGTAAAAACACTTTTTATAAAATTACTTGTGTGATACTTCCTCACTAACTTTAGCTATAAACTTTGCTGCTGCATCGCGTCCTCCAAGGCCAAATGCGAGCGCTCCAGCTATAGCAAGCATTGCAATAATACCAGTAAACAATATTTGCATATAAGCAGCAGCTACGCCCAATTGTCCGAGAGCTATGATAAATGCGAATGTCCAGATAGCATACTTTGCAATCGTTGCTAGCATATGTGCTGAACTCAAATTCATAGACTTTGCTCCTGCTAGGATAGCGCGAGATACACCATCAGACACTACAGTAGCTATTATCAAAACAAAAGCAGCTACAATAACTCTAGGCAAAAATACTAATACGTCTTCTTTCAAAAAGTCTCCGATTGATTCGAGTCCAACCAAAGAAAGTGAAGGAAGAAGGAAAATAATAATCACGAACCACTTGACCACTTGCCCAATAAAATAACCGCTGTTTAATGTAAGTCCTGCTCTTCTAAAAAGATCATCTGCTCCAACAGAATGAAAAAGTTTGTCTATCTTCAAAGCTACGAAAACTTGCTCGAAAGCCTTTGCGATAAGATTACCCAATACGCAACCAATAATAAATAAAACAATAGCAAGAATAAGGTTAGGAACAAATTGAATAAATCCCCACCACAGATCTTGTAATGATGCATTAAAAACATCCCCCCACGTATACCAAATATTATTCATAAAAAATATAATAAACCTAATAAAATTAACTTTAGTAAGTTTCGACCTTAAAAAGCTATAACATTATTATAACAAATTTGGAGATTTTCTAATACTTTTTTAAAGCCTGTGTGGATAACTTGATTAAGATTTATTCAATTCCCCTCTTGTCTCTGGTCCCACTATTCCGTCAACTTTTATATTTCTAGAAACTTGAAAATTAATTACTGATTTTCTAGTCAATGGCCCAAAAAAAGATGTCTCTTCATTTGGGGCACCAAAACCACTTAAAGCAAGAGTGAAGCTTTTACAATTTAATATTTTTTGTAAAGAATGTA
>CAYTMO010000021.1:0-18764 GCA_964439045.1 uncultured Candidatus Saccharibacteria bacterium
AATTTTCATCCCGTTAGAGATAGGAAATCTTTATTAGATTTCCGTTTCTTTAAATTAAAATAATAAAATCAACCTTTTTGTTTTGCTTCTGAAATAAAACCCGTAATCTCTAACGGGATTCATATATACATAATAACAAAATTAAAAAAGAATTGTATTTAAATTTAAAATTTCACATCACACAACAAAAACCTCTCTTTTGTCAAACTAGTTATATGATAGAATTATCCTTATGGAAAATCAAATAGAAAGTGAGGTAAAAACAACAGAAACTACAAATGAAAAAGTAGAGACTGTCTTAGAACCCAAGCAAACCAAAATGCAAGCATTTTGGGAATTAGTGCGTTTTGCAGTCATAGCTATGCTCATAGTTATTCCTGTGCGGATATTTGTAGCACAACCTTTCGTAGTGTCTGGGTCTTCTATGTACCCTACATTTTTAAACGGGGATTATTTGATAATTGATGAAATCTCTTACCACCTAGGTAATCCAGAGAGGTACGATGTAGCAGTTTTTAGATATCCAAATGACCCAAAGAAATTTTTTATAAAAAGAGTTATAGGATTACCAAATGAAATAGTAGATGTTGTTGGCAACCAAGTTACCATAACAAACAAAGACACTGGGGAAAGCTTTGTCATAGAGCAACCTTATGTGACCAATCCATCGGACAAAGGTGCACATTTTGAACTAGGAGAGGAAGAATATTTCGTAATGGGAGACAACAGAGCTGCAAGCTCAGACTCCCGATACTGGGGAGCGGTACCGAGAGACCATATGGTGGGCCAAGCATTAGTTCGTCTCTTACCAATCAAAAACATAGACTTATTCCCTGGTGCATATATTGAAAGTAATAATTAATAAATTTTATGTCAAAAAAAACAACCACAAAAGAAGTAAAAGCAAAAGCAAGAGATGTAGCAACCCCTAAGGGTATGCGCGACATAATGAATGAAGAGTATTACAGCTTTCAAGGATTCTTTGAAAAAGCTCAAGAAGTAGCAGTGTACTATGGATTCAAACCTATCGAAACTCCAATAATGGAATACGAAGAAGTGTTTTCTCGTGGTGTAGGTGGAGGCACAGATATAGTAGACAAAGAAATGTACACATTGAAAACAAAAGGTGGCGACCACTTGGCGCTTCGTCCCGAGCACACTGCATCACTTATGCGTGCATACATAGAACACGGTATGCAAAATATGCCTCAGCCTGTGATGTATTACCAATACGGGCCTACATTCAGACACGACAAACCTCAACGCGGACGCTACCGACAATTTTACCAATTCGACTTGGACTCACTAGGAAGTGATAAAAGTATAGTAGACGCACTCGTCATAAAGGTAGGAATGAGTATTTTAGAAGAAGCCGGAGCAGAAAATCTTTCTGTAGACATAAATTCCATCGGAGACAAAGAATGCAGAAATGGATACCTAAAAGAGCTTACAAATTATTACAAAAAGAATTTAAGCAGTCTGCCAGCGATAGATCGCGAGAGACTTAAGACCAATCCCCTTCGCATACTAGACTCCAAAGAAGAAAAAACAAAAGAAATAAACGAAGGTGCGCCAGACTCTATAAACTCTCTTTGTTCTTCTTGTAAAAAGCACTTCAAAGAAGTCTTGGAATACCTAGAAGAAATGGGTATACAATACAATATCAACAAAAACTTAGTACGCGGTCTTTCTTATTACACTCGTACAGTTTTTGAAATATTAGAAGAGAAAGGAAGTGAAGATGGCACTCCTCTATCTATCGCAGGTGGTGGACGCTATGATTACTTGGCTCGCCAAGTAGGAGGCAAGAAAGATGTACCTGCTGTGGGTATGTCTATCGGAGTAGACCGTATTGTCGCATCTCCTTGGTACAAAAAGCTCTCTCCTAGAATCTTGAAAAAAGCAAAGATTTACTTTATCCAACTTGGTTCTGAAGCAAAGTTGAAAAGTATCAATATAATAGAAATCCTCCGCAAAGCACACATACCAATAGCGCAATCACTTTCGAAGGATTCATTAGGCTCTCAGCTCGGTATAGCAGAAAAGCTTGGTATACCTTATGCTATTATATTCGGCGTTAAAGAAGCAATAGAAGACTCCGTCATAGTGCGTGATATGTCCAATAGATCTCAAGAAACAGTAAAGATAAATAAACTTTTAGAATATTTAAAAGAAATGAAATAAAAATGCCAGTTAAAAGTATTTTACAAAAAGAAGAAACTGTTTTAAGGCAAGTTGCAAAGGATGTATTAATAGAAGAGATAAATACTCCGAAAATAAAAAAAGTTCTAAAAGAAATGTCAGAGGCATTGAAGAGCCAAGATGATGGTGTGGCTATTGCTGCTCCGCAGATAGGATATAGTGTGAGGATTTTCTTAGTATCTGGAAAAGTTTTTGAAAAGGATTTTCTGAAAGAAAGAGATGATAGAATCTCTGGCAAACAAAAAATAGATGAAGTAACAAAAATTGAAAAAGAATTGAAAGACTTAGTGTTTATAAATCCTGTGATATCCAAACTTTCTAAAGAAAAATCTTGGGTCCCCGAAGGATGCCTTTCTGTGCGCTGGCTTTATGGCAAGACTCATAGATCAAAAAAGGCTACAGTAGTAGCATACAATGAAAATGGCAAGAAATTCCAAATGGGAGGCTCTGGCCTCTTGGCTCAAATATTCCAACACGAGACCGACCACTTAAACGGCATCCTCTTCACAGATCACGCGAAAGATGTGAAAGAAGAGGGTCCGGAAAATTAAAATCGGCAGGAAGGTTAAACCTTCCTGCCGACCTGTTAAAATTATTTCTTTTTTGCTGGGAAAGTACCTTGCGGAGGCCCCTCTTTCTCTCTAATTTGCCATCCAGAAATGGCTCCCACCATTCCCCAAATTGTGATAATGGTGGTTTTACCAGCAGTAAAAAATAAAACGACCATTTGAATTAGTCCATTGGGATGCT
The DNA here is from genome assembly GCA_964439045.1 of uncultured Candidatus Saccharibacteria bacterium. Lineage (GTDB taxonomy): Bacteria > Patescibacteriota > Minisyncoccia > Phycocordibacterales > UBA9973 > UBA9973. The sequence continues at coordinate 2,953 of CAYTMO010000021.1, forward strand.
GTCCCTTGCTCTCGGCAACTTTGTTGCCAGAAAGCTTCTTTAAGGTCTCGTCCAACTTTTTTGGATCTTCAATTAACTTAGCCATAGAACTTGTTTTTGATGAAGAAATTTATCCTAAAAGTACTCTCTCTCTCTTGATTTGTCAAGGGATAAGTATTAACATAGATAAATGAAAGATAAAAAAAATCTAAATTTTATATTCTTCGGCACACCGGACGTGGCCAGTGAGACACTGGAAATCCTTAAAAACAATGGCTATTTGCCATCTCTCATAGTAACAGCAGTAGATAAACCTCAAGGTAGAAAGATGGTTCTTACTCCCCCACCAGTCAAAACTTGGGCTATAGAAAATAGTGTTCCGTATGTTCAGCCAGAGAAAATACAAGAGTTAGAAAAATCAATATTTTCCACCTCTGAATATGATTTCTTCCTAGTCGTAGCCTACGGCAAAATAATGCCAGAGAGTTTAATAAAAATGCCTAGACTTGGCTCTATCAATATCCATTACTCATTATTACCTAAATATCGCGGAGCCTCCCCTGTCGAGTCTGCAATCTTGGCCGGCGAGACAGAAACAGGCGTGAGCATCCAGCAAATGGAATACAAAATGGACGCCGGCCCAATACTCGCCGAAGAAAAAGTAAGTATTTTACCAGATGAAACTACAGAAGAGTTAAGGAGTAGGCTTATAAAAGTGGGTGGTGAATTATTAATAAAAATACTACCAGAAATCCTAGAAAATAAAATAATACCAAAAGCTCAAAATGAACAAGAAGCAACATTTTGTAAAAAGATTAAAAAAGAAGATGGTTTGATAGATCTTGAAAATGAAAACTCGAATACTCTATACAACAAGTACAGAGCATATCACAAATGGCCTAGAATTTATTTTTTCCAAGACAATAAGAGAATGATTATCACAGAAGCAAAACTTGAAGATAATAAATTCAAAATACTAAAAGTAATCCCCGAAGGGAAAAAAGAAATAACTTGGGAAGAATATTTAAAAATAAAAAAAGAAGACTAGTTTTATTTAGTCTTCTTTTTTTATTTTGTATTTTATTTTAATACTTAGAAGTAAAAGGATTTCTTTTACTTAATCCTTTCATCATCTTTTTAACACTTCTTGCTCCGCGTCTGTAGAGTGTGTCACCTCGGTCTTTAGTACCCACAAGCTGGCGTTCTATTTGTTCTTTTACATCGTCCACTGCAGCGTACAAATCTTCCATTTCAGAGAATGCATAAAATTTATCACCAGAGAAAAGAAAGCTTATTTCTGCTCGAAATACCTCTCCTTTCTTATGGTGGTTTGTGGTCTTACCTACTTCTACAGCAATTACAATATCTTCTTCCGTCTTACGGATAAATTTTCCCAATCCAGAAACTTTCTTGGAAACATATTCTTTTATTACATCTGTTAAATCAATATTTTTTGCTTGTATATTTATTTGCATATGCTAATTATAGCACGAAAAAATAAAGATTATGATAGAGACTAGAGCCCTCCCCCACACGACCCATTTATCAACCCCCTAGTAATAGGACCAATAAGTCCATCTTGTGTAGTTCCTAATTGTTTCTGCATTCTCTTGATAGCACCGTCTGTAATGGGTCCTAAGATACCATCTTCTTTACCTGAAGCAAAACCAAGTCTATTCATATGAGCTTGAAGAATCCTTACTTCTTTCACTATACCTTTTGTATATGAATGATATTGACCATTTCTTGCACCTGCTTTTAAATTTTGAGTTAATATTTGTGTGGCAGGGCACGTATTTGTTGTGTTGGTAGCGGGTGTGTACATAGTACAAGCCAAGCCTGTAGTAATGCTAAACAAATCTCCGGTATTACAAACAGTAGGTATTGGTGTAGTTGGAGTAGTTGTAATGATAGGTGGAATTGTAGTTATAGGAGTAATTGGATTTTGTTGTACTTGTGGAATTATTACTACTGAAGATGTTCCTCCAGAGTGGACTACAATATTTACTGGAGAGATTGATAAAGGACTACTTGCATACGTATTCACATCCGTCACCGTAATAGTACAGTCGTTGTAGATTCCTGGAGTTAAAGGACTGAAAGTTATTGTGTTGTTTCCAATAGAAGCTACGGTAGTGGAGGATGTACAAGAGCCTCCGTAGGATATTGTACCAGCCACATTAGTATTAAAAGTATAGTTTAAAATAGCATTATTGACTACTGTTCCTACTGGAGTGACTTCGGATAAGGTGGGTCCAGAAAGGGAGAAGATGGAAATGCGGTTATTGCCTTCTTCTGTGACAAATATTTGGTTAGTAGATGAATTATAACTGACTCCTCTGGGATTAGAACCTAGTCCAGATTGTGTTGTTGCTGAAGTGCTTGAAGTAAAATCAGCTTGGCCTAAAACATTTATCGCTGCTTCACCGTCAACAATAGAAGAAACATCATAGACCAAAATCCTACGATTACTTACGTCCGCTAAAAATAATCTATTATTAACTGCATCATATACAGGTCCCTGAGGAGAGCTCATTCCCACTTGAGTGGTAGCAGCATTATTTGAAGTAAAATTAGCTTGACCTAAAACATTCACAGCATTTTCTCCATTAGTAATTGAACTCACATCAAACACAAGTACGCGGTTATTGCTTGCTTCTGCGACGAATAAACGACTATTGGTATTATCATAGGCAAGACCACGTGGACTATTCATTCTACTTTGAGTCACTGTACTAGTAGAAGTAACAAAGTCTGCTTGACCTAAAACATTCACAGCATTTTCTCCATCAACTATTGAAGTTGTATCAAAAACAAGTACTCGATTGTTAGTTCTATCACCAACAAACAGTCTATCGTTAGTAGAGTCATACGCTACACCCCAGACTTGACTATTGAATCCAGCTTGCGTTGTTGCTGAAGCACTTGTAGTAAAATTGGCTTGACCTAAAACATTTATCGCGTCTTCGCCATTAGTAATTGAAGTTACATCAAATACAAGTACGCGCTTATTCCCTTCGTCGACGACGAACAAACGTTGATTAGTACTATCATATGCTAGTTGTTCAATTCCTCTCATTCCTGAGATACTGGTAGCCGCTGTATTCGTATAAAAATTAGGTTGACCTAAAACATAATCTGGAATTTTATCAACAAGGAAATTACTAGAATTTAAATTGTATACAAGAACACGATTATTGCCATAATCTGAAACAAAAAATCTATGATTCACTGTATCAAAAACAGAAAATTGTGGTGCAGAAAATCCAAATTTATTCGGACCATCATTTGCTGTACTTGTAGTGTATACCGGTACTGGATCAGTAAAACTTGTTTGATCGTAATGTCCCAACAAATCAACAGCATTTTCTCCATCAGTAATAGAGGCTACATCAAAAACAGAAACACGACTAGTTGCACCTTGAGATACAAAAAGTCTATTGCTTGTACTATCATATTCGATACCCCAAGGATCATTAGTAGAGGACTGAGTTGTTACACCAGTACTGGTTGTAAAATTAGCTTGACCTAAAACATTTACTGCAGCTTCCCCATCTGTTATCGCCAATACATCATATACTTTTACACGACGATTTCCTCCTTCTGCAACAAAAAGCCTTGAATTAGTAGAATCATATGCAAGCCCCGCTGGGATACTGAGTCCAATTGCAGTTGTAGCGGCGGCAGATGAAGTAAAATTAGCTTGACCTAAAACATTTACTGCTGCTTCCCCGTCTGTAATACCGTCAGCTAAGTTATAAATCATTATTCTATTTGCACTAAACTGAGAAACGAAAAGTCTTTGATTAACTGAATCATACACTGCTCCTAATGGATTGTTTGCTTTAGTTGATGAAGTTGCAGTAGAAATAGTAGTAAAGTCTGGTTGACCTAAAACATTTACTGCTGCTTCCCCATTAGTAATTGAAGCCACATCCCAAACACTCACTCTGTTATTACCACCAAAAGCTTGTTCTACTACAAATAATCTCTGTCCTGTAGGATCATATTCGATCCAACCTGGATTGGCTATTGTTGTTTGATTTGCTGCATTAGTACTTGAAGTAAAATTTGCTTGCCCAAGAACATTTATAGCATCTTCACCATTTGTGATAATAGACACATCAAAAACCAAAACACGGTTTTGGAGTTGTTGCGAGACGAATAATCTATTATTTGTAGCGTCATATGCAATACCAAGAGGTAAAGACATACCAGAAGCTGTTAAAGCTGCTGTATTAGTATAAAAATTTGATTGACCTAAAACGTAATCTGGAACCCTGTCTATAAATGTATTGTCTGAGTTTAAATTATACACAAGAACTCGATTATTCCCATAATCTGAAACAAAAAGTCTATGATTGGTAGAGTCTATCGCCACTTCTTCTGCGTCATTAAATCCAAACCTATTCGGTCCGTCATTAGCAACGCTTTTAGTATAAATTGGTACAGGACTTGTAAAAGAAGTCTGATCGTATTGACCTAACAAATCAGTAGCTAAAATCCCATCAGTCAAAGCATAAGAAGACTGAGGAACAATTAAAGAGAAAATTATAGAAAATACAAAAAACTTAAAACCTAATTTTATTTTTATCATAACTTCAGTATAACACTAAAACAAAATTAATACTTCATTCCTCGCACAAGAGAGCCTACCAATATGTCCAAATCCATAGTAGCCACACCGATTACTTTGTCTGCACCTCCATAATAGATAAATAGATTATTGTCTCTTACTGTCATACCACAAGGGAAAACTACATTATTTACAATTCCAAATTTCTCATAATCTGTGTGGGGTGAGAAAATAGGTTCGGAAGAACGAGCGAGTACTATTGCTGGATCTTTCAAGTCCAGTAGCACAGCACCTATGCGATATGTATTGTGACTCTTAGAAACTCCGTGATAAAGAAGTAGCCAACCTTTTTTCGTCTTAATAGGTGGAGCGGCTATGCCTACTTTGGAACTATCCCAAGCATTTACACGAGGACCAAGTATTCTAATGCATTTTTTTACCATAGCTGCCCCTTCATCAAGCGAGGTTAAATAATCCCCACAAATCTCGCTATTTACTCTGTGTAGTATAAAATATTCATCATCGAATTTTTCTGGGAAAAGACAAGTGTCTTTATCATCCAAGTCTCTTGGTGTTACAAGAAAAGGTTTAGACCAATTCCAATTTTTTGCTAAAAAGTCTTTCTCCGAAATAGAAGTCATAGCAACCCGTGGCGGTCCGATAGTATCGAAAGCTGTATAACACATATATATAGTCTTGCCTATTTGAGTGAGCCTTGGGTCCTCGCAACCAGAATTCCCATTCGCAATTTTTTTATTTTCAAAATCTTCCCGCGGTACATAGATAGGCATATGAAGTCTTTCATTTATAGTAAATCCATCGAGTGAACTAGCGTATCCAACTGTAGAAGTATTATCTTTAGACATTGCTCTATACAATATATGAGTCACACCACCAATGTTCAAAGCTGCAGGGTTAAATGTTGCAAAAGCTTCCCAAGTATTTTCTTCTTTTGGACAAATTGTTGGATTACCATCAAATCTTTTAAAGGTATACTGATCTCTAGTTTCGGGCATCATACTACCTATCAAATCAGACAAGCTTACTCGGGCAGAGCACGCAGTAGTATCTGCCGCTCCGTAGTACACAGTCAATGTGTCTTTCTCTATTAATGCCCCACTCGGGAAAATAACATTTGAAATATAGCCAGATAATTCATATTGTTCTTGAGGTACCAAGATTGGCCCGTGAGTCCTCCCTACTATTATTTGAGGATTGTTCAAGTCCAATAATAATGCCTCTATACCAAAAATAGGCTTGAAGTTATCTGGATTACCGAAATAATTTTGAATATGAGAATACACAAGAAGCCAACCTTGTGGAGTCTTTAAAGGTGGAGCTCCTATCTCTACGTGGTCATAAGGATTTCTTTTTGGGTCTATGACATATTGATTTGTATTAAGTGCCCACTTCTCCCAAAATAACGGAGACCACAAATCTTCTATTTTATCCAAATAAGCAAAGACCATCTTGGCTGGAGGCATATCGGTATGAGCAGAAAACATTACTACTATTTTGCCATTTATTCTCTCCGGGAAAAGTGTCATTGCTTTAGCATTAAAGGGAGTTACGAAATGTCTTTCATCTATCTTTTTTAAATCTTTAGAAACTGCTACTGCAACCTTAATACCTTCTGGCCCCATTGGGTATTTTGAAATTGCAGTATAAAAAATATAAAACTTACCTTCAAAAAATGTAACTCGCGGGTCTTCGCAACCAAATTGATCCCATTCTTCTTGAGGCAATATAAAAGGCTCTCTGTCTTCAAAATGTAATCCGTCTTTGCTTTTAGATATACCAACAATAGAAATTTGATTTGGGGTACGGATATGATCCACAGCAGAAATAGCACGATAAAATCCATAAACAGTCTTTCCTTTTTTAATTGGACAAAGGTTAAAAGTAGCAAATTCTTCCCAATAATGATCTCTATTTGGAATTAAAATCGGATTATCTTCTGTTCTTTTTATTACGTACATAAATTTTTATAATTTATTATTATCTTTTAGTTTTATTAATTTACTACTTTTCAACTTAACGATATTTTCTTTTGTAAAACTTTCTAACAATTCGGACAACTTTATTGATGCCACACAGACGAAAGTATCCGAACCACCATAATACACAAATAACCTTCCGTATTTTACCACAGCACCACAAGAATAAATAACACCAGCTTTCCAGCCATTGTTTTCATAATGTTCATCTGGTTCTAAGATTGGACTTTTAGATCTATATAAAACTTTGGTTGGATCATTTATATCTGTAATCATTGCACCTAACTTATATCTACCAGATTCTTTTGCATCTGTTGCGTGATATAAAATAAGCCAACCTAAATCAGTCTTAATAGGAGGAGGACCTACACTACGCATACGCGTATGCCAAGAAATTAATTTGTTGGGTAATGCATTTGGATCTGGACTTTCAAAATTTGCGTTCTTGAAATCTTCTTCTTCTAAATCTTCTAAGTATTCCACTCGTATTCTAGATGGATCTTCTGTATGAAGATTATGCAATACAGCAAACTTCCCATTAATTTTCTCTGGGAACAAAACCCAATTTTTATGTCTTTGACCTTTTGGTGAGACAAGAATGGTTTTACTCCAATTCCATTTCTTTTTATTGAAATCTTCTAATTTCATTGAGGTTACAGCAACCCTTAAAGAACCCCAACCATCAAAAGCATTAAAAAACATATATACAGTGTCCCCCATTAATGTGATTCTAGGGTCCTCACATCCACCACTCCACCCACCACCAGAATCATAATCTATTGGGTCTCCTGTCTTGATATAACTTAAAAATCTTCTATATACAAAATGTGTAGGTCTGTCTTGAATATGATAACCATCATAACTAGATGCATAACCGAGCACAGAAATGTCTTCATCCCCTATAGCACGATATACGATGTGCACAGTACCATTTGAAATAAATGCAGCGGGGTTGAATGTAGCTTTCGATTCCCAAGAATAAAGCCTGGGTGTGATTATAGGATTTTGTAATGAGCGCTCGAGCTTGATCCCCTGTTCTTTATTATCTTTTTGATTTTCTATTTTTTTATCATCAGGCTTCTTAGGAACCTTAAGAACGAGCTTTTTAGGTAGTTTCTTTATCTCGTTTTTTATTTGATTTTTATTTTTTCGTATTATTGGTGTTTTAAAAAGTTTTTTAGTTTTTGTGGGGGTTTTGATTTTCGTATCTGAGACGGATTTTTTGACAACAGTTTTAGATTTCTTATTTTTTAAAAGTAGACTATCTATTTTTAAAAGTTTCTTTTTGTTTAGTATTTTTGGCATTTTGTATAATTAAAACAAACATAAACCATATTTTACATATAGTTATTAATATTATACTCCTAAAAATAATCAAGACAACTTTTTGACTCTTTCTTTTCTTGTGAATATTATTTACTCTCTTTCAATTTTTGTACAATTTTCTTTATATCCTCACTTCTGCCTTTTGGTACTATGACCACAGCTTCTTCGGTGGTAACAACAATAAAGTTATCTAATCCGATAGTTGCAATTACCTTTTTATTATCGTGAGACAAAATCGTGGTATTGTGAGTATCGATACAAATAACATTACCTTCTTTATAATTCCCTTGATCATCTTTTAGGGTACTTCCCAACATATCAGAAACGACATCCCAACTACCCACGTCAGACCACCCTATGTCTACAGGCAAAACAAGGAGATTTTCGGTTTTCTCCATAATCATATTATCCACTGCTATATCTGGAAACTTGGTGAATTCTTTATCGAGAACTTTTTTAAATTCGGTCTTTTCTGTTTTAACAATTTTATTTACACCTTTATAGATATCTAAAGAGAAAGTCTTAAGTTCATTTAAAAAATGCTCTGCTTGCCAAATAAAATAACCAGTATTCCAAAAAAAGTTCCCAGAAGATAGATATTCTTTTGCTAATTCTAAATTTGGCTTCTCTACAAAGCGAGAAGTATTGTATACCATATGCCCTTCTGATATTCTAAATTCTTCTTTTCTTTCTATGTAACCATAGCCAGTATGTGGAGAAGTAGGTTTGACTCCAATACATAAAATGTAATTATTGTGATTAGTTATTGTATTAATACCAGCTAATACACCCTTTTTATAATCATCTACTTTTGTAACCAAGTGGTCGGAATGAGTAGCTACGATTATTGCCTTCGGGTCTTTTTTATAAATCAATGCAGTAGCTAAAGCTATAGCTGGACCGGTATTTCTTTTTACAGGTTCGGTAATGTAATTTTTCTTAGGTATTTTAGGTAAATACTTTTGTATCAAATCAACATATTTATGATTTGAAGAAATAAAAATATTTTCTGGTTCAACAAATTTAGTTACCCTGTCGTAAGTCTCTTCAAAAAGAGTTTTCTCCCCAACAATCTTCTGAAACTGTTTAGGTAATTCATCAGTAGAACGAGGATAAAGCCTAGTGCCTGAGCCACCAGCCATAATCAAAACATAGTTGTGATTTTTCTTTTTTATCATAAAAATACATCTATATAGTACTCTACTTTTATAATTTTTGAAATAGAGTATAATCAACCTATGAGTAAATTTATGCAATTCTTGGAAGGTTTTTCTTTTGTCGTGTACATCTTGGGTATTTTTTATGTTGTTTTCCAGTATGAAAATATCGCCACTATATACGAAATCCCACCTTATATACTATTAGGGATATGTTTTATCGGTATCCTGCACGTAATACATAAATACATAAAACTTTTTATGGAGGCGAATAGACTAGAATACGAATTTACCTCTATTGTAAACCACACTTTCCGCACACCGCTTACCCGCATAATGTGGCTTTCTAAAGAATTGGAAAAAGACTTGCCTCAAAAAGAAAAGATGCTGTACCTCCAGAACACCACCAATGCTACAGACAAATTGCTCGAAATAGTAGATCTTTTCGTTGGAATAAAAAATATAAACAATACTTCTACTTACTTTTTTGAAGCTATATCTGTCCGAGACATAGTAGAGAAAGTAATAGTTAAATACAGAGAAGAAATAAATAAAAAGAATATTGTCTTTCAAGTAGCGACATTTAAAAATATCCCGTTACTTACTCTTGATATAAAAAAGATTTCATTTGTTGTGGATGCAATTATAGAAAATGCTATTTTCTATACTCCAAGAGAAGGCAAGGTATGGATAGAATGTACGACAACTTCCAAAAGACTATCCCTCTCTGTCAGCGACAATGGTATGGGGCTTTCTTTGATGGATAAATTTAAAATATTTAGTAAATTCTACAGAAGCAAGCAAGCAGTACTGATGAATCCAGATGGTATGGGACTCAAGCTTTATCTTTCAAAACAAATTGTAAAAAGACATAGCGGTGAAATCTTCGCTAAGTCAGGTGGCAAAGACCGCGGTACAAAAGTAACTGTAGAATTACCTTATAATAAATAGAAAAGCCCTGTACCAGAAGCACAAGGCTTTCTTAGTACAGGGCTAAAAAAAATTTAGCTTATTCTCCAATCGGTCCCCAAAAGTTATCAAAAAGATGGTTGTTTGGATCCATGCCGGTAGGATTGTTGGGGTTGTGAGGATTTGGCTCATCGGGTTTATTGGTCCGAAGTCCCAGGTTTAAAGCCCATCTTTTCCAACCAGTGAATAATTTCGTCCTTGAAGGTCTCTTCATCCGGGGCAAGATCATCTCCTTCTGTCGCCCTCTTTTGGGTGACAGAAATGTGCGTGATTAATTCCCCGTCGTCATCTTGATGATGAACAACGAACTCCCCCTCCGACAGCGAAACGGAAACGGAAGCTATGTATCTATCATCCGTCATTATTTCATCCGTTAGAGCGAATGTTTCCTCTGCCTTAGCATCGTCTTCTGAATCATCTCGGACAGCAATCACCTCCCACCCTTCTCCGTTTTCAATGAAGAAGAAGTGAAAGAAGCCAGAAATACGGACACCTCTCCGCAAGAGCAAGGTATAGATTGCGTTTTCAAGGGAAACGTCGCCATGTTTTTCGGCTTTTTCAAGCAAATCAAACAATTCCTCTGTACTTAAATCCTCTTTCTCTAATATCTCCAGCCATTCTTGAACGTCAGGTGAGTCAAGATCACCCTTTTCAAAGGCTGCTTTCAGCCTTTCGTACATTTCAGTAGCCGCAGTCTCTTTCTTTCGGTTCTCTTTTATTTCTTTAAAATCAATGTTGTTGGGGATTAAAGAAATAGAGTTTACTTGTCTTAACTGCATCAGTAATGCAATAAGAAGTACAGCCGGTATACCTATTTTTGCAATCTTTGCAAAAGGTGCCATACCTGATCTTGGGTCTGAAATCATAACTAACATAGTAAATAGTTTTGTTGGTGACCAAAAGACCCAAAGATTTTAGATTCTTTGGTCACCTTCAAAACTTTTTGTAAAAGAAAAAAGACCCTGCATTGGGTCCATCTGATTTTTAGAATACTCTATATAACTTAATCTGTCAAGCACACTTTTCCACAGGTGTGTCAACGCCGTCGTTCGCGAACGACGGGGTCAAATGAGACATAAACAAAAAAACCATCCTAGGGCAAGCTCAGAATGGTTTTTTTGTCTTTAGTATTTGATTTACTACTCAAACTTACTTCGAATAGTTTTGAGCATATTTCCAAAAGTAGCTATATAGACTATGAATATTGCGAGTCCTCCCAAGAATGGAATAGCACCAAGTAATACCATAATAAATGAACCAATCAATGGGGTCTTTGCTCCTGATTGCCAGTTAGTAACAGATGTGAGCCAATTTTTCTTTTGCAAGAAGTTTTCTACTATTTTGCCTAGCGTGAGTAGAGACAAGACGCAAGCTACAATTAGAGTAAAGACGAATCCTACAAACAATGTCACTCCGAGATAAAATCCTAGTAAGCTCACCATCAAAATAATAGAAACTATTGGTATTAAAATCATTGCAAGTATCCCCAATCCAGCATTAGACCAGAATCTATTCATAGATTCCAAAGAAGAAGAAATGAAGTTAGTAACTCGAGTGCGGAACAATTTGAACAATATTAGAGATGCAATAAACATCATAATAAACTGAAAGATAGAAAGGAACCCCATAAGCCCTGCATCCCCTTTAGTCTTTGCTCCACCTTCTACTACCTTTTTCTCCATAGTACCTACTTGAGCGCCAGGTTGTACTATTGGTTCTATATCTCCACAATAAACAATATTTCCTAATACGATACTTTGTGGACCAAAGGTAAGTTTGTCTGTTGCATTCACTTCTACAGTACCTACGATTGTGCTATTAATAAACACTTCCCCTCCGGATATTTTTACATCACCAGTTACCGGACTTGTAATATTTATTATTCCTCCTGCTACCCACAAGTCTCCTGCTACAGTCGCACTTTGTCCTAATGAAACAGTCCCTCCTGCTACAAGCAAATCCCCTCCAATAGGAGCATTAATGATGACATTCCCTCCTGCCATTCTTGCATCTTCCAAGATCGGGCTTGTAATATTTATATTTCCGCCTAATGCAAATAAATCTTTTTCTACTTCTCCTGCAATACTGACACTACTTCCAAAAGAAAAAAGGTCTCCTAGAATCTTTTGATTAACTATCACTACTCCACCACCGACATATAGATTCTTTAATTCTTCTGTTCCAGCTACAACTACATTCCCAGAATCATCCATATTCTTTGGGAAATCTGCTGCACTAATAAAATAAACTGGTAACACTAAAACTGCTAATAAAAAACTAGCTATAAGTATCTTTTTCATAATAGATTTATTATACCACAATATTTTTAACCTTTGAAAGGGATTCATTTGCTTCTTCGTAGCTTATTGGGCAGTCTATAATATGCACTCCTTTTGAATTTAAGGCTTTTTCAAGGGTTGAGGCTAATTCATTTGCCTTTTCTATTTTATACCCAGTGGCACCAAAGCTTTGTGCCAACATTACAAAATCTGGATTATTAAAAGATAATCCAAACTCCGGAATATTCATATCTTTTAAATGCCAACGAATCATTCCAAAACCAGAATCATTCAGTATAAGAATAACCAAATCTAGCCCCAACCTCACAGCCGTCTCAAGCTCAGCCATATTCATCATTATTCCTCCGTCCCCTGCCACCACTAATACTTTTTTTTCTGGGTGCAGCATCTTCGTAGCGATACCAGAAGAAAGACCAGCTCCCATTGTAGCTAATGCATTATCAAGCAACATACCATTTTGGATTTTTGTAGGAAAATTTCTAGCAAACCAAATCTTGTACATTCCATTATCTAATGCAAGCATCGAATCATCTGGCAACACTTTCCTCAAATCAAGTGCAATTTTTTCTGGACGCATTGGAAAACTTGTATCATCTTGAAACTTTTCTATATCTACTTTCAATGCGTCACGAACTTTAAAAAAGTAATCAAAATTCCATTCTGGATTTACTTTTATATTTTCTGAAAAAGCCCAAAGCGTGTGAGAAATATCTCCTACTACTTCCGCTGTAGGCACATACACTCTATCCAAAGACGCAGGATAAAAATTAATATGTATTGTTTTACAATGTTCTCTAGTCAAGATTATTGGTGGCTTTTCGCTTGTATCGTGGCCAATCATAATTACCAAATCCGCAGACCTTAATGCTTGATGAACATAATCCCCACCCGATAAAGATGTAGTTCCAATATACAAATCATTAGTTTCATCTAAAACACCTTTTCCCATTTGTGTCGTTACAAAAGGTATACCTGTTTTTTCTATAAAAGTATTTAACTGTTTGCGGACCAGCTTCCTATTGCCCGCTGCTGCAACGATAATAATAGGAAATTTGGCATTTTCTACTTCTTCCAATGCTAGCTTAATAGACTTCTCATCCGCTACCGGTCTGCGAACTTTATAAGGGGTTATAGGTTGTGATTCGCAAATTTCTTCTGCTATATCTTCTGGTAATTCTAAATGCACAGCACCAGGACGCTCAGACTCAGCTAAACATATAGCATTCCTTACCATACTTGGTAATTTCTCACCGTAAACTATGGTTTCGCTAGACTTAGTAACAGGCTTCATCATTTCTACCAAATCAATTATTTGAAATTTACCCTGCTTGCTTTTCTTTATTGGTTTCTGTCCAGTAATTACAAGAAGTGGCATTCCACCAAGATCTGCATAAGCAACTCCTGTCATAAGGTTCGTAGCCCCAGGACCAAGCGTAGAAAGCACCACACCAACCTTACCGGTTAATCTGCCAAAAGTAGCTGCCATAAAACAAGCTGCTTGCTCATTCCTAGTGGTAATAAACTTTATATTCGAATTTCTAACTGCTTCCAAAAAGGTAAGGTTTTCTTCTCCTGGAATACCAAAAATATATTGAACTCCTTCTACCTCGAGACACTCCACAAAAACCTCAGCAACATTTTTCTGTTTATTAATTTCATCCTTCATATTATAGAGCATAACAAAAAATACTTAATTTTAAAAATAAAAACCCTGAAACCTTAAAAGATTCACTTCAAAGATAATTCAAGATATACTATACCTATTAATATGCTTTCATTACCAGTAAAACTTTATTTAAAATTAAAATACGAGCTTATTAAAAGCTCTTTGGCTAATCCACATTATACTCAAAATAAGCAACTTGCTTTAATTCTACAAGAAATTTCAAGTACTTCATTTGGTATTGAGCATAATATTTTACCCAATGACACATATACAGAATTTAAAAATAAAATTCCTATAAGAACTTACGAAGAATTTTCTCCTTATATAGAGCGTATGCTCAATGGAGAATCGAACGTCCTCTGGCATGGAATGATAACAATGTTTTCAAAATCTTCAGGCACAACAAATGCATCAAGTAAATATCTTCCAGTAAGCAAAGAATCCTATTATAAATGTCACCATAAAGGCAGCGAGGATATGCTTGCCCTCTATTGCAATGCATATCCAGATACTGAAATTTTTGATGGTAAATCAATAGGAATTACAGGATCTCTTACTACTAATGAAAAAGGCATAACTATCGGAGACATTTCTGCTCTTATGTGCTACAAAACCCCCTGGTGGGCTGAGCTTATACGTATACCCAAAAAAGAGATTGCATTAAGTGAGGATTGGAATAAGAAGTCCACTGTCATAGCAGAAATTTGTAGTGATGAAGATGTAAGAATTCTAGCTGGGGTCCCGACTTGGATTTCTGTGATTTTAGAAAAAGTAAAAAAGAAAACCGACAAAGATAATTTCTGGCCGAATCTAGAATTAATAGCTCACGGTGGAGTAGCTTTCGAACCTTATCGAAAATTATTTAAAGAATTGCTCCCTAATAGAAATCTAAATTTTTGGCAATCATATAATGCGTCTGAAGGATTCTTCGCAACACAAGACCAGAAGAATACCGAAGATATGTTATTACTTTTAGCTAACGGGGTATTTTATGAATTTATTCCTTTATCTGATTTTCATAAAAACGACTACACTAAAATAATCCCGCTTAAAGAAGTAAAATTAGATACAGAATATGCTCTAATAATTACTACTAATAGTGGGCTTATCAGATATAACATAGGTGATACTATTAGATTCACATCCCTCTCTCCTTATAAAATCATAATCACAGGAAGAACTAAGTTTTTCTTAAACGCATTTGGAGAAGAAATAATAGTAGATAATACAAACAAAGCCATAATTAAAGCACAAGAAACAACAAATTCTATCGTTAAAAGCTATACAATAGCACCAACATTTATGAATACTGGCTCTTCTGGATACCACAACTGGTATATAGAATTCGAAAAAGAACCCTCTTCTATTTTAGAGTTTCTTGAAAAGATAGATAAAACACTTAAAGAAATAAATTCTGACTATAGGGCAAAGAGAGATGGTGACACTATACTGGGAACCCCTAGAATCAAATCAATACCCACAGGAACCTTTGAAAAATGGTTACAAATGAAAAATAAATTAAGCCCACAAAGCAAAATACCTCCTTTATATCAAGATGACACAATAATAAAAGAGCTAGACAGAATATTAAATAAAAACAACAAAAATTCTAGTTAATTTATTTTGTTTTTCCTTTATTTGCCTTTTTTGCGAGAGTTTCTTTCTTGATTTCTAGACGCTTTTTGGTCTTATGAGATCGTCGTGACTTTGGTCTAATACTTAATGTTGTTCCTCTTTTTGCCATAAAATTGTTTGTTTAATATTAATAAGTGTGTGTATTGTACTTCAAATCAGAAGATAATTCAAATAAAAATTATTTATCCTTGCTTTTTAAGCCATTCT
>CAYTMO010000022.1:0-5863 GCA_964439045.1 uncultured Candidatus Saccharibacteria bacterium
TGGAAGGAGAAAAAAAGAAAATTTTAATAGTAGACGATGATGGCTTTCTCTTAGATATGTATGCTTTCAAATTTAGTCAAAATAATTTTGAAGTTTATACAGCGTCGGACGGATTGCAAGCAATAGAAAAGTTAAAGGGAGGACTTGTGCCCGACGTACTTTTGATTGATGTGATTATGCCTAATATGGATGGTTTTGAAGTATTGGAAAAAATGCAAAATGAGAACATTTCTCCAAACACAATTAAAATAATATTATCTAATAAGAGTCAACAATCTGATTTTGATAAAGGGGCATCGCTCGGAGTTTCTGGGTATATAGTAAAAGCTAATTCCACACCAGCAGAAGTAATAGAGCAAGTTGTAGAAATTTTATCCAAAAAGTTAGTTATTCCAAAAATATAAAATTATTTAATTATGAATTACAAACAAGAACTAGAAGATTTAATACTAACTCTTATTCGTGAAGAAGGATCAGATTTGCATCTGGGTGCAGGGCGCGTGCCTGCTATTCGTGTTTCTGGTGAGCTTATTTTCTTAGTAAAGCATCCAGTACTTACTAAAGAAGATATGATAAATTTTCTTGGAGAGGTATTAGTGTCTGATAAGGCTGAAAAGTTTATCGAAACTCAAGAAGCTGACTTTTCTTATGATTTCAAAGGTGAGGCACGCCTCAGAGGCAATGCATTTTTCCAAAAAGGATTAATTAATTTAGTTTTTAGATTAGTACCGAAAGTGAAGTCTCTGAGTGAGCTTCATTTGCCACCAATAATTGCGGAAATTGCTAAGAAAAAACAAGGATTCTTTTTGGTGGTGGGTCCAGTGGGTCAAGGTAAGTCTACTACTTTATCTGCGATGATAAATCTGATAAACAGTGAACAATCTCGTCATATAGTAACCATTGAAGATCCTATAGAATATGTATATAGTCCAGATAAATCTATCATCAATCAGCGTGAAGTGGGCTTAGATACAAAAGATTTCCACACAGCATTACAGTCTGTCTTTCGTGAAGATGTGAATGTAATTCTGATTGGTGAAATGCGTACTCCGGAAACTATCTCTACTGCAGTCACCGCAGCTGAGACTGGGCACTTGGTTTTCTCTACATTGCACACCAACAATGCTTCTCAGACAATAGATAGAATTATAGATTCTTTCCCTGGTAGTCAGCAAGATCAAATCCGAGTACAGCTAGCTTCTTCCTTGCTTGGAATATTTTCTCAAAGACTTATACCTCGTATTGCAGGAGGATTGGTGCCTGCGTATGAGTTGTTGCTCAACAACAATGCTGTATCAAACTTGATTCGTGAAAAACGCACCCACGAAATAGATGTAGTTATTGAGACAGGTATGGAGCAAGGAATGATAGATTTAAACCACTCACTTCTTGATCTTGTACGAGCAGGGGAGATATCCATCGAAAACGCTTATCAATATTCACTGAACCCAAAAGGACTAGAAAGAATGTTATAAAAATAAAAAATTATGCTATTTAAATACAAAGCAGTAGATCCTGGTGGAATAAATAAAGAAGGACAAATAGATGCACCTAATCGTGATATGGCGATAAGTGGTCTTCAGCGTAGGGGACTTATTATTATTTCTGTTACTGAAGATAAAGAAAAAAGCAATATATTCGAAATGTCTTTTTTTGAGAAAGTCTCAATGAAAGATGTGGTCATACTTTCTCGTCAGATTGCAACACTATTTGAAGCTCAAGTTTCTGCTTTGAAAGCTTTTACAATGCTTGCAAGCAATGCTGAAAATAAATTCTTAGGGAAAAAATTAACTCAAGTAGGGGATGATTTGCAAGCTGGAGTATCTATCTCTGGAGCTCTTGCAAAGCATCCAGATGTGTTTTCAAACTTCTATATAAATATGGTAAAGGCTGGAGAAGAAACAGGTAAACTCAATCAGACTTTTTTGCATCTTGCCGAATATCTAGATCGTCAATATGCTATAAATTCTAAAACCAAAAATGCACTTATATATCCAGCATTCGTGATACTTACTTTCCTTGTGGTTATGACTTTAATGTTTACTGTTGTTATACCCAAACTCTCTACTATCCTTACTGACTCAGGGCAAGCTATCCCTGTATTTACACAGATCATTATTGGAATCTCAGCCTTTTTTGTAAACTATGGTTTTATTTTACTTATCTTTTTAATATTGTTTGGTATTTGGGTTTGGAGACTTTCAAGGACAGAAAGTGGCAAGAACTATATAGACAGGACTCGTCTTTCTATCCCTGTTATCGGTACATTGTATAAAAGACTTTTCTTGTCTCGTATTGCAGACAACTTAGATACAATGCTTGTGTCTGGTATTCCTATTATCCGTTCTATTGATATCACTTCAGAAGTAGTGAGTAGTCGTGTATATAAAAATATTTTAAAAGATGTAGCAGAGGGAGTTAAAGCCGGGCTTTCTCTCTCTGCTTCTTTTGAAAAATATCCAGAGCAAATTCCTGGTATTATGGTGCAGATGGTGAAGGTGGGTGAGGAGACAGGATCACTTGGACAAATTTTAAAAACTCTTGCAGACTTTTATAAAAGAGAGGTAGATGACGCAGTGGACACTATGGTGGGGCTTATCGAACCAATAATGATAGTTGTACTTGGTCTTGGAGTAGGTATACTTTTAGTTTCAGTTCTTTTGCCTATTTACAATATGGCAGGAGGTATTAGCTAGCTAGCCCCGTCATTCGCGTAATGACAGGGTTTGCACAGTCGCTCGTGAGCGACGGGGTTGTGGATAACTCATTTGCATCTATGTTTTTTTGTTTATGATATAATTTAGGTATTAAAAAATAAGTCGAAATTTTTGTGTTTATTAAAAAGAAACACAAACAAACATTATAAATTATTATTAATATATTAAACAAATTATGAAGAAATTGAATTTGAAAAAAGGTTTTACATTGATCGAACTCTTGGTTGTGGTTGCTATCATCGGTATCTTGGCTTCTGTTGTTTTGGCGTCACTTTCTACAGCTCGTAACAAAGGTAAAGATGCTTCTGTTATCGCAAGTATGTCTTCTATGAGAGGACAAGCAGAACTTGGAGTTGGTGCTGCCGGTACTTATCTTATTGATCTATGTAACGCTGCATCAGGTACAGGTAGTCTTCTTGCTTTAAAAACAGCTGCTAACACTACTTCTGGAAACACTGTACAATGTGGACAAAACACTGCTGTTGGTGTAGCTCCTACAGCTTGGGGTGCAGCCGTAGTATTACCTACTGGAGCTTTCTATTGTGTTGATAGTACAGGTTACGCTGGTGCTAGTACTGTAACAGCTGCAACAGAAATTGCTGCTGGAGCATCTAGTGCGGATGTTGTTTGCGATAATGCATAAAATACTTAATATATTTTATAAATAAAACACCCCCTTAGGGGGGTGTTTTATTTTGAGGTCATAGTGATGATTCATTTCGATGTGTTATAATTACAGGTATAAATTATTATTAATATATTAAACAAATTATGAAGAAATTGAATTTGAAAAAAGGTTTTACATTGATCGAACTCTTGGTTGTGGTTGCTATCATCGGTATCTTGGCTTCTGTTGTTTTGGCGTCACTTTCTACAGCTCGTAACAAAGGTAAAGATGCTTCTGTTATCGCAAGTATGTCTTCTATGAGAGGACAAGCAGAACTTGGAGTTGGTGCTGCCGGTACTTATCTTATTGATCTATGTAACGCTGCATCAGGTACAGGTAGTCTTCTTGCTTTAAAAACAGCTGCTAACACTACTTCTGGAAACACTGTACAATGTGGACAAAACACTGCTGTTGGTGTAGCTCCTACAGCTTGGGGTGCAGCCGTAGTATTACCTACTGGAGCTTTCTATTGTGTTGATAGTACAGGTTACGCTGGTGCTAGTACTGTAACAGCTGCAACAGAAATTGCTGCTGGAGCATCTAGTGCGGATGTTGTTTGTAATAATGCTTAAAGTTATTAGTATATTTGTTTTCCACAAAAATCCCTGGTTTCAGGGATTTTTGTTTTGAGTATTGGATATATGTGTTATAATTAAATAAGTTCATTATAAATACTAAGGGATCGTGTTTACTTATTTGTTTTAGGTTCTTAAAAATTAATTATGAAAAAATATTTTTATAAAAAAAGTTTTGTTTTGAATTCATCAAAAGGTTTTACTTTGATAGAGATTTTAGTTGTAATAGCTATTATCGGGGTATTGGCTACGCTCGTGGTTTTAGCTGTGCTTTCTCCTTCAAAAGCTAAAAGTAGTGATGCAAAAATCACGTCTCAGCTTTCTCAAATGGGCAGTCAAGCATTTTTGTTTGGTGGCTCTACTAGCTACAACCCAAGTGTTATTGCAACGCCATATCAAGTTAGTGCTGGTATAACTGGAGCTGCTGCTGGAGGCACAGATTCTAATGGTGGAACATTATTTAACGATACAACCTTAGCAAACAATAGTTTGTATTTTTTAGCTAGTAAATTACCTGCTAATACTTATGTTTATTACGGTTGGAATGGAGAACCAAATGCTACTTCTGGACGATGGTTTTTTGCAGCATCTACCTCTACTGGAGGATTTTGTGTAGACTGGAGAAATGATAAGAAAACTTTTACTGGGACATCTTTAAATGGCGTGTTGTCTAACTGGACCACTGCATTTCCTAATGCTGTAGCTCCGACATATTCTTGTAATTAATATTAAATATTTTAATTATCTTGTGTAAAACTTGTTTTTAATCTATTCGTTGATATAATATAAAGATAGAAGTGAAAAATTTTTTTAAAAAATTATTTCTGCTTTGCTTTTATTCTAAAATTCTGGTTTATGTTAATAAATTTCTCTTATTAAAAAGAGGTGAACGATTTTCGTTCACCTCTTTTTAATTTGTGGTAATAATTTTTTTTTAAAGTTTTTTGTTTTTTAATTTTATTAATTATTATTAGTTAACTGTTTTTAAAAATATGAATAATACAAGAAGTAAGTTTTTCAAAAGTTTTCTTGGTTTAGTGATGTTTTTTGGTTTTTCATTATTAATTAATCCTTCTGTCTCATTTGCTGATACTCCAATAACAGGTACTATCGGTGTAAATACTGTATGGGGAATGGAAGGGAATCCCTACATCCTCTCTGGTACTACCACCATAGCTTCTGGTATAACTCTTACCATTGATCCTGGTGTAATAGTAAAGTTTCAAGACTCTAATTCTAAAATTGAAGTAAACGGGACTTTGAATGTAAATGGTACATCTACTGAAAAAGTATATTTTACCTCAATCAAAGATGATGCTGTTGGAGGTGATACAAACGTAGATGGATCTGGAACTGTAGCATTTAAGGGGGATTGGGATCATATTCAAGCTAATAATGGCTCCAATATTTCATTTTCTAATACAATCTTGCGTTATGCAGGAAGCGTGGGTTATCCATTGTTGTTTAATAGTGGGGGAACAGTAACTATTTCAGATAGCCAAATTACAGAAAATACACAAGAAGCTTATGTGCAAGTTAACGGACAAGGAAATATTAATAATTCAGAATTGAGTTATAGTACTTATGGTTTCTTTTTAAACAGTGGAAGTTTGACTGTTTTAAATAGCAATATACAGAACAATAGTGTGTATGGGGGGTATATATTAAATTCAGTTACTGCACTTACATTATCCAATAATGTTTTTCAAGATAATACTAAAACTGTCTTTATTCCAATATCTGTAAATTTTACCCATTCTGGGAATACAGTTTCAGGTATTGGTAAAAAAGCCTTTGAAATATCAGGAGGGGTTGTTAACTCAAATCGTTCCTTTACTTCTAGCACCATTCCCTACATCCTCTCTGGTACTACCACCATAGCTTCTGGTATAACTCTTACCATT
>CAYTMO010000022.1:5963-18363 GCA_964439045.1 uncultured Candidatus Saccharibacteria bacterium
AGTTTGACTGTTTTAAATAGCAATATACAGAACAATAGTGTGTATGGGGGGTATAGTTCTTCTGCTAATGTTAACGCAATTAACAATTTCTGGGGTGATGCTACTGGGCCGTATCATTCTACAAATCCGACTGGGTTAGGGAACGCTGTTTCAAATAATGTTAATTTTAATCCTTGGTTAGAGCAACAAATAGGGGGCGATACGACAAAACCCGTTACTGTCCCATCAGTTACAGGTGTGCTCGGTACAAATGATTGGTACATTAGTAATGCAACACTATCTTTAACAGCAACAGACGATATTTCTGATATTGAAAGTACTGAATATTCTCTAGATGCTGGTACAAGTTGGATACCTTATACTGTTCCTGTTGTTTTCACAGACGGTACACATACTGTTTTATATAGGTCTACTGATGTTATGGGGAATGTAGAGGATACTCAGACTATAATTATAAAAGTAGACACATCATTGCCTATTAGTACACACAATGCAACTGGTACATTAGGACTCTCGAATTGGTATACTTCTGACACAGAAGTTTCCCTTGATGCTACAGACACAAATTCAGATGTTTTTGAAATAAATTATTCATTAGACTCTGGTGCTACTTGGAATGTTTATACTACTCCGCTTTCTTTTAGTGACGGAGAGCACAATATTTCTTATAAAGCTACTGACTTGGCAGGGAATACAGAAAATGTAAATACTTTGAATCTAAAAGTAGATACAATAAAACCTGTTACTACACCAGTAGTGGGAGGTGAAGAAGGTGCTGGTGGATGGAGGGTGTCTAGCTCTACTCTCGACTTTACTGCTACCGATGATACTTCTTTAGTTTCAAAAATAGAATATTCATTAGATGCTGGAGCGACTTGGGTTACTTATGGAAATCAAATAACTTTCGGCTCAGGGACTCATACAGTCTGGTATAGAGCGGTAGACACTGCCGGCAATATAGAAGATTATCAAACAATGGTAAATATGGTAGATAGTAGTGTGCCGGTGACAAGCGTCTTAATAGAAGGAACATTGGGTAATGAGGATTGGTACACTACTTCTCCACTTATTTCTTTCACTGCAGTTAGTGAGCCTTCTGGAATTTTAAATACACAATATTCATTAGATTCTGGTACTACTTGGACTACTTACAGTACTCCTTTTGTACTTCCAAATGGTACGCATAATGTATCTTATAAATCTACAAATAACGCAGGTACAACAGAAACAATGCATAGTGTAAATATTAAAGTGGATACATCATTGCCTACTAGTATACATAGTATAAGTGGTACTGCGGGGAATGCTGGTTGGTATAAATCTGGAGCTGTTGTTTCTTTAGCAAGTTCTGATAGCTTGTCTGGAATTTTGAAAACTGAATATTCGTTGGATGATGGTGCTACTTGGATATTGTATGAAGGACCGATATCTTTAACAGACGATGGTATAAAAAGTATTTTCTATCACTCTACTGACAACGCGGGGAATGTTGGGGCAGATAATACAGTTAATTTAAAGATAGACACAGTTGCACCAGAAGCAAGTATTTTGTTTAATGAAAATACAAAGCAAGTCACCTTCGTAGGTATAGATGAAAACCCTACTACTGTTGTAACTACTTCTACTTCTTCTTTGATTACAGATGAAGCAGGGAATACTCTTCTAATTAACTTTATTAAATTAAATCCAAATGCAAATAATAAAACTGGTGTCAAAATAGAAAAACTGGTTTATAACGGAGTTGGTAATGCTGGACTTACAAAAAGAGTAGTGTTGAGATATTTGTGGCATACAAATAACTCTGGTGAATTTACAAATCTGCGAGGTAGAGCGGTTGATGGTAGGCAAGCTACTATTAGTAAATATCGCCCAAATCAAGATGCTACTCGTATTATAAGTAAAACCAGGAAAGCGTCTTGTGCGGGGGACTGTGAAGACAATGAATACTTTGAAGAAGACGAAGAGAATTGTGACGATAAACCAAAAACTGTCAGAACTACAGTTTCAGGGCTTGTTGTCGTAGGTTTTGAAACAAATAACGGAAATGTAAATATCGTTCAGAATAATTATTAATATTTTCTCTCGTTTGTTTTAAAATTTTTAAAACCCCTCGCTAAATTTTGGCGGGGGGTTTTAGCTTTTTCTTCGTTTCGTGTGATATAATAAATACAATATTATGACAACAATACTAATAATCATTTTCGCATTGTTTGGGCTTATTATCGGAAGTTTTTTAAATGTAGTTATTTTTAGATTCAACACCCAAAGGTCATTGGGTGGCAGGAGTAGCTGTATGGCTTGCCAAAACAAACTTCGTTGGTATGATTTAGTTCCTGTATTTAGTTTTTTTATTTTACAAGGTAGGTGTCGTAGTT
Source organism: uncultured Candidatus Saccharibacteria bacterium (assembly GCA_964439045.1). Lineage (GTDB taxonomy): Bacteria > Patescibacteriota > Minisyncoccia > Phycocordibacterales > UBA9973 > UBA9973. Next base: position 8,339 of record CAYTMO010000022.1, read on the forward strand.
GTAAAACAAAGATCTCTACCCAGTATCCATTAGTAGAGCTTGCAACGGGGCTTATTTTTGGATCACTTTTCTTTAAGTTTCAAGATTTGTTTTATTTAGATACACTTATATTTGCTTTTACTTATGCATATTATACAGTTGTGTTTTCTCTACTTTTAGTAATTACTGTGTATGATATAAAACATAAAATTATTCCAGATGTACTAGCTTTTATGTTTGGTGTTTTTGCTTTTGTTGGGATGTTCTTTTTCCAGAGTGGAGATATGATTTTTCCTGTTTATTTTGATCCACATATTCCTACCTTATACCAATTCTTTACTAGTTTTGCTATTGCCATTCCATTTGCTTTGTTTTGGTTTTTTTCTCGTGGTACTTGGATGGGGTTAGGAGATGCAAAGCTTGCAGTCGGACTCGGGTTTTTATTGGGTTTTGGTAAGTTGCTTTCTGCTACTGTCATTGCTTTTTGGTCTGGTGCTATTATCGGCATTTTGTTAATTCTTATAAAGAAAATAAACGGTATAAAAAGCGAAATACCCTTCGCACCGTTTTTAGTCTTAGGCACATTTATAGCTTTTGTTTGTGAGCTTTATATCTTTCCAGTTTTTTAATTTTTTAAAAATGCAAACTAGAAACATTCTTAATTCAAATAGAAAAAACACCGGTATGACTTATGTGGAGCTCATTGTAGTGTTGTCTATTTTTTCTATTGTTTCTGCTGTATCAATATTTAATTATCAGACTTTTCAAGATAAAGTAGATATAAAGAATCTAAGTAACGATATTGCTCTTAAGATAGTAGAGGCTCAGAAGTTTTCTCTATCTGGTAAATTACCGATTTTACCTCCTTTGAGCCCTAATACTTGGAAACCTTCTTATGGGCTTTATTTTGATCTTGCACCAGACTTAGCAAACAATCCACCTAATACTGGAAATAAAGTTTTTTATTATTTTGTGGACCTTGATCAAGAAAAAGATTTTGACTACGGTACATATAATTGTGCACAACCACAAACAAATGAATGCTTAGACAAAGTAAGTATTACAAAAGGTAATTTTATTCAAGAAATAAAAGTTTTCTATCAAGATTCCAATGGAGTACCAGATGAAATTTTGAACAATGTTGGGATAATTTTCACTAGACCGAATTCTGGTGCATTCATAACTTCGACAAACCCTGTGATAGACAATTTGAATCGTTCGGTAGATAGAGTTGAGATAAAAGTATCTTCTCCTGGTTCTGAGCCTGCTACCGCATTAATTAAAGTTTATGCCTCTGGTAGAATACAAATAAATTAAAATATGCAAAAAAAGCTTTTTAAAAAACATCAAAAAAATACAGGATATACTATTATTGAAACAATGGTAGCTATTTCCTTGTTTTTGGTTATTGTAATTTTTGGAATGAATGCACTTCTTAATGTAAACTTAGTAAATCAAAAATCTCAAGATATGCGTTCGGTCATAGACAACCTTAGTTTTATTATGGAAGAAATGTCTAGAAATCTCCGAACTGGGTACAACTACCGTTGTTATGATTTAGCAAATCCTTGGGGCGCTGGTTCAGAGTCTAATACTTCTGTTGTAGAAATTCCTCGTAGTTGTATATTGGGTGGAGGGGTTTTGGTTTTTGAAGAGGCGAGTGGGACAGTTGGAGATCCTTCTGATCAGTGGGCTTATAAAATAGAATCTACAAGTGTAGATGCAAACGGAGATCCAATTTACAATATTTTCAAATCAGTTAGTGGTGGAGGTCTTACTGGTGGTCCAGAATGGGTGCAATTGAATCCAAATGAAGTTATCTTAAATTCTGCATCTGGTTTTACTGTGTTTGGGGCAGAGCCTCCAATTGGAGCAGGGGGAGATAGACAGCAACCATTTGTTGTTATTAGGTTGGTAGGAGAAGTGCGTTTTAAAAATATAGTGTCACCTTTTTCATTACAGACTTCTGTGTCTCAACGATCTATAGATATTGAATCAGCCCCTTAGTATTTTAAATGTTATGATTTATTTTAAAAACAAAATTTCAAATTTTAAACGTAATGCAAAAACTAGTAAAAAAAATACTGGCTTTACTCTAATAGAAACATTGGTAGCTGTATCAATCTTTGCTGGTTCTATTCTTGCTCTTGTTGCTGTTTTGTCTAATAATTTAGCGGACACTCAATACGCAAAAAAGAAAGTTATCGCAACTTACTTAGCGCAAGAAGGAGTAGAGTATATTCGTAATGTTAGAGATGCGTATGTCTTATATGAAGCATCTGAAGGTCAAGGATGGAGAGATTTTCAGACTGCAATTTCTGATTGTCTAGAAGATGAAGGGAACCCTGGTGGTGGTAGTTGTGATTTTGCTGTAGATGGTGGTTCGGTTAATTTTGTTCCTTGTGTAGGAGGAAATTGTCGTCAAATTTTGTATGATGATGATACAGGATATGGTTATCAAAATGGAGAAAACTCTGGTTTTGTTCGTAAAATAATTGGTAAGCAAATAGGAGGTATAGGATCTAATGAGATATTGATTATTTCTACTGTATACTGGACTCAGGGGTCTGGGAATTATAGTGTTTCTTTAACAGACAATTTATTCAACTGGGCGCCTTAATTATTTTTAAGAATGAAAAATAGGAATATAAAAAAAAATAAAGATTCTGGATTCGTACTACTTTTTGTTGTGGTGCTTTCTAGTATTATTTTATCTATTGCATTAGGTATTGCAGACATTGCTTACAAGGAATTTACTTTCAGTACCTCAGCTAAAAATACAAATGAAGCATTCTTCGCTGCTGATACTGGTATAGAGTGTGCACTTTATCACGATCAATCAGGTGCTACTAGCGCTTTTGGTCAAGCTGTACCTACTCCCGCACTTACTTGTGCGGGTACTCCTATAAACATAAGTACTCCAGAAACTCCACCTCTTAGTTCTTGGTCTTTTGAAATTTTAGGATTGGGTGCTAGTAATAAAGCTTGTGCTATTGTAACTGTAAATAAAGATTCAGTAGCTGGAACCACAGAAATAATTTCAAAAGGATACAACGTAGGAGGAGAAAATCCAACTTGTACATCTACCGATATAAATCGTCTAGAACGTGAGCTTATTGTAAGTTATAGTGACGTCGCATTAACAGCAGATACTTTTTCATTAAATATGAATGGTTCTGGTACTGTAGTGTCTAACGAAAATCCCACTCCTTTCATAAACTGTACAACAAGTTGTTCTTATGATTACAATGTAAATGACACTGTCGTTTTGACTGCTACTCCTACAAATGGTACAGATACTATTACTTGGACTGGTTGTGATAGTTTTGTTGGTAATCAATGTACCGTAACCATTAATACTAATACAGTAGTGAGTGTTACTATTACATCTGCTACAACATATATCGTAACTCCATCTGCTGGACCGAATGGAACAATTAATCCATCTACTCCTCAAACTGTAAGTTCAGGTGGCACTACTTCATTTACTATTACACCGAATCCAACCTATTCAATTTCTTCTGTTTCTGGTTGTGGTGGTTCTTTGGCGGGTAGTACATATACAACTGGACCTATCACATCAGATTGTACTGTGAGTGCTACATTTACATCATCGGCTGTAATGGCTGGCGACCTCAGCCCAGACCAATCTTCCTGTACTATTATTGCTGGAGGTAGTAGCTGTACAGTAAATTTTGATTGGAGTGTTACAAATCCTCAAGATCCAGGTGGTTCTCAAGTTACTTCTAATACAAATAATTCTGGAGCTTCTTCTCCTGGTTTTGTTGTAGCAAGTGGAGATTCAGGAACAAATGTACCATTTGTTATTCCTTATGCTGGTAGAACGTTTTTCTTATACAACGATACAGTTCTTCTTGATACTGTTGATACTACAGTGGTTGGGCCAGACCAGATTGTTGTTTCTTGTGCAGCTGGTAGTACTTGGAACGGAAGTAGTTGTGCATCATCTGGGTTTACTTTGAATGTTTACAAATCAGGCACGGGTTCTGGTACTGCTTTTACTGTTTTGCCTAGCACTGGAATTAATTGCGGAATAGATTGTTCAGAAGTATATGCCAATAATACTGCAGTTGTAGTAAGAGCTACAGCTATATCAGGTTCTACATTTTCTGGTTGGACTGGTTGTGATAGCATCTCAGGGCCAGGAGGTAATACGTGTAATGTAACTATGACCTCTGATAAAAATGTTACAGCAAACTTTACTTTAAATACTTATACTGTTACCGCTACTGCTGGTACAGGAGGTAATGTTTCTCCGGGGTCTGTTACTGGTATACTTTCTGGCGGTACAGCTCAATTTACTGTTACACCAAATGGAGGATATTCTTATGGAGCGATAACTGGCACTTGTCCTGCTGGATATAGTATTGGCAGTGATTACTTTATTGAAAATGTCACTGCTAACTGTACCGTAAACTTCTCATTTAATCTTATAGCTGATTTCCCTCAAGAAAGAGGAACTTCAATTGGTTCTAGAAGTACTGAATCTTTATCACACACTATTCCAATGTCGTTTACATACCAAGCAAATGATTTGTTAATTGCTTTTGTCGCTCTTGATATAGACGGTACAGGTTCTGCTAGTTTGCCTTCTGGTTGGACTCAATTGCTTTATAATTCTCAATCAAACGGAACAAGTTCTAACGTATTAGAAGTTCTATACAAAGTAGCAACTGGTTCTGAAAGCGATCTTGTGATAAATACTACTACAAATAGCGTAATATCCTATAAAGTGACATCAGTTTATAACTACAACACAACATCACCATTTGTTGCCGGTGTTATAGCTCCTGGTAATTCTATAAACCCAAATTCTCCTAATGTAAATGCTTCTTGGGGAATAGCAAAGAATTTGTGGTTTTCAGCTGTAGCTTTAGATAATGGAGGATTACCAGGAAATAATACCATTGTAACAGAGTATCCTTCGGGGTATTTCAACGGCCAAAGACAGTCTACCAATGGAGTTAGTTTGGATCCTAACGGTGTAGCACTTGTTTTGGCTAAGCGCATATTAGAAGTTTCTTCTCAAGACCCTAGTCTTCATACTTTATCTGCTATTGATCGCTGGGTAGCAGCAACGATTGGTGTAAGAGGACAATAAAATCTTTTTTCTGGTAAAATAGGAGAATGGTAGATAAATCTAAATCTAATATAGATATAGCAAAAAGGGTGGTTATGCTCCGAGCTGAAATTGCTCGTCTTCGAGATTTGTATCATACACAAGACAAGCCAGAAGTGTCAGACGCTGTTTATGATTCACTAAACAATGAGTTAAAGACTATTATAAAAGAATATCCAGAATTTATGGATCCAAATGCTCCAGAAAACAGAGTAGGAGGTAAGCCGTTGGAAAAATTTCAAAAAGTCACACACAAGGTGCGAATGCTTTCTTTGAATGATGCTTTTGGCTTTGAAGAATTGGAAGAATGGAAAGGAAGAATTTGCAAGTTACTTGGAGGCAAATCTTCTATATTGGAATACTTTTGTGAAGTAAAGTTCGACGGGTTGGCAGTTTCTCTAATATATGAAAATGGTATTTTTGTGCGTGGTGCCACAAGAGGGGACGGTTTTGTTGGAGAAGATATTACTGAGAATTTAAAAATGATAAATTCTATTCCTCTTAAATTACTTTCTAGTAAAGAAGAACTTCCACAGATTTTAGAAGTACGTGGGGAAGTATTGATGAGTAAAAAGGTTTTCCAAAAGTTGAATAAACAACAAGAAAAAGAAGGTAAGGTGATATTTGCCAATACTCGCAATGTCGCCGCAGGAAGCTTAAGACAGCTAGACCCAAATTTAGTAAAAGAAAGACAGCTAGACTTTTTTGCTTATGATATGTTTGTTCATAACGGAGATGATAATTTTACAAAGCATAGCGATGAACATAAATTCTTAAGAGAGATAGGTTTTAACGTTGATTCTAATGAATTAATTTGTAAAAGTCTTAAAGAAGCTGAAGTTTTTATTTCAAATTTTGAAAAGATTCGGGAGAAATTTGCTTATGGTACAGACGGTATTGTTATTTCTGTAAATGATTTGAATTTGCAAGAAGTTTTGGGTGTAGTAGGTAAAGCCCCTCGATATATGGTGGCGTACAAGTACGCAGCCGAGAAGGCTACTACAATCGTAAAAGATATAAAGGTAAATGTGGGCCGTACTGGGGTGCTTACACCACTTGCAATATTTGAGCCTACTCGTGTGGCTGGATCATTAGTTTCTAAAGCGACATTACATAATATGGATCAAATAGAAAGGTTAGGGCTTAAGATAGGTGATACGGTGGTTATAGAAAAGGCAGGGGACGTAATACCTAAAGTAGTAGAAGTGCTTATTCGTATGCGAACTGGTAAAGAAAAGAGGTTTAATATGCCAGAAGTGTGTCCAGTCTGCAAGGGAGTGATAGCGAAAAAATCTGTTTCAGAAAAAAAAGAAAGTTCCGTCGCTTATTTTTGTACAAATCAAAAATGTCCTGCTAAAAACGAAAGACATTTAGAGCACTTTGTTTCTGTTTTTGAAATTTATGAATTAGGTCCGAAAATATTAAGACGCTTCAAAGATGAGGGTCTGATCACTGACGCGGCAGATGTTTTTACTTTACAGAAAGAAGATATCGCATCTCTTGAGCGTTTTGGAGAAAAGTCCGCAGAAAATATAATAAAAGAAATAAACGATAAAAAGAAAATATCACTTGCAAAGTTTATTCAGGCTTTGGGAATACTCCACATAGGGGAGGAAACTGCTAGAGACTTGGCTACGCATTTTGGTACTTTAGAAAAGCTTATATATTGCGCACAGGTGGATTTGGCACAGATAGATAATATAGAAAATATTGGCTCTGCAGTTTCCAAAAGTTTAGCCAGCTTTTTTAGTGATGCAAACAATTTGTCTTTTATAGAAAAGCTAAAAAATAATGGTGTAGTAATACAAAAAGTTGGAAAGAAAGAAAAGGGTAAATTAGATGGATTAGTTTTTGTTTTGACTGGTACACTAAGCACAATGTCTCGAGAGATAGCTAAAGAAAAGATTTTAGCACAAGGTGGCAAAGTGTTCGGCTCTGTTTCTAAGAATACTTCTTATGTAGTAGCAGGGGAGGATGCGGGTAGTAAGCTTAAAAATGCACAGAGTCTTGGAGTCAAAGTACTAGGGGAAGAAGAGTTTTTAAAGATTATTTGATATAATTAATTTATGAAAATAATACCTCAAAATAAAGTCAAAGATTTCTCTTTAATTTTACTTTTTGCTTCATTTGGTGGATTTTGGCTTACTTTTTGGTGGTACAAAAAAATAGTAATAGATTATATAGTAGGCCCTTATGATAGCTTTTATTTATACTATTACTTATTCAATTCTATGGTTTTGTTTTTTACTTGGTTGTTTTTTTATTTTAAAAAGTACACCATATATGCATATCTTTCTATTGTTTTAGGATTTTCTGTTTTTATTAGTTTGTTTATTTTTGAAGATGCACCACACTCTCTGCTTTTTGGAAACTTGTTTGTTAATACAATATTTTTAGGTATGTTTTTTGACCTTGCTATTGGTGGAATTATTTTAGTTCCTCTTTTGCTTTTTGTTGTTTCTAAAAATTTGATATGGGGTATTATGTATCTCCGTGGGAGTATTGATTTTAGCCTATTCTCACATACTTTTTTAGCTTCTCATCAAGAGCAAAGGCACAATATTGGTGGGATTCTACCTATCTTTTTTCATAGAAAACCAATGATTCATATCATAGTTCCTCTTATCGCTATGTGTTTTTGTGTGTTGTTGTTAGTTTATTTTTTGTATATAAAGTATTTACTTTTTATTAGTATTTCTATAATCTTTTTATTGCTAACTGGTGCATTTTTTTCTCTTTTTACTAAAAATAGAAAATTATATTTTACATTAAATATTCTTTTGGTTTTTTCGATGTATTTCTTTTTGTTCTTTTTTAGAAAGGTTATTTTTTAAAGCTTTTATTAATTAAGTGGCAAAAGTAGCATTTGGGATTCACCATTTATGCATTGTTCTTTATCGTATCCTTTATCTATCATTTTTTCTTCTGAAGATTCGGAAATTTTATTTTCATTATTATAATCTCCTTGTACTCCTATATATATACCAGGGTTTAATGTGCAACCGCTTCGGTCGGTTTCAACAGCCCAATAGTTGTAATCGTATTTTCCTTTCCAAGGAGTATAACGTGGCCATACAGACATATACGGACCTCTCCATCTCATTTGTATTAATGTTTCCCATCCAGTAGGGCAATGGCTACAATTTGTACCTGCTGTCGTATAAGAACCTGTTGGAGCATCTGCTGTACCTGTGTCTGGGTTCCAAGGGGTAGATTTAACCAATCCTGGGTCCCAACCTCTATTTACATCTGGTGGGTAAAACCCAACATCGTCGTAAAACAATTCAACAGCTTGTGTCATATTTCTTTGTTGGCTACCAGCTGCTACTACGCTTGCTGCATCTCGAACTGTTTTTACTCCTACCATTACGATGCTTCCTAAAATACCAATAATACCTATTACTATCAATAGCTCAATAAGGCTAAAGCCTTTATATTTTTTAAGAAGTTTTTTCTTTACTTTTTTAAGCACATTGTAAGTATACAATAAACATATTGAGGAGGGTAGGAGATTCGAACTCCTGGTGGATTGCTCCACACCCGCTTTCCAAGCGAGCGCACTAGACCGCTATGCGAACCCTCCGATTGTTAACTTTTTAAAAATAATTTACTTATCTAACACAGAAAGCCCGCTTTCCAAGTCTAGAGTCAAAATTGCACTAGACTGATGTGCGAACCCTCCATTCCTTTAATTTACATTAAAATCGAAAGAAATGCTATAATGTATCTATGGACACATTAATGAAAGCTGATATTTTTTTCTTTGTCACGACTATTGCCGTAATTTTACTGCTTGTATTATTAGTGATTATTTGTATCTACTTTATCAAGATTTTAAAGAATTTTAAAGATATTTCAGATATTTTAAAACAAAGCACAGAAAAAGTCTCAGGGCATATAGAAGATTTTTCAGATATGATGATGAATAACCCATTGTTTAGGCTGTTTTTTGGTAAAAAGAAAAAAGCTAGGAAAAAACAGTAAGTATTATGGTATAATTAAGTTATTATTAAAAGGTTAATTTTTAAAAAAAATGAGTAAAAAAGTAAATGAAAAAGTAGGAGCAGGAAAGGTAGTAGCAGGAGTCGCTGGTGTGGCGGCGCTTTCAGCAGCAGCTTATATGTTGTTCGGTCCAGCAGGCAAAAAGAATCGTAAAAAGATTTCTGGTTGGGCTGTAAAAATGAAAGGAGAGATAATAGAAAAGTTTGAAGATTTGAAAGAAGTTACAGAGCCTATGTATAACAAAATAGTAGATGAAGTTTCTTCTAAATACGCGAAAGCAAAAAATGTTTCAGTAGAAGAAGTTGCTGAAGTGGTTGGTGAAATTAAGAAACATTGGAAATCTCTAGTAAAAGATGCAAAAGGTACAAAAACTTCAAAAACTAAAAAAACTGCAAAAAAGAAATAATCCTTTAAAACAAGTTATTCTTTTGAATAAAAAAGAAGGAGAGACACCGCTTGAAGCGCTGTCTCTTTTTCGTAGTAAACACAAAGAGTATAAAGATGTATCTATGACTTATGCTGGCAGGCTAGACCCTATGGCGTCTGGTCTCTTGCTTATTTTAGCAGGAGAGGAAATAAAGTCGAAAGATAAATATCTATTGTTAAGTAAGGAGTATGAGTTTGAAGTGCTCTTTGGCTTTGCCACTGATACATATGATATCTTAGGCAAAATAACAAATAATAGAAAGAAAGACTTTTCACCAATAATACAAAGAGATTTAGAAAAAAAGATAAAAGAAAATTTAAAACACTTTACTGGTACTTTTATTCAGAAGTATCCTATTTATTCATCAAAGACGCTAAGTGGTAAGGCGCTCTTTGAATATGGGCGAAGTGGCGAGATTGTAAAAGTACCAGAAAGAGAAGTGTTTGTAAAAAGTTTAAAGTTTTTAGGTTTAAAGAA
>CAYTMO010000023.1:0-16631 GCA_964439045.1 uncultured Candidatus Saccharibacteria bacterium
AATTACGCTTTTAGTTTTGTCGAAACTTATTAACGGCGTAAATTATAAAAAGTTATGAATAAATTTAAATCAAAATTTCTTCTTGGTTTAGCAATTGTATTTGCTGTTGTTGCTTTTGCAGCTACAACTTACGCTTATACATTTTCTACAACTATGAAGATGGGATCTAAAGGTGCAGAAGTTATGGAACTTCAAAAAGTTCTAAATGCTGCAGGCTTTACAGTCTCAACAACCGGTGCTGGTTCTCCAGGAAATGAGAGCACATACTTTGGTGCAAAAACCAAAGCTGCTGTTATGAAATGGCAAGCATCAGTCGGCTTGACTGCTGACGGTATCGTGGGAGCTATGTCTCGCGCTAAATTAAACGCAACTGCTCCTTCTACTACTCTTCCAGCAGGATGTACTTCTACAGTAGGATACAGTTCTACTACAGGAGTAAAGTGTGATAGTTCTGTTATAATGACTTACCCAGCAGGATGTACTGGATCTACAGGATTTAGTGCAACTACAGGTCAGCCTTGTTCTGGAACTACTACAACACAAACAGGTCCTGTATCTGCTATGATCGCAACAACAAATCCAGCTTCTGGAACTTTGGTTGCAGGTCAAGCTACAGCTCACCTTGCTAGCTTTACTTTCAACGGAACTGGTACTGTAACAACAGTTACTCTACAAAGACTCGGAGTTTCTGCTGACTCTACTCCTTCAAATGTATACCTCTTCGATGGGGCTATGCGTTTGACAGATGCAGCTTCAGTAGCAAACAACGGTACAGTTACATTCAATGTTCCAGCAGGAATCTTTACAGTTAATGGTACAAAAACTATTTCTGTAAAGTCTGATATTGCATCTGGTACTTCAGGTCAAACTGTAGGAATCCAACTTGCAACTTTCGCTACTTCAGCTGGTACTGTAACTGCTAACCTTTCAGGTAACATCCACACTATCGCTTCTGCTTCTCTTGCAGCTGTATCAGCAGGAACTGTAACTCCTTCAGGAGCTACTTTGAACCCTGGTGCAAATGTAACAGTATGGCAATCAACTCTTAACATTTCAAACAGAGATGTTTGGATGAAGAGACTTGCTTTGAGAAACGTAGGTTCAGCTCCAGCAGCTTCTTTTGCTAACTTCAAACTCTATGTAAATGGAGTACAAGTTGGTACAGCTACTGGTGTTGATATCAATGGATATGTTACTTTCGATCTTATGAACGCTCCAGTAATGCTTACATCTGGATCACGCGTAGTACGCGTAGATGCTGATATAGTATCTGGTGCTTCAAGAACTGTTAACTTCTCTCTTAGAAATGCAGCTGATGTTGACTTCGTAGACTCTTCATTTGGAGTAAACGTTGCTCCTACTTCTGCTCCTTGGGGACCAAGTTCAAACAACACAATCAGTGGAACATCTGGTGGTACTCTTACAATTGAAAAAGATCCATCTTCTCCATCAACAAACGTAACTCTTGCTGGTAACGATGTAAACCTCGCTACTTTCAAAGCTACAGCTTTTGGTGAAGCTATAAAGATCGAAACATTGACAGGAGGATTCACATTTACAGATGGTGGTACAGTTAACGCTGCTGCTACTCTCCGAAATGGACGTATGCTTATCAGTACTGACGGTGTAAATTGGGTACAATACGGTTCTACAGCAACATTGCTTGCTGCTGGTACTTCATTTACTTTGAATTACACAATAATGCCTGGTACTCCAGTTTGGATTCAATTGCATGCTGATATCTATGACAATGATGGAACTGGTTCACTTGATACTAGTGACACATTGCTTGGTAAGCTTATAGCTGGTTCTTCAAATGCACAAAGAGTTGATTCTCTTGGTTCATTCAGTACTTCTGCTGTAAGTGCAAATACACTTTCAATTGCTTCAGCTTCTGTAACTCTTACAAAAAATGGTACATATGCTAACCAAAACACCACTCTTCCTGCAACCGCTTTCAAAATCGGTTCTTGGAATCTTGCTGGTTCTTCTGTAGAAGATGTTCTTTTGACAACTTTGTCATTTGATATTGACGATACAGTAGCTGGTACAGAATTTGACGAAGGTGATATCACTAATATGTATGTAGTTGTAAAGGATGCTAATGGCAACGTAGTTGCTCAGCCTTCTCCTATTGCAACTCTTGGTACTGGTGCAGATCAAAACTTCTCAGTTAACTACACTCTTTTGAAGAATGCAAATGTTACTGTAGAACTTTTCGCAAATCTTGCTGATGATGGCTTAGATATGACTGCTGGTGTTTCTGGTGGTGCAAATGCTATCGATACTACTGACGGATTCGCAGTTATCTTTATGGTTTCAGGTACATCACTTGTATCTGGTCAAACAGTAACTGGTGGTAACGGTACAACTACTGTTGCTGGTCAGACTATCGCTTATGCAGCAGCTTCAATAACTGCTACACAAGATGCTTCAACTCCAGTTACAGCTATCGTTTACGATAACCAAACTATAACTTCTGCTGCATTTAAATTTGCTGCTGTTACAGCTGGTTACAACGTAACTGATGTTTCATTGTCTATTCCTGCTGCAGGTGCAACAGTAGTACAAAGCGTAATGCTTTACGATGGTGCTACATTGATTGCTACAGCTCCAGGAGGTTCTACTGCTGTAACATTCTCAGGTCTTACTTGGAATGTTCCTGCTAATATGAACAAAGTATTAACTGTTAAGTTGGTACTTGGTAACGTAGGAATTGGTGCTGGTACTTCAGGTGCTGCTCTTACTACAGCTATTACTGCTTTCACTGCAGTTAACACTTCAACTGGTGTTTCAGCTGTAGGTACAGGTACACCAACAGGTACTGTTATCTATGCTTACGCTGCAACTCCAACTGTTACTAATGTAGCTCTTCCTACAACAACTCTTACCACTGGAACAGTAACTGCTGCTAAATTCTCAGTTGCTTCAAATGGTGGAACTATTGGATGGAAGAAGATTATCTTCACAGTAACTCGTGCTATGGGTGGTACAGATACTCTTGCAACTCCTACTTTGTGGGATGCAGATACTAACACTCAAATCGCTGGTACACCATCATTCACAGGCTCAGTAGAAGCTGATGGTGGTACAGCAGGTACAATCGTATTCGTTGCTACAACTGAACAACAAGTTTCTGGTACAAAGAACTATGTTCTTAAAGTTGTAACAGCTGGTACTTTGGCTGATGGTGATAACTTAAACGTAAGTATTGCTCAACCTTCAAGTTACGCAGCTCCTGCAGCTTACGCTACAGTAGCAGCTACAACTTCATCATTTACTTGGACTGATGTTTCAGCAACAAGTCACGATGAAACTACACTTGATTGGAACAATGGTTTGTTAGTAAAGAATCTTCCAACAGATACACAAACTCTTACAAAATAAGGTTTAGTGTTCTAAGGAAAGGTCTTACTTAAGATCATCGCTCTAAAAAAGCAACAAAAAACCACCCCGTAAAAAGGGTGGTTTTTTGCGTTTACCTCAGCTTTCGCTCGCCCTGTCATTCACGAATGACAGGGCAAAAGGGCAGGGTCTCGACTTACTTTTTATGTTATAATTTAAAAATAGTTTTTCTTATTATTAAGTTTTGTAATGAAAATTAATTATTTTTATTTATGCAAATAACAAAAAAGTTTAGTACTTTCTTTTTACTCCTAGTTTTATTTATGTTCGGTGGATTTGTATCAAAGGTTGAGGCGGCGGCAAACATTACCATAGAATCTGCTCGAATAATAAATTCGTCTACTTTGGAAGTTGATGTTGGGAATATTGCTGCCGGCGGTGATGGTGGTGGTATCGGCTCTGCAGATGAAACAAAATGGCATATTGATGTTGGAGGGGGAGGAGCTACACCCTTAACTCCGACTAGTTATAGTATTTTTAACTCAGCAACAGGTATACTTCGCTTCGTTTTTACAGGAACTCCTTTTTCTGATACTGCAAAGTCATACAGTGCAAGTGAAGGGTTGTATGTAGACGCTGGTGGTGTAACAGATGGAGTTGCTGATACTAATGTGGTTATTGCTCACGGCGCTTCAGTAGCTATAGCAGACGGACAAGCTCCAGCCTTTGTATCTGCCGAAGTTACAAGTGACACTAACATTCAAGTTACTTTCTCTGAGTCTGTCACAGTAGTAGAAGCAAGTGGAGTTGATTTTGATTTGACTGGTAACGGTGTGACAATAACAGCAGCTACAATAAATGCTGACGACACTATTGTTGACCTAACCACATTGTCTTTAGGCAATAATGGTAATTCCTATTATACAGATGGGTTAGATATTGCAGTTGATGCTGTGCGTGATATTTCTCCTGCTACAAATTCAAGCATACTAACACAAAATCAAGATGTGGATGATGGTATGTCTCCAGAAACACCTACAATAAGTCCAACAGCAGGAACTAAAGTAAACGCTTTACCTCAAACTACCACAATATCTTCTGTGGGTTCTGAAAGTATCCGTTACACAATAGACGGTACAACTCCCAACTGTTCTACCGGGCTTACAGCAAACCCTCTTACTCTTACAGCAAACGGGACAGTTAAAGCAATAGGTTGTGATAATCAAGGTAATAATTCTAGTGTCACAAGTTTCGAATATGTTTTCGTTGTTCATAGTGGCGGATCTGCTAGCTCTCCTATCGTTGTGCCTACTTCACCAGTTCCTACTGTAGTTAATCCTGTTATTTCGATTACTCCTGTAATTGGAACACAAGAAGTACAACCAATAAGTGTAAATATTTCCATTCCTGGTTGTGATGATAGAACTACTGGTTTTAGTACTATTAATGGTGTTTCTTGTGTAGGCAATAATGGAATTATTGCAAATCCAACATTATCTACACCATCTTATGTTTACAACTTTGGTACAAAAATTCTAAAGAATGGTAGCACTGGCGAAGCAGTAAAGGAATTACAAAGGTTCCTAAATGTAAAATTAAATTTAAGTCTAGTGGTAGATGGTAAACTCGGTCCAAAGACCGTTAAAGTCATTAAACAATGGCAAAAGGATAACGGTTTGGTGGCTGACGGTCTAGTGGGACCAAAGACAAAGGCAATGATGAATCAAGAAGCCTAAAATATTTTAGACTTTATTTAAAACAAAAAAACCATCCTTTTTGTGGGGTGGTTTTTTTGTTTTAAAACCAAATTGGCAAAACTAACATATCTATGATATTGTAATAAAAAGTTTTGTTCCGCTACTTTATTATCAATATTTATTAAATTAACTGTAATTTTATTATGAAGAAATTTTTATCTGGGTTTTTAGTTTTTTTAATGGTTTTTGGAATGTTTTCTTTTAATAATGTCGAAAAAGTATCTGCAGATACTACTGCAACATTAGGTGTCGTGTCTGGTGGTACTTATACTTCTTGGTTAGGCTCCAAGTCTGACATCGACGAGACAAGCTCTTTTAATTGTGGCGCAGCAGATTCAATAGTTAGCGCTATTTCGGGCGAAAGAGATTCTTATAATATAGACCTCTCTTCAATTCCAGATGGTAGTACGATAACTTCTGTAGATGTAATAGTCCGAGACAGAGGAGGGATTGTAGCAGGAGGAACATATAGAACTTTTTCTAGACTTGATGGAAATAATATGGACAATGGTGTAGACATCACAGCTACTGGCAGTGGTGTAGGTACTACTTGTAGTTCTCCAAAAACTCAAACAATAGATGTAGCAGATACTGTAAAATCTGGTACTACTACTTTGGAAGTAGGTGTTTTGAAAATAAACTCAATAAAGAGTGTTCGTGTAGGTACTATAGAAGCAATTGTTACATATACACTTCCTGTATCTTTCGTAAAGGTTACAATTGCTAAATTTATAAATGGAGTACAAGCTACAGCAGAGAACACTGGCGGAGCTTCTTTCCCTATGACTGCTTCTTGGAGTGCAGAAAACATCGGCACAAGCTCTGGTAGCTTCTCTCTATCTTCTACTGGTTTCAACAATCCAACTCCTTACCAAGCCACTACTTCTGATATGACAGTAGGGGCAGATTATAGTGTTTCTGAAAACACTGCTACAGTATGTACACCAGAGACACCATATGTCTTGGCAGGATACACTACAGGCAATACTTTGGAAGCTGCGATGGCAGGGGAGAAGAGTCTAACAGTTCCGTCTTTTGAAAATCTAATAGGTGATAAATTCGTAATAGTGTGGAACAGGACTTGCGTACCTTTCCCAGTGCATATTTCTCCAGCAGATGAAAGCGTAAGAACTACTGCAGAACAAACTTTGATAGACTGGTCTGATGTAATAAATTGGGCTTTACCTATATCTTATGTTTACCAAGCATCAAATAGTATGGATACGAATCCAGATGGAACATTTGTATCTCCTGTTTACACTTCTGTTTCACTTGCAACTTCAGAAATTCCTACACCTGGCACACCAGAAGGAGTCTATTACTGGCATGTAAAAGCTATGGACGCAGCGACAAACGAAAGTGGCTGGACTGCTCCTTGGAAAATCACTATTGATAATACTCCAGAACCTATGTGTAGTACTGACTTAGCTACTACTGTAGCAAGTGATGCGACTACTCAAGTAGACGAGCATAATGCTCTCTTGATAGAACCTCATCCTGCTTATGTTTCTATTACGGATGCTTCTTGGATTTGGAGTGATGCGTCTGCATTAGATGATGATGAAGTAATGTCTGCAGCTATCGGAACCAAAGTATTTACAAAAACTTTCTCAGTAACAGGTACTCCTCTTGATTCAATGCTACAAGTAGCAGCTGACAATACTTATACTGTAATGGTAAACGGTAATGCTCTTGATACCGGCACATCTGGTACTGATTCTGACAACTTTACTGCAGTGGATTCTTGGACTGTGCCTGCTAGTATGCTTATGAGCGGATCAAATACAATTACTTTCACAGTAGAGAATCAAACAAAACCAGAAGGTTACACAGGTGTTAATCCAGCTGGGCTCTTGTACAAACTTACAGTACATCAAAATGAATGTGTTACTCCAGAACCACCAGCTCCCACTTATGCAAAAGTGCATATTTTTAAGTATTTAAAAAATATAGAATCTATTTCTCAAGTAGGAGATGAATCTGGACTTCCATCTTTCCCAATGACAGCTTCTTGGAATGCTGATATTGGAGAGGGTACAGGAGACTATGCATTGGGCAACAATCACGGAGGCGCTACTCTCAAGTATTCTGCAGACACATCTTCTATGCTTGCGCCAGTTGCTTCTTACTCTACTTATGAGAGAACTGGAGTGTCAGAAGAAGGCATAGCGAATGTTTTGGCTATTGGAGCACAATGTGTAGAAGGCGCATACAGACTAGTCGGCTACAAAACTGGAGGCTCTCTCGAAGCTGCATTGCTTATGGAAACTTCAACTACTGCACCTTCATTTACAAATTTCAGCACTGACCAATATGTAATAGTTGTAAACGAAGATTGTGACGATGTAATAGCACAAGAAGAAATAATTGATGATGAAGAAGAGGGTGATGATGAAGAACAAGAAACTCCACCAGCACCACAAGGTGGAGGAAACAATGGATTAGGTGGCTTGCAACAAACTCCTTCACCAACTCCACAAGTGTTGGGGGCTTCAACAGAAAATACAACAGAAGGGAACACTGCTCCAGTAGGCGAAGTATTAGGAGAAACTGTTTGTAGCACTATTTACTTGAACGACTTTCTTTTCTTTAGAAGAAAAAATAATGGAGAGCAAGTAAAATTGTTGCAGACTTTCTTGAATGAACATATGGGACTCACATTGGTTGTAGATGGTTTCTATGGTAAGTCTACTCGTGATGCTGTGAAAGCTTTTCAAGTAAAATACGCCGACGAAGTACTTATCCCTTGGAAGCCTTTTGGATTGAAAGGTGAGTTAGGCACAGGTAATGTGTACAAAACAACAAAGAGAAAAATAAATATGATAAAGTGTGCTGATTTGAATCTTCCAATTCCACAACTCCCTTAATATTTTAGGTTTTTTTGAAGATAGAATGCCCGCCCTAAGCATATGCTTAGGGCGGGCATTTGTATTGCCGATGGCGAATTTTGTGTGCTATACTTTATTTATGGAAAATTTCAATAATAATGTAAAACAAAAGATTAGTAATCTCAAAAATTTAAACAAAGATCAGATTATAAACATCGTTTTAATGGCCCTTGCCGCTATTGTTTTCGTAGTTTTGGTTGTTTATTTTTATAAAGATATAACAAAAGACAAGACAGAAGTGGAAGAAGAAAATATGGAAGTGCCAGTGTCTACCGAGAACACCACTATCCCACCAACTATAGAATCTACAACTACCCCCAATACTCCTGCTACTCCTACCACACCAGCCCCTACTACAACATCTGCAGAAAATAAAGCAAAGTTTAGCACAGCAATGGCCAACGCTTCTAAAGCTTTCAATAAAGGAGAATATCCAAAAGCAATTGATTATTACAACGAAGCTTTGAAATATATGAAAACAGATACTGCCTACTCTGGACTCTTCAATACCTACGGCGCACAAGGCGACTGGGTAAAGGCGAAGACTGCATTGGATGCTGCCATAACCATCAATCCATTATTTACAGATTATTGGACTTCAAAGCTTACAATGATGGACGAAAAGACAGATGCGACATTCGCAAGTTTGAAAAAGGTTTACACAGAAGGCTTAACCAAAGTAGATGGTAAAACCAAAATAAATCTAGTCACACATTTTGCTCGTATTGCCGAAGCCAACGGGGAAGACAACGAAGCCGTAGCGCTCTTTACTTATGCTAAGCAAGTACACCCAGCCAACGCAAGTGTTTACGATCAAGAGATTTCTAGGATAAATGGATTAAAATAATAAAAAACTTTTCTCGCTACTTTAATAGGATTCATATTTACTAAATTTATTTTATGTGCTATAATAATAAAATAGTTGGTTTTTGTCGATTGTCTTAGATTATTAAGTAGATTATTAAATATATGAAAATAAAAAGTTTTTTTAGCGGGTTTCTAATAGTGCCTTTACTCTTATTAGTTTTAACTTTTGTTGTTTCTGCATCTGCGGCAGTTAATGCAAATCCTACCATTACTTTGGAGGGTCCTGCGGTGGTAGAAATAATGAAAGGTGGCACTTTTGTAGATGATGGTGCGTCTTGTGCAGATACAGAAGAGGGAATAGTTATATTAACTATCGATAAAGATGGTTTCAATAAAAATGTAGCTGGAGTATATACATTTACTTATACTTGTACGGATGGTGATGGTGGAACTGCTTCAACAACTAGAACAGTAACCGTTACAAATCAGTTACCGAGTGTTACTCTTGAAGGTCCTGCAGAAGTAGAAATAATGAAAGGAGGTACTTTTGTAGATGACGGCGTTTCTTGTACTGATGTAGAAGATGGTATCGTAATTTTAACTATCGATGAAGATGGCTTTAACAAAAATTCTGTAGGGGAATATACTTTTACTTACACTTGTACTGATGAGGATGGTGGCACAGTTTCTACTACTCGAAAAGTAACAGTAAAAAACGGACTTCCTAGTGCTACTCTTGAAGGTTCTGCAGAAGTAGAAATTGCAAAAGGGTCAGACTTTATTGATGACGGCGTTTCTTGTACTGATGTAGAAGACGGTATTGTTATTTTAACTATTAATGAAGGAGGTTTTGATAAAAATACTCCTGGTACATACACCTTCACTTATACTTGCACTGATGAAGACAAAGGGACAGCTTCTGCAACTCGTAAGGTTACAGTAAAAGGTGATCCAGTTTCTGGCGGAGGAGGTGGAGCTCCAGGAGCAGTATGGATTCCAGCTTTGAATGTGAGTAATAATCCTGTAGCAGTGGCACCAGTTCAAGTTGGGCAAGTATTGGGTGCTGAGACTACAAGTTGCACTAATGCTATATACCTCACCAAATTCTTAAGGAAGGGATATAAGAATGATGTAGAAGCAGTAAAGAAGCTTCAGAAGTTTCTAAACGAATATGAAAATGCAAACTTGAAAGAAGATGGAGTTTTTGGCCCAACAACTGAACAAGCTGTTAAGAATTTTCAAAAGAAATACGAAGCTGAGATTTTAACTCCTTGGAATATCAAGATTCCTACTGGTATCTTCTACTTAACTACTCAAAAGAAAGTAAACAGTATTATTTGTCCAGAATTGTCATCTGCGCTACCTGTCTTGCTAGCGTTTAGCGACAATCCAGAGACTCCAAATAGATAGATCTAAGTAGATTAGACTGAAATATTTTACAAAAACTCGCTGTCAAAGGCGAGTTTTTGATTTGGTGTTAAATTGACTAGTTATGCTTTAAATGTTAGAGTACAAAAAACTCTTAAAATTAATCGATCGAAACTACATTGTAGTTTCGGAAAGATTTAATCTCTTCTTTGAAAATTAATTAAGTTCATAAATTCATCAAAAACTTTTTGACTATGAAAAAAGCAATCATTTTTTTTCTGCTGTTTATGACGGCTCAAATGAGTCAAGCAGCAACCATTACTTCAGTATTGAGCGGTAACTGGACGGTAGCTTCAACTTGGGACCTCAATAGGGTTCCTATTGCAGGGGATATAATCATCATCCCTAATCCTCTAACTGTTACCATACCGAATTTTGTTTTTGCGGTGATACAATCAAGTTCTTCAATACTTGAAATTTACGGCAATTTAGCCTTGGCAGGCAACAATTGTGATCTGCAACTACGAACAGGTTCCCTCATTAATGTGCACCCAGGGGGTGCGATTATAACTCCAAATTGTGACCCTGACCCTGAAATCTTCATTAGGATGTGTCATCCTGATCCCGCGAACCCCTCTTGCCTGTTTTCGGGAGCGGAGCTTTGTGCTTTGTCCGGCACTTCCTACCAACTTACAAGTTCGGGAATTGGGGTACTACCAGTAGAACTTGTCCAATTTGAAGCTTTGCAAAGAAATGAAACAGTAAAATTGTTTTGGCTAACTGCTTCTGAGCAAAACAATTCTGGATTTGAAGTTCAGGGTAGTAAAAACGGACTTAGTTGGAACAAATTAGGATTTGTGACAGGGAACGGTACAACTCAACAACAAAACAGCTATGAATTTACAGATTTAAATCCAACTTTCGGTAATAATTATTACCGATTGAAGCAAATTGACTTTGATGGAAAATTTAAATTTTCTGAAGTTGCTGTTGTTAATTTTTCCACAGATGAAATAATTGTTTACCCAAATCCAATTAAGGCAGGAGAGCAATTCAGTGTTTTTGGGATGGAGTCAGACGTGGAAATCGAGGTAAGTTTTTATGACGCCGCAGGACGATTTGTCTTTATTGAAAAAAACAACCCATTTCAATTACCTTACTTAACAGCCGGGGTTTATTGGGCAAAATTATTACTTCAAGGCAAGACGGTAACCTACAAGGTTGCTGTAGTACCGTAACAAAACAAATTTTAAAACCTAAAAAATATTTTTTTAGGAAAGAGCCAAAACAAACAAATGTTTTGGCTCTTTCTATTTTATGTTCAGCAGTTCGCAATGATTCACAAGGTCAATCCTTACGAAAATACTTGTCGTGTTATAATAAATATATGAGTCAGTTTAATGCATCACCCGTCATAAAGAATAAATTTGAAACTCTCAGTGATGATGAGCTAATAAATGACTATATGGCAAATGGAAATGAAAGAGCTTTCGGGGTTTTGTATAATCGTTACCAGGATATGGTATTAGATAAAGCTCGTTCGTTTACAGGAAATGATACAGAAAAAGCAAAAGAATTAACTCAAGATGTTTTTGAGCAAGTGGCTAAGGCATTCCAGGATGGTAAATACACTGAACAGGGCAAATTTAAAGCTTGGTTGAAGAGAACAGCCACAAACCATTTTATTAATATTTATCGTAAAGATAAAAAATCTCTAGGGAAAAGTTTGTATTTAAAAGATGGCATAGATTCTAGAATAGCTAATCAAGCAGACGAAGAAATTTTGCCGGATGCTTCGATAGACGAAGAGATTATATTACAAGCTTTTCAGGATGCAATTAATACTCTCGACCCTTACCTTGCACGATTAGCTGTTCTGCGTTTTATAGAAGATTTATCGTACGAAGATATACAGAAAACATTATCGGAAGAATTTCCAGATAAAGCTACCCAAGAAGATAAATTAATCCCGTTGGGTTCTGTAAAGGGTCAAATTTATAGATTAAGGGAGGTCTTGCAAAAAAAACTTAATTATTTGCGCGATAAAAATACCGAATAATCTTCTTGTAATATTTCTTGTATCTATTCGTCTTTATTAATGGTACAATTAAAATATTAATAAATAACTAATAAATATAATATTTATGGAAAATGGACAAAATGTGAATGGGATGAAGAAGAATGGTATGTGGATGATTCTGGGTGTGGTGGCATTGCTTATCATAGTTGCTTTTGTTGTAATGAGCAAGGAAGATGTTGCTGTGGTAGATGAAGATATTAATGGAGTAAATAATGAGATCGCAATGGACGCAGAGGACACAACAAACCTTCCAGCAGGGGAGGAAGATGTAACTGAAGGAAGTGTTAATGCTACTACTCCAGCTGCAGCCCTTACTTATCAGCAAGCGTTAGAAAAGTATAAAGATAAAAGACTTCAATTTAATGATAAATGCCAAGCTAGTGCTCCAAATGTAGTTACTTACAAAGATAATACAGGGATAATGCTAGACAATAGATCAGCACAAACTCGTACTATCAAAGTTGGTACTACTTAT
Organism: uncultured Candidatus Saccharibacteria bacterium; assembly: GCA_964439045.1. GTDB lineage: Bacteria > Patescibacteriota > Minisyncoccia > Phycocordibacterales > UBA9973 > UBA9973. The sequence continues at coordinate 12,721 of CAYTMO010000023.1, forward strand.
ACTATCAAACCTTACGGATTCAAGATTGTTACATTGCCAGACATATACCGCCAACCTCAGAAATTGCTTGTGGACTGTGATGGTCAACAAAATGTAGCTACTGTACTTGTTCAAGAATAATATAAATAGATAAACAAAACACCCTGAGTCCAATCAGGGTGTTTTATGTTATAGTTATCTTATGATAAATAAGCATTTTTTTAAGACACTTACATTGTTTCTTGTAATGATAATTATTGGGCTTATAGGAGTTTTTGTTGTTAGTTATTTAGATAGTGGAAATGAAAAAAATACAAACGGTATAAGCATTGCAAAATAGTAATATTGTGTTATATTGATAATGTTTCCGCAAAGACAGTAGGTGGCGCAAGCCTTAAACATCCTGCCCAGTGGGTCGATATTTTGCGGCGAAAGCCCGCCTTCACTCGTTTTGAGTTTCGGCGAGGCGAGGCCGTTTTTTTAATTTAATTTAAAATCACTTATGTTACATAAAACAAAAAAAGAAGAAATGATAAAAGAGCTTTCTAGCGCTCTCAAAGAATCTCCTTCTGTTGTATTCATAAATTTCCACGGAATGAATGTGGCGAATGAAACAGTACTTAGAAAAGATTTAAGAGAACAAGGAGTTTCTTATAAAGTTTCTAGAAAGACATTATTGAAAAGAGTTTTGAATGGCGTAGCAGAAGGCACAATGCCAGAACTAACTGGAGAAGTGGCTGTAGCATATTCAAAAGATCAAATAGCTCCATCTCGTGAAGTTTACAATTTTAGTAAAAGTCACAAAGGTATGATAAGTATCTTGGGTGGAATATTTGATGGTAAATTTGTAGACGGAGCATATATGACAGAGATAGCGACCATTCCAAGTAGGGAAGTATTGCTTTCTAAGATTGCATTCTTGCTTCAGTCTCCAATGCAACGTTTGGCTATTGCAGTAAATGAAGTAGCAAAGACAAAATAAATTATTATAAATTATTAAATAGCCGCCTACGCTTAAGGCTATGGCGAGCCAAAGAAATATTATGAAAAAATTTGATTCATTTTTAGCAGAGTTAGAGAGTGCTTCAGTCCTAGAGCTCAATGAGCTTGTAAAGGCTATAGAAGAAAAGTTCGGAGTTTCAGCTGCAGCGGTTGCAGCAGCAGGTCCTGCAGCAGGTGGAGCTTCCGCTGACGCAGCAGAAGAAAAAGATTCCTTTACTGTAGTATTGGCATCAGCTGGTGAACAAAAGATTGCTGTTATGAAAGTTATTAAAGAAGCATTAGGTCTAGGTCTTAAAGAAGCTAAAGACTTGGTGGATGGTGCACCAGGAACTATTAAAGAAGGTGTAAAGAAAGCTGAAGCAGAAGATATGAAAAAGAAGATTGAAGAAGCTGGAGGAAAGGTTGAATTGAAATAAGATACTCTAAAAATACAAAAAACCATTTAAATAGGCTTTTTAAACCCTGTCACTCGCGAGTGGCAGGGTTGTTTTTTATAGAAAAAATACTATAATGTAGCCTATATGGAAATCTTAGGCAAGCTACTAGGTTCACAAGCAAGAGTTAAAATAATGCGACTCTTTTTGCTTAATAAAGACAAGGTTTTTTCTAATAAAGAAATTTCTCAAAGAAGTAGAGTGAATCCAAGTGTTATTCGTACCGAGCTAAGGCTTTTAGAATCTGTAAATTTTGTAAAAAAACGCACAACTGGTTTTATTTTCAATCCAAATTTTAAATACATAAAAGAATTCGAAGGATTATTGATTAGCGCAGATACGTTGGACGAGCAAGCTATAGCAGATAGTTTCAAGAAAGTAGGCAGGGTTAAGCTTCTTGTAGTGTCTGGTGTTTTTATAAAAAATAAAGACAGCAGGGTTGATTTATTGATAGTGGGGGATAAAATGAAAAAAGGTAAAATAGAAGAAGGGGTTCGCAAGCTCGAAGCCGAGATAGGTGCCGAAATAATCTATGGTATTTTTGAAACAAAAGAATTTGTTTACCGACTAAATATGTATGATAAGCTTATTCGAGATATATTAGACTTTCCTCACAAAGTCATTTTACAGGGTAAAGAATTATCAACCCAAGCTTTAAAAAAGTATTAATTATTTTTTATGAAAAAAATACTATATTTTATTTTTAGTTTTTTAATAATATCTGCAATCATTTTTAATATAACCTACGCTCATTTGGGTGTTGAAAGAGTTTCTACTCACAGTAACGGCACAGCAGCGAATGGTGTATCTCAAAGGTCCTCTATCTCTACAGATGGTAGGTATGTAGTTTTTGAATCCGATGCTACTAACTTAGTTGCAAGTGATACAAATAGTAGAACAGACATTTTTTTGCATGATAGAAACAACGATACTACAGTAAGAATTTCTGAAGCTATAGACGGCACTCAAGGTGCTTCTTCGTCTAGTAATCCATATATTTCTAATAATGGAAGATATGTTACTTTTTCTTCTTTATCTTCTAACTTAGTTCCCGGAGACACAAATTCAGCTATTGATGTTTTTGTTTATGATATACAAGCTGATACTCTAGAAAGAGTATCACTAGATAGTAACGGGGCAGAAGGTAATGGTTCTTCTTCTTTATCTTCTATTTCTTCTGACGGTCGTTATGTGGTTTTTTCTTCTTTTGCTACTAATCTAGTAGCTGGAGATACTAATGCAACTGACGATATTTTCCTTAAAGACAGACAAACAAATTCTATTCAAAGAGTTTCTGTAAGTAGTGATGGTGTCGAGGCTAATTCAAGTTCGACCAAACCTTTCATTTCAGCCGATGGAAACTATGTTGTTTTTCAATCCCTTGCTTCTAATCTAGTTCCTGGAGACGTAACAGGATACGATATATTTGTTCGTGACTTAGAAAATTCTATCACCGAGAAAGTTTCTATTAGTAATGATGGTGGTACATTGAGTACAAATTATTATTACAACATATCATCAGATGGTAGATATATTCCACTCGTGTTTACCTACAGTATCCCTTTTGTCGGCTCTAGAGACCATGCTTTTTTCTATGATAGAAATACAGATACAATAACCAGAATATCTTCTGATTCTAATGGTGTGGCAGGTAGTGATTCATCTGGTGGACCTTTTATTTCTTCTAATGGAAGTTATATAGTTTTTCATTCTTTAGCCACAAATTTAGTGTCTGGTGACACTAATGGAGTAGCAGATTTATTTTTATACAACTTTAGTACTGGAAGAGTTGAAAGGATATCAGTAAATGATTTAGGAGTACAAGGTAGCGGTTCAATAAATTTTCCATCAATATCTCCTGATGGTAGTTTCGTGACTTTTAGATCAGGGGATACAAATATAGTTTCTGGAGATACAAATGGATTTGCGGACATCTTTGTTTTAAGGCTATTAGATTTGGTTGCTCCAGTTATCTCTGAAGCAACTCCAATAACTGATGTTTTAGATTTGACTCCAAGTTATTCTTTTAATTCTGATGAAGCAGGAACTATTACTTATGGTGGAAGTTGCAGTAGTGCGACTACTGTAGCAACCGTAGGAACAAATACAATTATTTTCAATACTTTACCTATTGGTACATACGATGATTGCACTATTACTGTCACAGATAGTTCTTCGAATGTTAGCAATGTATTAAATATCTCCAGATTTTCTTTGGTTATTCATAGTGGTGGGAATGCTTATGTTGCACCTTTGGTTCCTGTTGTTACTGAGATAAGCAAAAACCAAAGTGAGACTGTATCCCAAAGTTCAACTCCAGTAGTTGTTGAGAATGAAACACAAAACCCTCCACAAAGCGAAGTTAAAATTCCAGAAATTCCTCCTCTAGAAAATCAGAGTGTTGCTTGTGGTTTGTTATCTACAGAGCCATTTATTTTAAAGTATGGAATGAGTCATTCTAGTGTACATTCTTTACAAAAAATATTAAATTGTAAA
>CAYTMO010000024.1:0-16023 GCA_964439045.1 uncultured Candidatus Saccharibacteria bacterium
AAGTTGTTTCTTCTCCTGCGTCGAATGTAAGAGTTTGATCTGCGGTCGGATTTGTAATTCCGTTCCAAGAAGCTCCACCTCCTCCACAACTTCCAGCCGAAAGTACACCAGAGTTATCTGTAAGTACACATTGTGAACCTCCTCCGCCAAGTCCTGAGAATGTGATAGTACCACTTGAAGTGATACCTGCTGCGGAAGCTATAATACCTGAGGAATTGACTTGAAACAAATCTCCAGATCCTACAGTAAAGAGTGACACAGGGTCTGTGTCGCCAATACCAACATTGCCAGAAGCAAATATTGCCCCATAGTTTGTAGTACCACCAGAAGACGAAACATACAAACCATAATTTGTATCAGCAGTTCCAGATACAGTAATTCTATTACCATACTTCTGAGTAGTATTAGTTGTACCCAAATCCCCAGATGCAACAAAATCCCCTCCTATTGTGGTTACGACATAATCACTACCACCCGACAAAACAACATTACTTTTAAAGTAACCTGCAGTATATACTAATTCGTGTATACCACCATTACTAAAAACGGGAGTCACATTTATTTCTCCATATTGTGCATAATTATTACTACGGATAAAATTACTTTGATCAGTATCAGCAAACACTGGTGATCCAGACAAATATCCTCTCGAACCATAAACATTAGAAACACTATCTCCTGTCGGTGTAGGCCCGTGAGTCAAACTAGAAAGACTAATATTTACATCACTACCATAAATATTTGCTGTTTTATTATCCGCCACAGTGAGACTTGGAGTTAAAGATAAGTACCCACCTCTGATACTTCTACTTGCTGCTATCGTGCTTAGTGCAGGTGTAGCAGTAACATATATAGCGCTACTATCTTCATCTGCATTATTTGCTTGAGTGATATCTATAATTCTACTATTGTCATTGCCTGTAGTTCCAGCTAATGCGAAAAGATAATCTGATACTGGAGCTTGTTGAGATCCTATTTGTCCAGTTGAATTAATTTGGAAGAGGTCACCAGAGCCGACGGTAAAGAGAGACGCAGGAGTGGTATCACCTATACCTGTATTCCCATCATTAACTATCAAACCATAATTATTTGAACCACCAGATGCACCTACTTGTAGTCCGACATTTGTAGAATTTGTACCTGAATGAGCATTGTTAATTAAAGCTCCATATGTCGAAATATCAGACGAAGCATTCGCGCCTGTTGTTACTATATTTAACGGAGTTTGAGAGTTACCAGCGGCTGTACCATTAATGACTAAATTAATTAGATTTCCTGATGTGGCAGAGGTAGAAGTTATGGATAAAACTTTTCCACTAGTCAAAGAATTCGCGGTAATAGTATGAAATGTTTCTGTATTTGAATTTACAGTCCAGGCATTTAATTCTCCGTCATCGAAGGTTAAGGATTGTGTACTTGTAGGATTTGTGATTGAATTCCAAGCTCCTGCAGAAGGTGCAGCACTTGTCCAATTTGTACCATCGGAGGTCATTACATTGCCTGGTGTTCCAGGAGCTGCGTAAGTTTCTGTCGATTCTACATAAGTAGTTCCGTTGTTTTTTAAAATAGTTCCTGTTGCAATACTTGAACTTGTTATTACTCTTACTCCTTCCACATTCAATATCCCAGTACCAGCTCTTGAAAGAGTAAGGTCAGAAGCATGTCCGAGCTCTATATTCGTCACAAACAAATCTTTCCATAATATAGATGAACTTCCTAAGTCATCCGTATTTGTGGTATCAGAAATAAGTGAAGTGTTTATCGCAACGCTTGCGAGGTTTGAAAGGGCAGTGTTTGCCCCCCCTGACGCTACTGCTTCAATCTTGTCATAAAGTGCATTTTTAGTCGGAACTTCTACACTTCCGTTCCAACCTACTCCGTAAGCTTCGTCCGGTACAGATATGTCTGCTAAGAATGTACCGCCATCTGTAAGATTAACAAGGGCTTTCCCTTCTATAGACAAGACTCCACCAGAAGCAGAAAGAGTGTTTGCTGTTAAATGATTAAGTTCAATATTTCCAGCAAAATAATTTCGTGCGCTTGCTCCACTTTGATAAACTGCAAAATGAGCGTTATTGGTTATCTCTAATCCTCGATAATCCGCTGCAGCTGTAAGTGTTGGGTTTATATAAATACCTCTTGTAATTCCATTTGCTCCACCGGTTTGGTTAATGGTCGGAGATATTTCAAGACTACTAAATACTCCAGTACCAGAAGTTGGGGCATATCCTCTATTTATTCTCACATTGCCTGCTGTCCCTGAGGTGTATATATCAGCTAGTCCTTGAAAAGTAAACGAGTACGATGTTGTTCCAGCACTTCTGTTTTGAGTATTGAAACCAGCATTATAACCACCAGGAGTGAAAAAGAAAGAATCTAGAGAACTTCCTCCCCCGTAAATAGTATCAACATAAACCGAAGCAAGTCTGTTTGAGTTTCCGCCAAAAACAGCACTAGCTACTGGAGTAATGTTTCCTGTGCTTCCTACTGCTAACGCTTGAGTCAGAGTTCCAGCACGCATAAGCTGTAAAGCGTAAGTAGTGTCTTCTGTAGCATTAGTAGCATCAGACCAAGAAAATTCTTGAGAAGCAGCAACTCTGTTTGTACCACTAGCATTTTCTAATTCGTACTCTTGCCCTATACCAAAACCCGTACCTGCTGTATTACTAGTAATGTGACTTATTCTCAATGGATAACTCACTGTAGTGGTCAACGCATCTGCAAGTTCTGAATGAAGTAATTGGTCAGGTGTAGCGGTGCCGATACCTAATCTATTAGTACTATCATTCCAAAAGAAATTTGCATTGTCTTGTGTGACAGCTCCGCCACTACCAGCAAATAAAATAGAACCAGTTGTCATCCCTGAGATTGTCACATTCGGTGCAGTCAAGAGTCCCGCGATAGTTAGTGCTCCCGCAGAAGTAATTTTATTTGATGTTGAGAAAAAATTTATATCACCAGTAGAGCCACTTTGAAAAGTTAAAGGATTAGAACCAGAAGCAGTTACTCCAGCTGCCGTTGCGTGAGATAAAATTAATTCTCCCGAAGTTAAAACTGGAATTTGATTATTGGTTGCAGATTGTGCAGGAGTAAATCCTCCAACAGTCGAAGAATTTATTGCAAAAGCAGAAGAAGCAATTCTTGGTCGTGGAGACATTGATTCAAAAACTTCATCACCACCTGTTGTACAAGAGCCACCAACTTTCGTAGCAACTTCTACATTCACATACGCTTGGTCATCTGTAAAAGTTAAATCAAGAGTATCACCCCCTGCGCTCACATCTCCGATGTACGCATCAAACACTCCTTCACGAGTTGTGATGGTCATAGTCGAAGGCGCACCAGCTGGCCAAATTTTAGACCCGCCAGTGGTAGCATCATAAATAGAAAATTTATAACAGTAGTCAGTGCCAGAGGGCCCACCCAAAAGGTCTCCACTTGAGTTCATCAATCGTCCTTGGAAATTTATTACTTTAGGTACACCAGCTGCACCGTATACGAAATGAGAGCCAAAAAAAGAAGTTACAGAAAATATTACAAACACAAAAACCTTGATGCTCAAAAACACCCAGTAGGCAAAACTTTTCCCTGTTTTTTCGTCTTTATATTTCATTTATCCAACACACAAATTATATCAATAATCATCATAATATGAAAGGATTTTTACCCAATTTATACACAAAAAATAATACAAAACAAAAACACCTACTTGTCTAGGTGTTTTTGTAAAAAATAAATTAAATTATATTACTTAAACCAACGCTTTTATGTCTTTTTCGTACTTTTTAAATACTTCCATAGCAGCTGCTTGCTGATCACTACCCGCTTTTATTTTGGCTTGTATTTCTTCGGCGATTTTCTTAAAAAGTTCTGGATCTTTCTCCATCATCGCTATAACCATATCTATTTGTGCTTCTGGCACTCCTTGCGTGCGAAGCATTTTCTTTAATATAAAATTTTTAAACATATTTCTAGGATATATTTATTCATCCAGAATGTCAAAGTCATCCCCGTCTTGTGTATTAGATTTTATTGATTTACTCTTGCGTAAAAAGTAAACCATACCACCTGAAGTAAAAATAATTAATATCAAAAATAAATAAATTAAATAATTATTCTTAACATCACTTTTTATCACACTTGCACCAAGGTTTGTGTCGGATAAATCTGTATTAATATTTTCTGAAAAAGCTTCGTCTGAATTATTTTGATCTTGCATATAAAAATCATTTACAGAATCTTGAACATTACTTGCGAGACTTACTCTAGGTGCACTTGAAACATCTTTAACTGAAACAACAGACGAAGAAATTGGGGCGATAGATAATCCATAATCAAAAACAGTTTTCCAATCAGCATTTACTAATTTCAAATTACTTTTATCAGACAAAATAAAGCCAGTCACAAATGGTGAAAAAATTACTTTTTTCTTTGAAGCAATTTTAGAATTTTTTGGAAAAACAAATCTTTTGTCATTCGAGACTAGCATCCATTTAGAAATGTCCACTTCATTTGTAGTATTATTTGTAAGCTCAATAAAAAAGTCTTTCTCGTCCCCCACATTAGAAACCAGTACATCTGCTGGTATTATTTTCAAAACTATTTCATCTGTGGCGTCAGGAACTTCTCCATAATCATTTATATAATATTCCAGAATAACCCTGTATTCACCAGGGTAAAAGTAAGTATGTGTAGTACCTCCTCCAGTATTTACTTTCATCTCTTTTGAAGACCCATCTCCAAAATTCCAAAAGTACCTACCATAAAAAAGAGTCTCACCTTCCCTACCTAAAACACTCGCTTCCAAGTTATTTGCGAGTCCCACGAAACCAAAAGTTTTCGCTGAGATTTTTGTTTGAATTTTTTTATTATTAATTGAATTAGAAGAAGATGAACTACTACTGCTTGCAGAATTCGTACTAGTGATTGTATCAGAATTATTTTCTCCTGTATTTGTATCTACGCCAGAATCATTTGAAGTTGAAGAATTTTGATTTTGAATACCAGGTGTCGGAGTGGTAATAATTAAAGAATTATTTTGTCTAGAAATACTTTTGCCTTCTGTCGGATTCGAAGTTTTTAAATCTGTGCAATCACTCACATCTCCCCAACAAATTTTATCTACCACAACACCTTCAGAATTTTTTAGTTGAATCACATTGGACTCTGTAAGAGTCATATTACTAACTACAGCATCCGAACCTTGTATCGTACTACGAGAAATTAGAAAGTAGCCATTGCCACTTATTTTTTTATTTTCAAAATTAGTATTTGAAACTAAAGATGTGAAGCTACTTCCCGTCTGTGTTTTTCTTTGTATATACCAACCAGTCAAATCAACTTCGGAATTACTTGTATTGTAAAGTTCGATAAATCTGTTTTCTGTAGGAGAAAGTTGTACCTCATTTATAATCACACTAGCATTAGCAAAACTAAAAAAACTAAAGTAAACAAAAATACTGAAAAACAAGAGAGCGGCTTTTTGCATTGTATTCATATGCTGTTTTTGAAAATTTTATAATATGGTATAATCGTACTATGGAAAAAACAAATAACAAAATAGAATTTTTAGCAATTGGGGATATTGTAGTAGACGCTTTTATTAAGCTAAAGGAAGCACACGTAAATTGCAAAATAGACACAGATGCTTGTGAGCTTTGTATGAGATTCGGAGACAAAATACCCTACGAAGACGCCATTGTGGTCTCTGCTGTAGGCAACAGTCCGAATGCTGCTGTCTCTGCATCTCGACTTGGACTTAAAACAGCTCTCGTCACGAATATTGGAGACGACAGATATGGAGAAGATTGTCTGGATGCATTGAAGAAAGAAAACATAACTACTGATTATGTAAAAATCGAACAAGGCAAAAAAACAAACTATCATTACGTGCTTTGGTATGGAGTAGAAAGAACTATTTTGGTTAAACACACTGAATTTGATTTCAAATTACCAAGTTTTGAAAACACAGAAATAGGTTGGATTTACTTAAGTTCTTTGGCAGAAAACTCCCTACCCTATCAGCTTGAAATAGCAGAGTATCTAAAAAATCATCCGGAAACGAAGCTTGCATTTCAACCGGGAACATTTCAAATAAAATTAGGCACAGAAACCTTAAAAGAGATTTATGCTCACACGGAAATATTTTTCTGTAATTTAGAAGAAGCGCAGAAGATTTTGAACATTGATAGCAAGGATATAAAAACTTTATCAGATGGCTTGCATAAGCTCGGACCAAAAATAGTAGCAATATCAGACGGACCAAATGGTGCTTATGCATCTGACGGTACAAGTGTCTGGTACACGCCAATTTATCCTGATACAGCCCCTGCTGTAGACCGTACTGGAGCAGGAGATGCTTTTGCTTCTACTTTTACTTCCGCAATTGCCTTAGGCAAAACCATACCCGAAGCACTATCTTGGGGACCTATAAACTCTATGTCTGTAGTGCAATACGTCGGTGCACAAGCTGGACTCTTACCTCGTGCGAAATTAGAAGAATTACTCCAGAATGCACCAGAGGAATATAAAGTAAAGCAAATAAATTAAACAGCTATATTCATCAAATCCACAAACTGCTCATCTTTAAAATTCTCAAGTTGTTTTGTAAATATACTTTTTGTTACTTCTACCAAGGTACCATTTTTATCTTCATATTTATGTATATCCACAAATATTTTACTTTGATTATTTTTGAGAAAAGTTAAATGTTCTTGTGTAAATTTATCTTTAAACATATCGAACTTTACCAGGCCAGGATTGTATTGAGATACGATGTGTAGATTCCCTCTTATATGCATCATAAAAGCATAAACTTCATTTGGACTTTGAAAGTAGCCAAGATTATCGCTCGAAACTGCACTTTCGGAAGTTTGTTTTCTAGTACGGGTCTTATCTCTTTCAGCCCATCTTATCTGCTTATCTTTAAATTTTTCTGTAATAACATTATTTTCTGCTAAATAAACAATTATCTTATCAAAAACAACTGCAGGAATTAACTTTGGCAAAGTTGCAGAATGCCAAAATTCGTGAAGTGCTACAAACATATCAACTGTTTTGGTTTCAAAGTCCTCTTCGCTTTTATCTACATACGCGTGTGGTACGTTTTGGAGAGTATCAATTAGTAATTCTTTAGACTTGGAAAAATAACGACCCAAGCAATCTTTAATTTCTTTATAAGTCACCTTCTTAGTTTTACCGAAATTTAGTTTTCTGTCTTCGATGAGTTTATCCACCATCGAGACTACTTCTTGTTCTGTCTTACCAGGATACCCTTCTGTGTATTGAAACAGTAAAGAATCTCGCACAAGTTTGGAATTCAAAAATTCTGAGGCAAGTTTTTGTTGACTCTCTACAACGTCCTTCCAACTTTTAAACTCTTTTGCATATGGTTGTAAAAATTCTGGTACCTCTTTTAGATCTGGATATGTTACTTTTTCTATCTGAACTAAATAATCTTCTACAGTTAATTCTTTTTCGGGAGGAATTTCTTCCTTACCAAGAAACTTTTTAGCAATATCAGGTACTAAAAAACTAGCTCCTGCTAAAACACCAGTTCTTAAAAGATTTCTTCTACCATGATTAAACTTTCCTTCCATTTATATTTTCCTTTTTAATACTTTTAATACTGCATTTTTTATACTGTCTTTATCCATACCGTAATACTTAATAAGTTCGACAGGTGTACCAGATTGACCGAATTTGTCTTTAACTCCAACGAATTCCATCGGCACAGGATGATTCTCCGCCAATATTTCTGCAACAGCACTACCCATTCCACCCATTACTTGGTGTTCTTCGACTGTCACTATGCATTTGGTTTCTTTCGCGAGAGTAATGATTGCTTCCTTATCTATAGGTTTAATAGTCGCCAAGTTTAATACTTTTGTTTTTATTCCTTCTGATTCTAATTCTTTAGCCGCTAAAAGTGCATTGTAAGTAAGCCCGCCTGTCACGATGATGCCGACATTCGCAAGTCCAACATCTGGCATCCAGTACACCTCTCCCTTGCCTACTTCAAACGGAGTTTCTTCTGTCGTTATTACTGGAGTCTTCTCTCTTGCAAGCCGAAGATAAGCTGGTCTTTGCATTTCTTTGACTGCACTTAAGAATGAAAACGTAACCTTTTTAGCTTGGATAGAATCACAAGGAGAAAATACATTCATATTAGGAATAACACGCATAAGTGCAATATCCTCAAGAGCTTGATGCGTGCCACCATCTGGCCCGACTGATATACCAGCATGACTTCCAACAACTATTACCTTTCTATCATTGTATGCAATAGTAGTGCGTATTTGTTCCCAATTTCTTCCAGGAGAAAACATTGCATAAGAGGAGCAAAAAGGAATCTTACCCATTGCAGCCATACCACTTGCTACTGTTACCAAGTTTTGCTCTGCTACTCCAATCTCGACAAATCTCTCTGGGAACTTTTCTTTAAATAAATGCATTTGGGTACTCTCGGTCAAGTCCGCACAAAGTGCCACTACATTTTTATCAAACTCTCCTGCTTGTAAAAGTCCAATACCAAAACCTTTTCTAATAGGTTGCTCTTCGCAACCTTCACTAAATAACTTCGGATTTAATTTTAAATTTGGATTTAGCATATTTTTTAAAAACTCAATCTATTGATGCTCGCTTTTTATTTTACCTCCTAATGTGCGGAGTTCTTTTACTGCCATATCTCTTTCTTCTTTATTTGGTGATTTACCGTGCCATCTATAATCTCTTTCAAATTCTCTTACCCCCTTTCCAGGGATAGTGTGTGCAATAATAACAGAAGGCTTTTCATTTATAGATTGTGCTTGTCTTACAGCTTCGTCTATTGCTCGGAAATCGTGTCCAGAGATTTCTAATACGTGCCAATTGAAGCTCTCCCACTTTTCTTTTAAATTCTCAAGAGGCATTACATCTTCAGTCGTGCCATCTATTTGAATATTGTTTCGGTCTACTATTGCTATCAAATTTCTTAGTTTATTTTTACCTGCAAACATTATCGCTTCCCAATTGTTACCTTCATTCAGTTCTCCATCACCAGTAAAACAGTATATAAATCTGTCATTTTCTTTACCATCTATTCTGTCAGCAATGGCCATACCGGAAGCTTGTGAAAGCCCACTTCCAAGTGGACCTGAGGAATTCTCAAGCCAAGGCATAAACTCTCTGTGGGGATGACCTTGTAGTCTACTACCAAATTTTCTTAAAGTTTTAAGTTCTTCAATCGGCACATATCCACTGTGCGCCATCGTAGCATAGAGCACTGGGCAGATATGGCCATTTGAAAGTATAAGTCTATCTCGTTCTTCCCAAGATGGGTTCTTGGGATCGTGCTTTAATCCGTAAAAATAAAAATAGGTAAAAATATCTGTCATCCCAAGTGGCCCTGCTGTGTGCCCACTACCTGCTTCTACAAGCATCTCCACAATAGATATACGAATATCATTTGCCTTTTGTTCCAACTCTAAAATTTTTTCTTCAGTAAGCACAGATATATTATATACTAATTTTTTATTTTATGAATTGGAAAGTTCTTCTATGGTACCAATAATATCACTAGTATTAAAAATTGCCGAGCCGGCGACGAGGCGAGAGGCGCCCGCGCTTACAAGCGCGGGCGCCGTAGCCAAAGTCACTCCACCATCAACTGAGATAATTAGATCAGAGAACTTTTCTTTCAGAGCTTTAATTTGCTCAAGTACCCTTTCATCAAAATCCTGCCCTTGATATCCGATCTTTTCTATGCCCATACATTGCACAAAGTCTACAGAATTTACAATGTTAAAAATTTTCTCAACCGGCGTTGTAGAATTTATTGCCACACCTATATCTATACTATCTCGTATGTACACATCTATACCTTCTATAAAATTCTTAAATTCCTCTATATCCCTCTCAATTTCTTTAGCTTCAATATGAAAAATAATTCTCTTTGGTCCGAGTTTGGTGTAAATATCAAAATTCTCTACTGCATCAGACACCATCAAATCAAGCTCAAAGTCTATATCTTCCCAAAAAGGCATACCTTCTCTTTCGTTTAAAATATTTTGAAAGTTATAATCACTTGCTCCACCGGTCGAGAATGGCCAAGTTTTGTTTTGCACAAAACTACCATCACAAATATCTATCTGCACAAAAGGCACCACTCCTCGCACGAGCGCAATCTTGTTCTTCATATCTTCATAATTTTTTGGCAAAATTGCTGGAATTATTTCTATCATAAACTAAAATTTATTTATTCTTCTAATATGCCTTTCTTCGTTTGAAAAAGTCGTAGCTAGAAATAATTCAATAGCAAACTTCGCTTCATCTTCCGTAACAAATCTTGTGCCGATTGAAATAATATTTGCATTGTTATGCTTTCGAGCGAGTTCTACAATTTTAAAAGTATCTGCACTTTTTTCTCCATTTACTTCACTTTCTTTTTCTAAATCTTCCTGCCCATAAAACATCGCCGCCCTTACACCCTTTATTCGATTTGCGCACATCGCTTCCCCTTGCCCTGAGCCTCCTAGAATGATCCCCATACTTCCTTCTTCTTTTGCCACAGATTCTGCTACGGGAGTTATAAAGTCTGGATAGTCATCGTCATTATTCAATTCAAAAGCACCACAATCCACAACTTCATATCCAAGCCCAAGCTCTAGCAAATATGCCTTCAATTTTTCTTTTAATTCAAAACCTGTATGATCTGTGCCTATGTATATTTTCATCCCGTTAAATATTTTTGATTATCTTATAATATAATTACGCATTACAACCCTATTATTAGTACTTATCACTCATCCACGTTATTTAAAATATTTAACGGGATTCATATTATTTTATACTCTGACCTGTTTTTATAACATGTTCTACTAATGTATAAGTGTACCCCATTTCGTTGTCATACCAGCCCATTACTTTAACCAAGTTGCCTCCTACTACGCGAGTCATTGCAAGGTCTGCAATAGAAGCGTGAGGATTAGCCAATATATCAGAAGAAACAAGAGGCTCGTCGGTGACAGCAAAAACCTTTTTCCATTTATCTGTCTCGGCTGCTTTTTTCAAAATTTCATTTACTTCTTCGGCTGTAGTGTTTTTCTTAGAAATAAAAGTCACATCTACTATGCTTCCTGCTGGCACAGGCACACGAATAGATATTCCATCAAAAAGCCCGTCTAATTCTGGGTAAGCCTTAGTCACTGCAATCGCTGCACCGGTGGAAGACGGCACAATATTTTGTGCAGCAGCTCTACCTTCTCTTAAATCCTTTTTACTTGGTCCATCAACAAGTGACTGAGAAGCTGTGTACCCGTGCACTGTGTTTAATATTGCTTTTTCTATGCCGAGTGCTTCGTTTAAAATTCCAATCAATGGACTCGCTGCATTTGTAGTACAAGATGCGTTTGATGTAATATCACAAGTGCCAAACTTTTCTTCATTTACTGACATTAATATTGTCTCCCCTTTTACACTTGGGTCTTCAGATTTTGAAGGTGCAGTAATTACAACTTTCTTTGAACCTTGATCTAAATGAAACTTTGCTTTATCAAATGCAGTAAATAATCCTGTAGACTCCACCACAACATCCACTTCGTATTCTTTCCAAGGAAGCTTGGTAGTGTCTCGCTCTGAAATAAATCGTAATTGCTTGCCATCTACCCAGATATGCGTAGCGTCGTGAGTGACTTCGTGATTCCATTTTCTGTATACGGTATCGTATTTCAAAAGGTAAGCTAGGGATTCTATACTACCCAAGTCATTGATAGCTACTATTTCTATCTCGGGTCTTTCCCAAGCAATTTTCAAAAACGCTCTCCCAATCCGCCCAAAACCATTAATCGCTACTTTTATTTTTCTATTCTCCATTTTTTTAATTTATATTATTCAAAATTTTTATAATACTTTCATTTTAGCATTATTAAAATAAAATTACACACAAAAAGAAAAGCGGCCCCTTTAAGCCGCTCTTTGTAGAGGCCTGTTTATATATAGGTATGCCCCGTGACCCTTTCGATTATTTAACTTACAATATCGTTAAAATTAACGATAAGGTAAAGAAAAGCGAACAATATAATGTTCACCAAGAGGCTTTCCGTCGCCTCTTTTTGATCCTCAGGGGATGAGTAAATCAAATCCCCAGAAACCAAGTCGAACAAAAACTCCCAAAAATAAAGGAGTTTTTGAAAAAATTTATTTATCATTCTTTCAAATTTGATTTAAAAGTAATATATATATAGCTTTTTGTAAAGCTTTTTTGTGTATAAAAAATAAACAAGACAAAACCTAATTCAAAACCTAGCTCAGTTTCAGAAATTTATAAAAAAAGTTATAATGCCGTACATATGAAAGAAAAGCCAAGTTCACAATTCGTGCACCTCCATACACACTCGCATTACTCCTTGCTCGATGGGCTTTCTAAGGTAGAGACAATTGTTTCACTAGCCAAAGAACACCAAATGTCAGCTGTAGCCCTTACTGACCACGGCAATATGTACGGTGCTATAGAATTTTATAAAGAATGCAAAAAGTCTGGGATCAAACCAATAATTGGTTGCGAAGTATATGTAGCAGAAAGAAAACTGACAGATAAAGAGCCTGGTATAGACAACAAACGCTATCACTTGATACTACTCGCAAAAAATCTACAAGGTTACAAGAACTTAATGCGTCTAGTGACCATTGCAAACTTAGAGGGGTATTATTACAAACCTCGCATAGACGAAGAAGTTCTAAGGAAATACAGCGAAGGGCTTATTTGTCTTTCGGGTTGTATGGGTGGCAAGCTCTCTCGGGCAATCTTGGCAGAAAATGATGAAAAGGTAGAAAACATTATAAAAGAACACAAAGATATTTTCGGAGAAAATTATTTCTTAGAAATTCAATCCCACCCACACATAGAAAAAGACAAAGAGCTAAGAGACAAATTAGTAGCATTGGGCAAAAAGCATAATATCAAATTAGCTGCCACACAAGACTCGCATTACCCTTGCAAGGATGATCACAAAGCCCACAACACACTCCTGCAAGTAAACACTGGTGCCGAAAATAAAGATAAAGGTAAATTTGAATTTTCAGAAGATGACTTTTCTTTTATTAATGAAGAGACTGCAAGAGAGTACTTTAAAGGCTACGAAGACGCTATAACAAATACAAAATTTATTGCGGATTTATGCGAAGATTATGAAATAGAGTTGGGCAAAGCTTACTTCCCAGATTTCAAAACAGAAAATGACGAAGACCCAAATGAAGTTTTGAAAAGGCTTGCTTACAATGGATTTGAATTTAGAAAGTTACCACAAAATGAAGATTATACAGAAAGATTAAAATACGAGTTAGATATAATAAAACAAAAAGGCTATGCTACATATTTTCTAGTTGTAGGAGATTTGCTTCGTTTTGCTAGAGAAAATAGTATTTTAACAAATATTCGAGGTTCGGTGGCGGGCTCACTTACTACTTACTTGCTTGGAATTACAAATGTAGATCCATTAGTTTACAAATTGCCTTTCGAAAGATTCTTAAATCCGGAACGTCCATCCCTCCCCGATATCGATATGGACTTTGCCGACAACAGACGCGCAGAAATGATAGAGTACACCAAACAAAAGTATGGCAAAGACAGAGTAGCCCAGATAGGAACATTTGGTACGATGATGGCAAAGGGTTCTGTGCGAGATGTAGCTCGCGCACTTGGTTACGAATACGCAGTCGGAGATAGAATCTCTAGTATGATCCCTCTTGGTTCGCAAGGAATGCCGATGACCATAGACCACGCATTCGAATTAGTACCAGAACTCAAAGAAGCATATAAAAAAGAAAAAGATACAAAAGAAATTATAGATTTAGCAAAAAAGATGGAAGGCTGTGTAAGGCACGTTTCTGTGCACGCAGCCGGCATCGTCATCTCTCCGAAGCCACTTTATGAATTCACTCCTATACAATACGACCCAAAGGGTGGCGATGTTATTACACAGTATGATATGTATCAAATAGAAGATGTAGGATTGCCAAAGTTTGATTTCCTTGGTATACGCAATCTTTCAATTTTAGCAGATGCTGTAAAAATAGTAGAAAAAACAAAAAACATAAAAGTTGATTTGGACAATGTAGACATAGCTGACAAAAAAACTTTCAAGCTTCTAGCAAGTGGCCAAACCGAAGGACTATTCCAATTAAACGGCTCTGGTATGACTGCATATTTGAAACAATTAAAGCCAACTTCTATCCACGATATAAATGCTATGGTGGCGCTCTACCGTCCGGGACCAATGCAATTCATTCCTTTGTATATCGAGCGTAAACACAATCCAAGATTAATTAAATATTTCGACCCGTCACTTGAACCAATATTAAAACAAACATACGGAGTATTGGTATACCAAGACGACTTGCTTCTGATAGCTATTCATATCGCTGGGTATTCTTGGGGTGAAGCGGACAAATTCCGAAAAGCTGTAGGTAAAAAAATTCCAGAAGAAATGGCGAAGCAAAAAGATCACTTCATCACTGGATGCGTAGAACACAGCAAATGGCCACTCAAGAAAGCGCAGGAACTCTGGAACTGGATAGAACCTTTTGCTGCATATGGATTCAACAAAGCTCACTCTGCAAGTTATGGACGCGTGGCGTATCAGACAGCATATATGAAGGCAAATTTCCCAGTGGAATATATGACAGCAATACTTACCGCTGAGTCTGGAGATGTAGACAAAATTTCTGAAATAGTAAAAGAGTGTAAAATAATGGAAATAAAAGTCTTGCCCCCAGACATAAACGAAAGCTTCAAAGGATTTACTTATATAGACGAGAGTACTATCAGATTCGGTTTGTATACTATAAAAAATTTGGGAAGCGATATAGGAGAAGCAATAATTGAAGAAAGAAAAAATAAGGGCAAATACCTTTCTATTAGTGATTTCTTAGATAGAGTCAAACATAAAAATTTAAATAAGAAATCTATGGAAGCTCTTATCAAGTCCGGCTCGATGGACGCCTTTGGTGATAGAGGTGTGTTACTCTCCAACTTAGAAAGTATGCTTCTTTATAACAAAGAGTCTAGCAAACAACCTCAAAACCAGATTTCGCTTTTTGGTGGAGCGTCAGAAATAAAAGCCCCAGAATTTAAATTGCAACCCGCCGAGCTCGCAGGACAGACGGAGAAGCTAGCGTGGGAAAAGGAACTCCTAGGACTCTACATTTCTGGTCACCCACTAGAAAGACTTAAAGACAAATTGGCTTCTAAACCAATGAATATTAAAAAAATAAAAGAAGAAGTGGGCAATGGCTACCCTATCACCATAGGTGGAATGATTACCAATGTAAAACAAGTCATTACCAAGAAGAATGACCGTATGGCATTTCTCACTATCGAAGACTTAACCGGCTCGATAGAAGCTGTGATATTCCCAAAACTTTTTGCGGACAATATAGAACTAATCGCCTCCGAAAAATGTGTCGCCCTCTCTGGCAAAGTGACAATTCGAAATGGAGAGAAGTCTATAGCGATAGAGAAGATTAAGGAGATTTAATTATACAAACTCATCGCTTTTTGGAAGCCTTCTTTGTAAATAATTTCTATCGCTTCGGTGACTTTTTTGGAAAGTTTTTTGAGTTCAGATAGTTCTTCTTTTTTAAATTCACCAAGTAGGAATTTTAATATTTTATCCTCCCCTTTTGGTTTTTTATTCTTGCCTGTTGGGGTACTCGGACATATACCAATTCGAATACGAAGGAATTCTTGAGACTTCAAATGTTTAATTATAGACTCTACTCCATTATGGCCTCCTGAGGAACGATTGAAAGAAATTTTAATTTTTCCAAGCGGTATATCTATATCGTCGTAGATTACTATTAGCTCGCTCAGATCTTTTTTACTTTTTACAAATGGAATTACTGCTTTACCCGAATTGTTCATAAAAGTGTCCGGAGTGATGAATTTTATTTTCGGTATTTCTATTTTGTCTTTAATATTTTCTACCACAATCCTACCAGCATTATGCCGAGTGTTTTCGTATTCTGTACCAGGGTTTCCTAGTCCTA